>DASUJD010000106.1:0-5573 GCA_036279455.1 Rhodanobacteraceae bacterium | reverse complement strand
ATGCGGGTGGTATTTACCGATGACGTCACCGACCACGCGCGCTGATTTCTTGTACGACTTGTTCCAGGCATTGCCCAGTTCGTTCATCGCGAACAGCACGCGGCGATGCACCGGTTTCAGGCCATCGCGCACATCCGGAAGCGCGCGGCCCACGATCACGCTCATTGCGTAATCGAGGTAGCTTTGGCGCATCTCGTCTTCGATGTTGACGCGAATTACTTCACTGGCCGGCTCCGCCATCCGCTTGTTTCCTGTATGGGACGAACGCAAAAGGCGCGGGTTCCGAACGCAACCCGCGCCTGGAATTCAACTTCGGAATTGTACCACAGATGCAACGAAAACAGATCAAAAAATATCAATGGTTACAGATGGTTATGGAGTGCGTCCGGGTGCGCTTCCAGGCTTGTCTTTCGTCGCTTTCCGGGTACGCGAAAACACCCATTGCCGGGCACCCAGAAAGTTCACCGCCGAACCCGGCAACGAGCCAGCCGCCACGCCGATCGCGGGCCAGGCCTGCACGAAGGACGAGATATACACGACCAGCGCATAGGTCAGATAATTGAGCGCGAAGCCCGCCGACATCGCGACCATGTAACGGGACCACTCGCCGAACAGTGTGTAGTCGCCACGCTCGCGGAAGGTGAACCGGCGATTGAACAACCACGTCGCGGTCGCGGCGCACACGAATGAAAACAGGCGCCCGACGTATGGATCGACGTCGAGTTCGCTGACCAGCAACTGCACAATGCCGGCATCGACGATGAAACCGATGAAACCGCCGACGCCGAACCATGCGAGTTGCTTCGGCAGGTGCCACATTTCAGCGCACGCTCGAAGTCCCGAATACCGCACGCAACCCGCCAACGTCAGGCCGCATGATCACACCGCGCTCGGTCACCAACGCATCGATCAATTCGTGCGGCGTCACGTCGAACACGGGATTCCAGGCCAGCGCGTCTTCGGCCGCCGTGCGTTGTCCCGCGTAGCCCAGCAACTCATCCGGATTGCGTAGCTCGATCTCGATGGCTTCGCCCGAAGCCGTTGCCGGATCGACCGTGGTCGACGGCGCCACCACCATGAACTTCACGCCATGGTATTTGGCCGTGATCGCGAGCTGGTAGGTGCCGATCTTGTTGGCGGTGTCACCGTTGGCCGCGATGCGATCCGCGCCCACGATCACCCACTGCACCTGACCCGATTTCATCAGGTGCGACGCGGCAGAATCCGCGATCAGGGTTGCGGGAATGCCGTCGCGCTGCAATTCCCACATGGTCAGGCGCGCGCCCTGCAGCCAGGGCCGCGTTTCACCGGCATAGACGCGGGCAATGCTGCCTGACGCATAACCGGTGCGAATCACGCCCAGCGCCGTGCCGAACCCGGATGTCGCGAGCGAACCGGTATTGCAATGCGTCAGCACGCCGCTGCCGGGCTGGATCAATGCTGCACCCAGGGCGCCCATTGCGTGGTTGGCAGCAAGGTCTTCACTCTGGATCCTGTCGGCTTCATTCGCGAGCGCGGCCGCGTCCTCGCCGGCATCGATGCGGGCACGCATGCGATCGAGCGCCCACATCAAGTTCACTGCAGTGGGACGTGCCGCACGCAACGTGGCCATCGCGGCGTCGAGATCATCGCCGCGTTGCGCTGCCAACACCACGCCCCACGCCGCCGCGATCCCTATCGCAGGGGCGCCCCGCACCACCAGATCGCGGATCGCGTCGGCGACTTCACCGACGTCGCGGCAATCGAGCCACGTTTCATTGAAGGGCAATTTGCGCTGATCCAGCAGATGCAGGCGATCACCCGACCACCGCACTGCGCGCAAGCCATCGTGCATCGCCGTATCACTTCGAGCTTGCATCGTCGATTCGAGCTTCGCACGTTCCATACGACTGCGAAGCGTAGCACGCGCGATGCGCGGTCACGCGTCGTCGAGAAACCAAGATTCATGCAACGGCAAGCGATCGGTCCTTGGCTCAATCTTCTTGCGGAATCAGGATCCACAGGATGATGTAGACGATGATGCCCGGAAATGCCACCGAAAAAATCGAAACCAGCACATAGATGATCCGCGCAAGGGCGGGATCGAGTCCGAAATAATCGGCGAGGCCACCGACCACGCCGGCAACCATCCTGTCACGGCGGGAACGGCGAAGCGGTGGGTGGGTGCTCATGTCGTCTATCCTCGAATTCCAGTCAACACGGTTCGCGTTGAGCCATTCGACAAGCTCAGGATAGCCCACCGCGCACGTAAAACGGACACCAGCCGCCACGCCGCGGTTGATCCGGCCCCCGGCTCAACCCATAGCCATGTGCCGACCGGGAGGACGACATCCCGTCGTCACTTCGTTCTTGCCGCAAGCCAATCATGAATCGCCGGCGGCACCTCGCGCTGTGCGCGGCCGGATACGTAGATGCCGATGTGGCCGCCCTTGAATGCAAGCTGGGTGTAATCCGTGGTACCGATGTGCTCGCCCAGCGGGCGCGCAGCCGAGGGCGGCACCAGGTGGTCCTGTTCGGCGAAGATGTTGAGCACCGGGATGGTGATGTTCTTGAGGCTGATGGCCTTGCCGCCGATCTGAAGCCCGCCCTTCACCAGCTTGTTGCCCTGGTAAAAATCGCGGATGAATTCCCGGAACGCTTCGCCGGCCTGGTCGGGCGAATCGAAGATCCACTTTTCCATGCGCAGGAAATTCTCGAGCTCGACCTTGTCGTCGAGGATGTCGAGCATCGCGACGTACTTCTGCTGGTTCAGGCGCACCGGTTTCAGGGTGAGGTAGCACCAGTTCATCAAGTCGGCCGGTACGTTGCCCAAGGTATCCACGAACAGATCCACGTCCATGTCGCGCGTCCAGTGCGAGAGCATGTTTTCCTTCGTGTGGAAATCGACCGGCGTCACCATCGTGATCAGGTTCTGCAATTTCTCCTGATGCAGCGAGGCGAAGCACAAGGAGAAGGCACCGCCCTGGCAGATGCCGAGCAGGTTGATCCTCTTGACGCCTGCATGTTTGGCCACCGCATCCACGCAGCGGCGGATGTAGCCGTTGATGTAATCGTCCAGCGTCAACCAGCGATCGGCGCCGTCCGGGTAGCCCCAATCGATGATGTAAACGTCCTCGCCCAGGCCGAGCAGGTTCTTGACCAGCGAGCGGTTGTCCTGCAGGTCGACCATGTACGGCCGGTTCACCAGCGCGTAGCAGATCAGGATCGGAGCCTTGGCAGTCGGCTTGCCCTTGCCCTTGTAGCGATACACGACGACCTTGTCCTCGGCGTAGATCGCTTCCTTCTCCGTGGCGCCGTAATCGACGTCCTCGACTTCGCGCAGGGTCTTGAAGCTGGCGGCGAGTTTCTGCTGCGCGCGCATGGCTTCGTCCAGCGCCCGTTTCGGATCGATGCGGATGGGTTCCATCACGGCTGCTCCTTGCGCGCGGCCTTGCGGCGTGGCGCGGATTTGCGCGCGGCCCGTACGGATTTCCGCGCAGACGATGCGCTGCCGGCCTTCAACCGTTCGACTTCGGCACGCAGCGCAGCGACCTCCGCCGCGAGATCGGGGAGAGTCTCGGCATGGTTCTTTGCATCACGATGCAAGGCGTGCAGCCGCTTGCCCATGCTGTCGATCTCGGTGCGCGTTGGCATGCCGAGATCGACCGCGACGCGCTCCACTTCGCGCTGCACGTTTTGGCGCACGCGCATCTGTGCATTCACCAGCGCGCCATAGACTTCGCGAAATTCGTCCGACAATGCGATTTCGGCGTAGGCATCTTCGGCTGCATCCACCCACAGGTCATACAGGCCACGCACGGAATCGACCTGGCGGCCAGGTTCGCCGCGCTCGGCCAGCTTGTCCTCGAACACCTCGAACGCACGCCGGCTGGCACGCGCGATCAGCGCGTTGTAGCGGTTGGTTTCGTGCTGGTAGTCCAGCCAGGCCTTGGCCATCTGCTGGTAGTGTTCCTGGTGCTCGCGCGCGTAGCCGAACGCGGGAATATCCAGCAGCGCGCGCGCTTCGCGCATCGCCGGCTGCATCGCTTCCATCATCTGCTCGAAACCCTTGGCGCCATGCCCAGCCAATTCGCGCAACGCGCGCGCCACAGGATTGTCGAAGAGACTGGCGTCGGCGCCGGGAAAGTTGAAGGATTCGCGCACCATGTCGGTCCAGGCCTGCGGGTCGGCCTTGCCGGACGCGCCCTGCTCCGCCAGTTTCTGCAGCAATGCAAAATAGCTGCGCGCGCCCGCCAACAGGCGCTCGACAACTTCACTTTGCGCATCCTGCGCCTTGTTTGCATCGAACATGCGCGACCACTGTTCCAGGCCTTCGTGCCACATCTTGCCCCCGGCTTCCGGGCCGGATTCGGCCCCGAATGCCTTGCGCGTGGCATCGGCCCACGCGTCCCAATATTGACGCGAAAGCGATTGCCAATCGCTGTTCTTGCGCGGTGTGTCAGGGCCCTGGGCCATGGCTGATGCCTCCGGAAATCACAGGCGTGCAATGGTAGTGGCGCGGATGTTGCGCCGCAACAAATTGGTATCCCGTCTCGCAATCGGTGACAATCGGCACTGTTGTGCGTCGCGGGGCGGATGGACGCTTGCGCGGACCGTTGCGGCATCAGCGCGACAATCAGACCGTAGAGGGGATTCCCATGAGCAAACTCATTCGTGCGTTGCCGATACTGCTGGCAAGCGTGGCCTTGTCTGGCTGGAATATCGCCGGCGCCGCGACGCCACTCCTGCTGCTGCGATATCCGACGATGTCGAAAACGACCATCGCATTCGAATACGGCGGTGAACTCTGGGAAGTGCCGCGCAACGGCGGCCAGGCGCACGTCATCGCGAGCGGCATGGATCTGCTGAGCGGGCCGATCTTTTCGCCCGACGGTTCCGAGATCGCCTTCACCGGCACCTATGACCACAACACCGACGTGTATGTGATTCCGGCAGCCGGCGGCCAGCCGAAACGGTTGACATTCCACCCCGGGCCGGACGTCGCCGTGGGCTGGACGCGCGACGGCAAAAGTGTGCTGTTCCGTTCGCACCGTTACAGCTCTTCCGACCCCGACCAGCTCTACACCGCCAGGGTAACGGGTGGCCTGCCGACGCAGCTGCCGCTGTCGATGGCGGAATCCGGCAGCTATTCACCCGACGGCAGCCAGCTCGCCTATGTGCCCAATTTCCAATGGGAACCGTTCTGGAAACAGTACAAGGGCGGCCAACACACGCAAATCTGGATCGCGAGGCTTTCCGATTCCAGTACCACCAGGATTCCGGGCCAGGACGCGAACGAAAACGATCCGATGTGGATCGGCAACACGGTGTACTTTCTTTCCGATCGCGACGGACCGATCACGCTGTTCGGCTATGACGTCTCCTCGAAAAAAGTCACCAAACTGATCGACAACACCGGCTTCGACATCACCTCGGCCTCCGCAGGACCGGGCGGCATCGTCTATTCACAGTTCGGCCAATTGAACATTTACGATCCTGCGACCGGAAAATCGCAAGCCGTGCAGGTTGCCGTGAACGGCGACCTGCCGCAGCGCCGGGCATATTTTCAGGACGTCTCGAAGGATCTGTCGCAT
>DASUJD010000105.1:0-8059 GCA_036279455.1 Rhodanobacteraceae bacterium | reverse complement strand
ACGAACGGGCGGCCATGGATGGCCGCACTGGCGCCCAGCACCATGGATGGTTGCTTGCCCGAAATGGCGGCGGCCCCGCCAGCGTATCTCCGGCGCACGAGTCGAGCGATACCGTTGCTGCCTTCCGGCCCTGGCGGAGTTTTCGATCTATCGTCGTCGGGGGGTGAGAAGCGGCGTTTACGCGATGCCGGTGGCATCGCGTGCCGCTTCGAACGGGCGGCCATGGATGGCCGCACCGGCGCCCAGCACCATGGATGGTTGCTTGCCCGAAATGGCGGCGGCCCCGCCAGCGTATCTCCGGCGCACGAGTCGAGCGATACCGTTGCTGCCTTCCGGCCCTGGCGGAGTTTTCGATCTATCGTCGCGGAGGCGCCGACGGGGCCACCATGAACTTTGAAAGCTGGCGGAGAGGGCGGGATTCGAACCCGCGAAGCGGGGTTTAGCCGCTTACACACTTTCCAGGCGTGCTCCTTCAACCGCTCGGACACCTCTCCACATTTGTTCTCATCCCGCCTACGGGCGGGATATGCTCGCATCATCCCTGATGCTCACCCCTCGCTGCGCTCGGGGCCAACCTTCGGTTGTCCAAAATCGTTCCAGACGATTTTGTCGAACCCTTGATACGGGGTTTAGCCGCTTACACACTTTCCAGGCGTGCTCCTTCAACCGCTCGGACACCTCTCCACATTTGTTCTCATCCCGCCTGCGGGCGGGATATGCTCGCATCATCCCTGATGCTCACCCCTCGCTGCGCTCGGGGCCGCCTGCGGGTCCAAATTGCTCACCCCATCCAAGGGTTCGCTCCTTCGGGGCCGACTTCGTCGTCCAAAATCGTTCCCGACGATTTTGTCGTTCCAGACGAATTTGGACAACCCTTGATACGGGGTTTAGCCGCTTACACACTTTCCAGGCGTGCTCCTTCAACCGCTCGGATACCGCTCCGGGAAAGTGAACGCAGCAGGATACCGACATCGGTGTCCGCGGGCAATCATTTCGCCCGATCCGGTTCCGGATGCAGCCATGTCGATGCGCCGTCCACATAATGTTCGCGCTTCCAGATTGGAACCCGCATCTTGACCTGGTCGATCACGTAGCGACAGGCGTCGAACGCCGCCGCGCGATGCTCCGCCGACGCACCCGCCCACACGGCAACCTCGCCCAGGGCGAGATCGCCCACGCGATGCACGCAAACGATGTGTTCGACAGCGAATTTCGCATGGGTTTCCTCGATGATCCGATTGCCTTCGGTCTCGGCAAGCTCTGCATACGCCTGGTACGACAAGGCATTCACCGCACGGCCCTCGTTGTGGTCGCGTACGCGTCCCTCGAAACAGACGACCGCACCCACGCCGGTCGCTTCCAGTTCGCATTGCAGCGCCATGGCATCGATGGGGGCGGCGCTGATCGAGAACATGTCAACCGCCGGAGACCGGCGGCAGGAATGCCACCTCGTCATCATCTGCAAGCGGGCAGCTCCAGTCGGTGAACTCACCGTTGACCGCAACCCGCAGGCGCTCCGGCGCAAACGTGAATCCATGCCGCGAGGCAAGCTCCGCGTACAGCGCGTGCACGTCGCGCGCATCGCTGGAGACGGTTTCCTCCGCACGGCCTGCCGCATCGCACAAGGAAGCAAAATACAGCAAGCGGTACTTCATCGCGCGGTGCCCCGCTTGCGCGCAACGACCCTGCCGGCCTTCACCGTCCGTCTGCCACCGGATTTATCCAGCAACCGCACGGACTCGATCACGATTTCGTGCGACAGCGCCTTGCACATGTCGTATACCGTCAAGGCAGCCACACTCGCACCCATCAAGGCCTCCATCTCGACACCGGTCCTGTGCGTGATCGCAACCTCACAACGGATGGCAAGCTCGGTGTCCGAAACGAACTCCACTTCGAACTTGCACCGCTCGATCGCCAGCGGGTGGCAAAAGGGAATCAGCTCGTGGGTTCGTTTGGCCGCCATGCTGCCGGCCACGATGGCGGTGTCGATCACCGGACCCTTGCTGCTGCGCATGCCGCCGGCGCGCAGTGCCTCGGCAACCGAAGCCGGAAACCGCACCACGGCCTGCGCGACCGCCTTGCGCGTGGTCATGGGCTTGGCGCCAACGTCCACCATCCGGGGGCGGTTGGCTGCATCAACGTGCGTCAACGATGTCTTTCGGGGTTTATGCATTCTCTGCCGCCAGATTGAACGCCATTGCCTCGGGCCATTTCAAGATCGTCATTCCGGGGCCATTGCCGGCTCTGCCGGGAACCCGGAATGACGACAGTGAATTCTTTCGAATCGTGAACCGACTTCAGCCACCTATGCGATACATTTCGACGTGTTCCAGCACACCCGCCGCACGCAATTCCGCGCGACGCTCACTGTAACGGTCGCCGCGATGACTCCAGATGCCGGCAATGGCCGCGCGCAACCCCGAGTCGGATTCACCCGCACGCAAGCGTGCACGCAAATCGTGGCCCGTGTGTGCGAACAGGCATGTGTACAACTTGCCGTCTGCCGACAACCGCGCGCGCGTGCAGCCGCCGCAGAATGGTTCCGTCACCGAATTGATGAAACCGATTTCGCCCGCGCCATCGCGGAAACGCCAGCGCCGCGATGTCGATGCGACATCGCGGGGCAGTGGCTCAAGCCGCCAGCGCGCGTCGATGCGCCGAACCAGTTCCGCACCCGGTACCACGCGATCGCCGCGCCAGCCGTTGACGGTGCCGACATCCATGTATTCGATGAAGCGCACCACATGCCGCGTGCCCCTGAAGCGTGCAACCAGGTCCAGCACGCCCTCGTCATTCACACCACGCATCACCACGCAGTTGATCTTCAGCGGCGCCAAGCCGGCGCGTTCGGCCGCATCGATCGCGGCTTCGACCTGGGCCAGCTCACCACGGCTGCCCGACATGCGCCGAAAGACATCCGCATCGACGCTATCCATGCTGAGGGTGATTCTTTTCAGCCCCGCCTCGCGCAAGGGCTGCGCGAGCCGCGGCAGCAGCGCGCCGTTGGTGGTGAGCGCCAGGTCCGCCAGCCCTTCGATCGATGCGAGCCTCGCGACCAGTCCGGGCAAGTCGCGTCGCAGCAGCGGCTCGCCGCCGGTCAGACGCAGTTTGCGCACGCCCAACGACACGAACACCCGCGCGATCCGTTCGATCTCCCCGAAATCCAGCCGCTCGCGCGCACGCAAAAAAGCATGGTCGGCCGGATAGGCTTCCTCCGGCATGCAATACGGGCAACGGAAGTTGCAGCGGTCGATCACCGAGATGCGCAAGTCCGCCAGCACGCGGCCGAGCGCATCCGGCGGGGCCGGCGCGTGTTGCAGGGCCTGCGGCGCTTCTGGTTTCATCATCAACCTGCCTCGGCGCACACCGGATGCGGCGCGTGCAAGGGATAGCGACCGTCAGGCACCGCGACCTTGAAGCCGCGTTCGCGAAGCGCCACCGCTTCGGCTTCGCTGCCGTAGTGGTACAACAACAGCCGTGTCCGCAGATCGACCGGGTATTCGCGCTCCAGATCCTCGACGCCGGTATGCGACGGATTGCCATTCAATGCGCAATCGTGGGCGACCAGGGTGCATGGGTCGGAAACGGCCGACAGCACTTCGGGAATCGGACGGGTGTCGCCGGTCCATGCGAAACACCCGCGCAACGCGATGCCGAACGACGTGCCCGGCACATGATGCCGCGTCGCGAACACATCGAACCACCAGCGGTCCAGCCAGAATCCGCGCGAAACCGGTACCAGCCGGAAACCTTCCCAGAAATTGACGCCGCCTTCGGCGAGCGCGTTGGGATAATCGCCAACCCTCGACTGCAGGATCGGCACCAGGTTCGAATGCACCAACAACTTCACGCGGCCTCGCTGCTGCGGATCGAACCATACGGCATGGAACAGCCGCTCGAGCCCGGCAACGTGGTCCATGTGGCCGTGGGTGATGAACACCGCCGCCGGCGGCGCACCATAACAACGCAGATAATGGTCGAGCGTGCCGGGTCCGCAGTCGATCAGCACCACAGGTTCGCCATCCCGCTCCAGCACTGCGCCGGAAGAACCGAGATCCACGGCACTCGCAGCACCGGTACCGAGCACATGCAGCGACCAAACCCCGTCCCGTTCACCCGGTGTCGGGGCAGGGACATGGGCTTGCGTGTCGGCGCGCGTTCTATGTTTCATCGATTGTCCCCGCGGCCGTGTTCGTAACCACGCATCAGCGGCATCCAGATATCGCGATCCAGCGCCGCTTCGTCATGATCGCACGCGCCCACCTTGAGCAACGAGCGTTTGAGACGCGCAAGATTCGCCAGTTTCCATGCCGTGCCCGTCGCACGGATTTCTCCGCGATCGAAATCGACCAGCCACAGATCCGAATCCGCAACCAGGATATTGTGCGCGTTCAGATCGGGATGATCCACGCCGGCGGCGTGGAATCGCGCGATCAAGGCACCAACCCGTTCCGCCAGGCCGGCGTCGAAACGCCGCGTCCCGATGATGGCAGTCAATGTCCGTGCGTTCTCGATTTCGCGGGTGATCAGGTCGGCGGTGTAGTACGGTCCGCGCCGCAGGTAACGCGCAGCGACCGGCGCCGGCACGGGCAGCCCGCGCGAATGCAACTCCGCCAGCAGGCTGAACTCGGCGAAACCGCGGCTGCGGGCGCGACCGCTCCATACGTAACGATCGCCAAGCAACGGCGCCATCCAGCCGCCGCGATGGTAGTGGCGCAGTACGCACGACCCGACCGGGGTTTCGATGAACGCCACGCCGCCGCGTCCCCCGTCTGCCGATCGCAGGCGATCCTGCGATTGCCACCACGAACGGTCGAACCAGTCCCGGGTCGGCGCCCCACCCGGATTCGCGTCGAACACCATCGCACCGTTGCCGGATGCGACAATGCGCGGGTCCACCGGATGACATGCAGCGTCTGGTTGCATGGACGTTTCCACGTTCCAAGTCTAGCAAGGCCCATGTCCGAACCCCTCGACTCCCTGTGTTTGTTGCGCACGTCCGCGCTGGGCGATGTCACCCATGTGGTGCCGTTGCTACGCACGCTGCAAACCGCGTGGCCGAGCGCGCGGGTGACGTGGATCATCGGCAAGCTCGAACACAAACTGGTCGGCGACATTGCCGGCGTCGAATTCGTGGTGTTCGACAAGGCTGCCGGCGTCGCGGGATATTCCGCGGTGCGCCGCGCACTCGGCAAGCGCCGCTTCGATGCGCTGCTGCACATGCAGGTCGCATTGCGCGCCAACCTGCTGAGCCTTGGCGTGCGTGCCGACCGGCGGATCGGCTACGACCATGCACGCGCCAGGGACCTGCACGGCCTGTTTGTGCGCGAACGCATCCCCGCACGCACCGGCGAGCACGTTCTGGACGCGATGGCAAGCTTCATCGAACCGTTGGGGCTGAAGCAGACCGAAATCCGTTGGGATATCCCCGTTCCCGATGAAGCGTGCGCGTGGGCCCTCGCGCAGTGGCCGGAAGATGGTCAGGCGACGATCCTGATCAGTGCCGCATCCAGCCACGCCCTTCGCAACTGGCGTGCGGAACGCTATGCCGCGGTCGCCGATCATGCGGCACGGGCTTTGCACATGCGCGTGGTGCTGACCGGTGGTCCATCCGCAGCAGAGCGCACACTGGGCGATGCGGTTCGCGCACACATGAAAACGCGTCCGCTCGACCTGATCGGCAGGGATACGTTGAAACATGCACTGGCGCTGTACCAACGCGCATCCATCGTACTCACGCCGGATGCCGGCCCCATGCACATGGCCAATGCGGTCGGCGCGCGCGTACTGGGCCTGCACGCGGCCAGCAATCCCGCCCGTTCCGGGCCGTATTCCGATCGTCGCTGGTGCGTGGACCGCTACGACGATGCCGCCCGCAAGTACCTGCACAAGCCGGCAGCAGGGATTCCATGGGGCACCAAGATCGAATACCCCGGCGTAATGGACCTGATCACCGTGGAGGATGTCGTCGAAAAGTTCGAAGCCGCCGTTGCAGCGACGTGATGCGGTGGAAACCCGTGAAGAGCCGTCGCGACCAAATCGGCAGGATTCCCGATCTGAATGCCCCCGGATCAGGTCCGGGGCAGGCTGCAGCGGCCCGAAGGGAAGCCACAGGGATGTGGCGAGTAGCGCAGCAGGCTACTCCGGGTTTCCGTAATCCTGGTACGACTTTTCTTCCACCAGCCGCGACCCCAGCTTCACGTTGATCGCACGCTTGATCGCGGCACGCCTGTCGTTGGTGCGGTAAACCGCACGTGCAAGTTCGATGAAACGCGCATCGAAGGCTTGATCGCGTTCCCTGATCCGGATTTCATCCTCGATTTCCCACAACGCCTCGTTGATGCGTTTCAATTCAGCGCGTTCGATGGAAATGTCGGTGCGTGAAGCGGGATCGCGCGACCACAAGCCCCCCAGCAACTGCAATTCGTCCCGCACGTTGGCCAGCTTGTCCACACCGGACATGCGTTCCGACTTGATTTCGAGGATGGTGATCTTGTCGATCAGTTCACCGTACGAAACGGGTACCGAGATCAAGCTCATTTCGTCGCCGCTCAGAAAGATTACGCGCAGCGTAACATCCCGGCGATTCGCACACTTGCCCCTTGCATTCGGTGCAAGCGCTCCCCAGTGTGGAAAGTAGTGCCTTGATGCGGCACGCGGATCTTGTGGAGCACAGCAATGAGAATCCTGATGGTACTGACCTCACACGGGCAGCTCGGCGACACCGGAAAACCGACCGGCCTGTGGCTGGAAGAACTGGCGGCCCCCTACTACGTGTTCAAGGACGCCGGCGCCGAAGTCACGCTTGCCTCGCCGGCGGGGGGACAGCCGCCGGTCGATCCCGCGAGCGAACAGGCCGACAGCCAGACCGAAGCGACCCGACGCTTTCATGCCGACCCCGAGGCCACGCAGGCGCTCGCCAGCACCCGGAAACTCGCGGAAGTCGAAGCCGAAAACTTCGACGCGGTGTTTTATCCCGGCGGGCACGGCCCGTTGTGGGACCTGGCCGACAACGAGGACTCCCGCCTCATCATCGACAGGATCTACGCTGCCGGCAAGCCGGTTGCAGCGGTATGCCACGGCGTGGCGGCGCTGCGCAACGCACTCGGCCCGTTCGGGCTGCCGCTGATCCGCGGCAAGGCCGTCACCGGGTTCTCCGATGCCGAGGAACGCGCTGCCGGGCTCTCGGACTCCGTGCCGTTTCTGGTCGAGGAAATGTTGAAGGAAGCCGGTGGGCAGTATTCCAAGGCTGCCGACTGGCAGGCCCACGTCGTTGCAAGCGGCAACCTGATTACCGGGCAGAATCCTGCCTCATCCGCAGCTGCTGCCAAGGCCGTACTGCAACAATTGACTCGACCCGCGCAGGCGGCGGCGTAAGACACCGGTGACATCCCGTCACATCTTCGACGAGATGGCCTGCTTCGACGGCTGTGCGGACGCGTGCGATTTTCCGGTCCACGGATCAATCCCCGTGGGCGCCGGCAGCGATTCGAGGAACTGCGGATTGCGCCGCGCGTGGGTCGCCTGCTCGTACGCATAGGCGATGCCTATCAGCGTGGGTTCGCTCCACTTGTGGCCAAAGAACAGCATTCCGACCGGCAAGCCGTGCACGAAACCGGCGGGTACCGTGATCGCCGGGTAGCCCGCCACCGCGGCGGCGCCGTAGGCAGAAGGGGTGCCTCCATCGCCATCCACGAGATCGATTGTCCACGAGGGACCTTGCGCAGGCGCCAGCAAGGCATCGAGGTGATGCGCCTTCATCGCCGCATCGATGCCTTCGGGACCGGCCAGGTGTTGCAACTTGGCCAACGCGTCCTTGTACGCCTTGTCGGTCAATGGCCCCTTGGCCTCCGACTCGGTGAACAATTCCTGCCCGAACCACGGCATTTCCTCGGCTGCATGCGCGTTGTCGAACGCGATCAAATCGGCCAGCGTATGCACTTTCAGCCCCTTGCGGGTGGCGAGATAGGCGTTGATGTCGGGCTTGAACTGGTACAACAGCACGGTGTTCTCGGCCTTGCCGTAATCATGCAGGTGCGGAATTTCCACCTGATCG
>DASUJD010000104.1:0-61312 GCA_036279455.1 Rhodanobacteraceae bacterium | reverse complement strand
GATCGGGCGCGCCGAGCGGGAACCATGCGCGGTATGGACGGCCGCCCTCGACGCAACGTGCAAACGATGGCCTCTCCAGCAAGCGCGCGCGGTAGGCGTGCACGTTGGCGAATATCGGATCGATGCGGTGGGTCCAGTCCGCGTAGAACAACGCCGGCGCGGCGGCGCAATCGGCGAGGCTGAAGACATTGCCGGAAGCCCATTTCCGGCCGGCCATGTGCCGGTCGAGCCATGCGTAGGCTGTTTCGAGCATGCGGCGCGCGTCAACGACGCCACAGGGATCGCGATCGGCTTCAGCGCGCAACTGGTTGAGCACGATCTTCTGCAGCGGCGTGTGAATGTAGTTGTCGAAGAACCGATCCAGCATGCGCACTTCGATCGCGGCATCGGCGTCCTTCGAAATCAATCGCGATGGGCCAGGGTGGTGCACGTCTAGATATTCGATGATGCTGGTCGCTTCCATGACCTGACGATCGCCTTCGACAAGCAGCGGAAACTTCTTGATCGGCCAGCGCTCCGCAAACTCGGCGCAGATCGCTGGATTTTCCGGCGACAGGTTCAGGAATTCGAACGCGGTGGCGTTCTCGTACAGCGCGATCAACACCTTCTGGGTGTAGGACGAGAACGGGTGGCCAAAGATTTTCAGGGACATTGCGGACTCCTGTTGAAGCGACACTTTAGCTGGCGACGATCCGGGGCAGCCGGAATCGACAAGCGACCGCCTGCATGGGCGGTGCGGGACCGTTAGACTGACGCTCACGAGGGCGATAGATGCGTTCCGAGGCCATACCCACCGATATCCGCAGCCAGCATCCGCTGTGGGACGAACGCGATGCGGTCGGCCGACGCGCGATGCTGACGGAAATCCTGGCGCAGGTATCGCACGAAGCACTGCAAGGCGAGACGCTGGAAGCGGTGCTGCGCGCGATCGTGGACTGCATCACCCGGCGCCTGCCGGTGACGATCGCCAGCATCATCCTGCTCAACGAGGCGCGCACGCATTTCGTGCAGGAGGTGTGGTCGGGGCGGGTCGAACTGGAACTGCCGGGCGGGATGCCATGGCCGGTCACGCTCGGCGCCGCTGGCCGCTGCGCGCGCACCGGCAAGAGCCAGTTGATCACCGACCTGCCGAATGATCCGGATTACGTGCCCGGCAACCATGGTGTCAGATCCGAATATCTGGTGCCGATCCGGCACCGCGGCCGCCTGCACGGCGTGCTGAACCTCGAAAGCACGCGCGTCGATTTCTTTACACCCGAGGTTTGCACGGTATTCGACGCGATCGCCGAACAGGTCGCGGGCGCGATCCACGCGGCGCGGCTGCTGCGCGAACTGGAAACAGCCAACCGCAAGCTGCGCGAGCTGTCGATGATCGATGGTCTGACCGGCATCGCCAACCGCCGCTGCTTCGATGCGCGGATCGCCGAGGAGTGGCGGCGGCAGGCGAACGCGGAGGCGCCGCTGGCATTGCTGATGGTGGACGTGGATTGCTTCAAGGCACTCAACGACGCGCGTGGCCATTTGCAAGGCGATGAATGCCTGCGCGACATCGCGCGGCTGTGCAGCGAAGGCGTGCGCGGCGACAGTGACCTGGTTGCACGCTACGGTGGCGAGGAATTGGCGATCCTGTTGCCGGGCTGCACGCTCGAAGACGCAGATCGCGTGGCGCACGAACTCTGTGCCGGCGTGCGCGAGCAGCGGATGCCGCATCCGGATTCGCCGGTCGGACCGCACGTGACCGTGAGCATCGGGGTGGGCGCAGTGCAACCGACCGGGCGAATGTCGCCGCACGACCTGATCGCGGCAGCGGATCTTGCCCTGTACGCGGCCAAACGGCGAGGCCGCGACTGCGTGGTGGTTTCGGACTGCGGTTCACCGGACTGAACGCAAATTCGCGCGGGCTTGCATGCCGGCAGCTTCAGCCTTACGTTGTGGCCATGGCAAAGGGATTCGTCAACGACGATGCGGTGCAGGAACAGATCGACGCGACGGTCGCCGATGCGGTTGCGCGTGCGCGCAGCAAACAGCACCGCGGCCCCGGGTTGACCCATTGCGAGGAATGCGGGGCGCCGATTCCCGAGGCACGCCGCAAGGCCGTGCCGGGGGTGCGTCTTTGCGTCTCGTGCCAAGCCGAACGCGACCGCGAAGAAGTCGCGTTCAGCGGCTACAATCGGCGAGGCAGCAAGGACAGCCAGTTGCGCTGACGGTTCAGTGGTCCGTTCTGTCGGGGCGTTCCACCAGGGCTTTCAGTCGCCGCAGCGCCTGATCCCATTGCCTTGAAATGGCTTCCAGCGAGCGACGGGCCTCGTCGAGTCGCGCTGGTTCGAATTCCCACAATCGCTCGCGGCCCTGCCTGACGTCATGCACCAGGCCCGCTTCTGCGAGTACCGCCAGGTGTTTGGTGACGGCTTGGCGCGTGATGGTGGTGCCCATCGTGAGCTGCGCGATCGACAGCGCGCCGCCGGCACACAGCACAGCGACCAGGTGCAGCCGGGTCGGGTCACCCAGCGCGGCGAATACCGGTGCGGTTTTCTGCAGGGTGGCTGGTGTGCGTGGCTTGCGCATCGATCCGGCGTCAATGCAGGGCGAGGTATTTCTCGATAAGGTTCATCTGGTGCATCCAGCCTTCCTCGTTGGCGGCCCGGGCCTTCGCACGACGCTCCGGCGGCAACTTGTCGAAGCCGGATTCAGTGACGGTCAGCAGGATTCCTTCCGGCGCGTCGTGAAGTTCGAACACGATCAATGTCATCGGTTCGCTCGAGTAGTCGACGTTCTTGTCGATGCCGAACGGATGCCAGCGGAACGCAATGCGCTTCATCGGTTCGACTTTTTCGACCAGCCACTCGAACGGCGTGCCCTCGAGGGGTTTCTGCATCGCGGCGATTTCATCATCGACCTGGGTGGGCACGATCCTGCCGGTCTGCCGTTCGCCCTCGATGAACGGGCCGTCGAAGCGGACGCCGAACCAGGCGCCGAATTGTCCTGCCTCGCTGAGCGCACGCCACACGCGTTCGCGCGGGGCTTTCAGCAGGACCTGTTTTTCGATACGGTCGTTCGAGCTCATGCTGGCCTCCATCGAGGCAGGGATACATGCAACTATGCAGTTGCATATTATATTGCCTTTGGAGGATCCGCAAACAAAAAGAGCTGCGAATTTCACAAGCCCGGCGCAGGTTTCGGCTGGCTGCAAGTCCATGGTCGAAATGATGGTCGAAATGGATGCCGCCAATTCGTCGTTCCCCGACAATGGGTGGACCAAAGCTTGTCATGCAAGCCGGTGGAAAATACCATACCGTACGGTTCAATTACTTCCGGACGTCCTTGCAGCGACAATTCAAAGAGAACCTCATGAACGAAATGCATTCTCCGATACACGCAACCGGTGATCCGGTGATCGAAGTACGCGGCCTCGACAAGACTTACGAGGGCGGTTTCAGGGCACTGAATGGCATCGACCTGAGCGTGCGTCGCGGTGAAATCTTTGCGCTGCTTGGCCCCAACGGTGCCGGCAAGACCACCCTGATCAGCATCATCTGCGGCATCGTCAATCCGGGCAACGGCAGCGTGACGGTGGACGGCCACGACATCATCCGCGACTGGCGCAAGACCCGCACGATCATCGGGCTGGTACCGCAGGAATTGAAGACCGATGCCTTCGAGACGGTGTGGAACACGGTGCGCTTCAGCCGTGGCCTGTTCGGCAAGGCGCCCGACGATGCCTATCTCGAACAGTTGCTGAAGGATTTGTCGCTGTGGGACAAACGCGACGTCAAGATCCTCGCGTTGTCGGGTGGCATGAAACGGCGCGTGATGATTGCCAAGGCACTGTCGCACCAGCCGAACGTGCTGTTCCTGGACGAGCCCACCGCGGGCGTGGACGTGGAACTGCGCCGCGACATGTGGGCGATGGTGCGGCGCCTGCGCGAATCGGGCGTCACGATCATCCTGACCACGCACTACATCGAGGAAGCCGAGGACATGGCCGACCGGGTGGGCGTGATCAACAAGGGCGAATTGATCGTGGTCGAGGAGAAGAACGCGCTGATGCAGAAACTCGGCAAGAAGCAGTTGCGGCTGCAACTGCATGAGCCGGTTTCGACGTTGCCCGACGTCTTGTCGCCATACAAGCTGGAGCTCAACGGCAGGGGCGACGAAGTCACCTACACCTACGACACCCAGAGTGAGCGAACCGGCATTACTGCGTTGTTGAAGGATCTGTCCGCCGCAGGGATCGGCTTCAGGGACCTGAGCACACGCCAGGACACGCTGGAACAGATTTTCGTGGAACTGGTGAAGGAGGACGCATGAATTTCCCTGCTGTGAAAGTACATGCTGTGAACGTGCACGGCATTCGCGCGATCTACCGTTTCGAGATGGCGCGCACGGGGCGCACCCTGATGCAGAGCGTGCTGTCGCCGGTGGTATCGACTTCGCTGTATTTCGTGGTGTTCGGCTCGGCAATCGGCTCGCGGATGACCAGCATTGAAGGCGTGAGCTACGCGGCCTTCCTCGTCCCGGGACTGGTGATGCTGTCGCTGTTGATGCAGAGCGTGTCGAACGCCTCGTTCGGGATCTACTTCCCGAAATTCGTGGGCACGATCTACGAGGTACATTCTGCGCCGCTGTCGTACCTGGAAATCATCACCGGCTATGTCGGCGCGGCCGCGACCAAGGCCATCATCGTGGGCTTGATCATCCTCGCCACCGCGCGGATATTCGTGAACTATTCGATCGCGCACCCGGCGGTGATGGTCGCGTTCCTGGTGATGACCACCGTCACCTTCAGCCTGTTCGGTTTCGTCATCGGGATCTGGGCGGACAACTTCGAGAAGCTGCAGGTGGTGCCGCTGATGGTGATTACGCCGCTGACGTTCCTCGGCGGCAGTTTCTATCCGATCCACGTGCTGCCGCCGCTGTGGCAGAAGATCACATTGCTCAATCCGGTGGTCTACCTGATCTCCGGCTTCCGCTGGAGCTTCTACGGCCTCGCCGACGTCAACGTGGGCATCAGCGTGGCCGCGACGCTGTTTTTCCTTGCGCTGTGCCTTGCCGCGGTCTGGTGGATTTTCAAGACGGGCTGGCGCCTGAAGGCGTGATTACCAAATTGTTTCGGTGTGTCACGCCGTTGCCGGCAATGGCGACGGCGTCGTCAACAACTGTTTCCGCGTGCGTACTCCGTCACAAGACGGGTCGAAATCCGCGTACGCTTCGCCCCGGAATCGCACAATGGCATCGGTTTTGCTCATCGACCATTGAAGCCTTTTCGGGATTCGTCCGATCATGTCCATTGGTGCGCTGACAGCTTTCGACATCTCCGCCGGCGACGACGCAAGCCGCGTCATCAGGCGTTCGCACGGATTGCGCGTACTCGGCTTCGCGCTGGGCGCGGTCATGGTCGGCGCGGTGCTGTATCGCCGCGGCGTACCCGTTTCGGCGTGGGTGCTTCTGGCGCTGTACACGTTGGTGTGGCCTCACGTTGCCTGGTGGCTGCAGCACCGCAGCAAAGACCCGATCGCGCTCGACCAGCGCTGTTTTCTCGGCGATGCCGCGATGGGTGGCGTGTGGGTGGCGTTGATGCAATTCAACCTGCTGCCAAGCGTACTGCTGGTAACGATGTTCGCAATCACCATGATCGCGACCGATGGAACCGGGTTTTTGCTGCGCGGGCTGGCCATGCTGGTGCTGGCGTGCGGTGTCGCGGCGGTGGCGAATGGACTCGCTTTCGCGCCGGATACCGGCACTTTCGAGATGCTGGCGTCGCTGCCGTTGCTGGTGGTGTTCCCGATGGCCTTGGGCATCGTCACGCACGGACTGGCACAGCGCGTGTACACGCAGAATCGCGAATTGCTCAAGATGAGCAGCATCGACAGCCTCAGCGGGCTCCTGAACCGCAAGCACTGGGAAGATGCGGTCAACGCCGCGTTGGCCCGCCACTGCTGCGATGACGCAGTGATGCTGCTGATCGACATCGATCATTTCAAGCATGTCAACGATCAGTATGGCCACACGGTCGGCGACGAGGTGGTCCGCAAGGTGGGTGCGATCATTCGCGGCAGCCTGTGCGACGGGGATCTGGCCGGCCGTTACGGTGGCGACGAATTCGGAGTGATGCTGTGCGGCGCGGATATGAATGCCGCTGCCACCGTCGCGGAAAGGATCCGGTCCGGCATGGCCTGCTCGTTGATCGAGCGTGCCCCGGGGTTGCGCTGCACGCTCAGTATCGGGCTTGCCGGCAACCGTCAGGCTACACGAGCTGCCCACGAGTGGGTGAAAGACGCCGACGGCGCGCTTTATCGCGCCAAACTGGCCGGACGCAACCGGTTGGCATTGGCCAATTGACGGCATCGGCAGCTTCAAGGCCGGACGGGCATGTCCCTTGTTTTGGGTGCACAATGGGCCTCCCATCAGGAGGAGAACGCCATGCGGATACCCGGGATCATCATGATTGCCGTGCTGGCGCCGCTTGCAGCGACCTCGCAACCCACCACTGCAGCCCCTGGCGCCGCGCAGGTTCCCGCCTACATCACCAAAGCCATGAACGATCCGGCGCGTGCGGCGGACAAGAAAGACGATGCCCGGCGAAAGATGGCCGCGGTGTTGGCCTTCGCCGGTATCAAGCCGGGCGATACCGTGCTGGAACTGGCACCGGCAGCCGGCTACTGGACACGCGTATTCAGCCAGATCGTCGGTCCGCAAGGCCATGTCTACGCAGACTGGCCGAAGGAGTGGGTGGCGCAGTTTTCCGCCAAACTCTTTGCGGAATGGCAGAAGCTGGCCAAGACGCCCCACTATGCCAACGTCACCGCGATCTCGGAACCTGTTGCGACGTTGCAGGTACCCGCCAAAGTCGACGTCGTGTTCACCGACGACAACTATCACGACTACCACGATCCGTTCTCGGGCCACGTGGACATGCACAAGTTCAACCAGCAGGTCTACGACGCGTTGAAGCCGGGCGGGGTATTCGTGATCGTCGATCACATCGCGCCGGCAGGAACGGGCATCAGGGATACCTATTCCCTGCATCGAATCGACCCCGCGGCAGTGAAGAAGGAAGTGGAATCGGCCGGGTTCGTGTTGGACGGTTCCAGCCATGCCCTGACAAACCGCAGGGATCCGCTGGACATCTCGATTTTCGACAAGTCGATTCGCGGCAACACCAGCCAGTTCATCTACAAGTTCCGCAAGCCGGCAAAGTGATGCCGCCACCACGGCGGTATCCGGCAACCGGCTGGCGTGATCGTTTCGCCTGCGTGGCCGCGTGGCACGCCGTTGACCGTGCAATCGCTGTCTGCGCGGAGCGGTCTACGGGTGCACAATGAAGGTTCCTGTCCCGCCGAGGAGAAGTATCATGCGTTCGCTTGCTGTCGTGGTTCTTTCCGGTCTGGTGTTTTCCGCAACCTCGTTTGCCGCGTCGCCGCCGGCATCGTCGGGCTCGGTTCCGGCGTACGTCACCAGGGCGATCAACGACCCTGCAAGGGCGGCGGATCGCAAGGACGATGCACGCCGCGCGATGGCCGCGGTGATGGTTTTCGCCGGCGTCAAACCCGGCGACAAGGTGCTGGAGCTCGTTCCCGGCAGTGGCTACTGGACCCGCGTGTTCAGCCGGATCGTCGGGCCGAGCGGCCATGTCTATCAGGTGTGGCCCAGGGAAACGATGAGATTCTCGGCCAAAGGCTTCGCCAGGTGGCAGGGTCTGGCGAAATCCACCTATACCAACGTGAGCCAGCTCGAGCAGCCGGGGGCAATGTTGAGCTCGCCGCAGAAGGTGGACATCGTGTTCACCTGCCAGAACTATCACGATTACAACAACATGTTGCATGGGCCGGCAAACATGAGGAAGTTCGACAGGAAGGTGTATGACGCGCTGAAGCCGGGCGGCGTGTTCGTCGTGATCGACCACATTGCGCCCGCGGGCTCCGGCGCGTCGGATACCGACACCCTGCATCGGATCGATCCGGCGTTGGTGAAGAAGGAAGTCGAATCCGCCGGGTTCGTGTTCGACGGCTCCAGCGATGCCCTGCTGAATCCGAAAGACCCGTTGAACATCAAGGTGTTCGACAAGTCGATCCGTGGCCACACCAGCCAGTTCATCTACCGGTTCCGCAAGCCGGCGAAGTGATCGGTTGCTGTCCTCGCGTGCGCGCAGCACGCTGCGCGCACGCAAATCCCGGGCCGGGTCGACCGGGCACTGGCGCACCGGCCCGGTTCTGACATACTCCCGCCACCCAGGGTGAATGGCTCACCCTGGCAGGGAGGCCGGCCGTGGTCTTCAACTCGCTGACGTTCATCGCGTTCTTCGCGATCGTGCTCGCGATCCATTCGCTGCCGCTTGCGTGGAACCTCCGCAAGGTCAACCTGCTGGTCGCGAGTTACCTGTTCTATACCGCGTGGAATCCGCCGTTCGTGATCCTGCTGTGGGTCTCGACAGTGGTGGACTGGTACGCCGCGCAGGGCCTGGTGAAGGCCGAGCGCCCGATGGCGCGACGCGCATGGATGCTGCTGTCGGTGATCGCCAACCTCGGCATGCTCGGGTACTTCAAGTACGGCGGTTTCCTGTTGGCGAACTTCACCGCGCTGCTGGCATCGTTCGGCGTGGCTTATCACGCGCCGGTGCCGGACATCGTGCTGCCGGTGGGCATTTCGTTCTACACCTTCGCGACGATGTCGTACACGCTCGATGTGTACCTGCGGCGTGCGCTGCCGGCGCGCAATTTCCTGGACTACGCGCTGTTCGTGACGTTCTTCCCGCACCTCGTCGCCGGGCCGATCATGCGGCCGACCGAACTGGTGCCCCAATTCGAGCAGCCGCGCCGGGCGAGCGCCAGGCAACTGTACTTCGGCCTGGCGTTGATGACCATCGGCATGTTCAACAAGGTGGTGCTGGCGGACGGCTTTCTCGCGCGGGTGGCAGAGAAGGTTTACGACACCGACAAGATTCCCGGCGCGCTGGATGCGTGGATGGGCACGCTGGCCTTCAGCGGCCAGATCTTCTGCGACTTCGCGGGTTATTCGACGATCGCGATCGGCGTGGCGTTGTGCCTGGGGTTCGCGATGCCGGACAATTTCCGGTTTCCGTATGCGGCCGTCGGGTTTTCCGATTTCTGGCGGCGCTGGCACATCACGCTGTCTTCGTGGCTGCGCGATTACCTGTATATCCCGCTCGGTGGCAATCGCCACGGCCCGCGCCGCACTTACACCGCACTGATGGCGACCATGCTGCTGGGCGGCTTGTGGCACGGCGCCAACTGGACGTTCGTCGCCTGGGGCGGGTTGCACGGCATCTATCTTTCCGCCGAACGTTGGCTACGCAAGCACTTCGCGGATTTCCGACCGAATGCGTGGGCGCTGCTGGCGTTTGGGTTGATCACCTATGCACTCGTGAATATCACGTGGGTGTTCTTCCGTGCCAAGACTTTCTCGCGCGCGTGGACGGTACTGCGCGGCATGTTCGGCGGCAGTGCGGAAGCAGCGCCACTGCTCACCACCGAATCGCTGGTCGTCGTGATGGGGATCATCACGGGGCTGGTGATCACGCACTGGCTGATGCGCAATCGCACGCTGGAATCGGTGCTGGCGCGCGCGCCGGCGGCGCTGCTGTCGTGCACCTGGGCGGTCATGGCGTTCGCGATCATCGCGACACAAGGCAACGGCAATGCCTTCATCTACTTCCAGTTTTGAATCAGCCGATTCCGATCTCGTCGCCGGGCGCTCGGCGAGCGCGGAGGCACGCATCGCCGCGCGTCCCGGCCTGCGCCTGACCGCGGCCGATCGTCCGGGCGTGGCGCAGCCGGTGCCGGTGCGCGACATTCCCGACCGCCGCTGGGGCGCGATCATGTTGGCCGCGTTGATCATGGCCCTGATGATGCTGGGCGCATGGGAATGGCATTGGCGCGGCTTCGGCGTGGAACCGAGCATCGCCAACAGCGACGCGCTGTGGGCGACGCAGCGCCGCCGCATCGACCACGGCGAAGGCGACGGCGCGACCGTACTGATCGGATCGTCGCGGATGCTGTTCGACCTGCAATTGCCGGTCTGGCAGAAATTGTCGGGTACGCGGCCGATCCAGCTCGCGCTGGAAGGCACCTCGCCGATGTTCGCGCTGGAGGATCTGGCCGACGATCCGAATTTCAGAAACGGGCGCCTGCTGGTCGGCGTGGCGCCGGATATTTTCTTCAGCGGCTTTGCCTATCGAGCGAATGTGTTGAAGTATTCCCGCAAGCAATCGCCCTCACAGCGCGTCGGTCAATGGCTGTCCATGAAATTCGTCGAGCCGCATCTCGCCTTCGACGATCCCGATTACGCCTTGCCTGCCGTGCTCGAGCGGCAGGATTGGTGGCCGGCGCGCCCCGGCATGCATCCGTACACGGATGTGCGCAAGCTGTTGGTGGTTGTGGCGCCGGATCGCGCCAGCCACATCTGGGAAAAGCTCGAAAAAGATCCTGCCTATGCGGCCCTTGCGCAGAGCATCTGGGCGCAGCACTTCGTGCCGCGCCCGGGAGGTCCGACGCCCGCGCAAGTGCAACACACGACGGACGCGCAGATCACGCGTGCCGTGGCGGCGGTTGCCAAATTGCACAAGCGCAACGTGGAAGTCATCTTCGTGCGCACGCCCAGCGCCGGGAAATACCTTGCGTTCGAGGACAAGGTGTTTCCGCGTGCGAAGACGTGGGACCTGCTGTTGGCGAAAACCGGCGCACCCGGCGTGCATTTCCAGGATCATCCGGAACTACAGGGCTTCTGGCTGCCCGAGTGGTCGCACCTTGCCGTGCACGACGCGGTGCGCTTCACCCAGGCGCTCTACGCGGTCATCGAGCACGACATCGAGCCCGCACGCGCAGCCCAGCCCATGGCGGTGCAACGTCGGCCGGAGTGATTGCTGCAAGCCGGCCGGCGCCCGAAGGAGTAAAGCTCAGCGCTTGTCGAACAATGCGTGCACGTCCTTCACGAACGTCGCGTCACTGGCGGCGCGTGCATAGAACATGTGCCCACCCGGATATTCCTTTACTTCGACGCGCGTCGGATCGCCCATCGCGGGCATCTGATCGACGGCCAGCACCGAAACCATGAACGGGCAGGACAAGTCATCCCAGCCGTGCGCGATCAACACGCGCAGGTTGGGATCGTTGGCCGCCGCTTCGCGCAATTGGGTGACGGACCCCTGTTCGGCATCATCGTCTTCATGCCATAGCCGGCCGACTTTGTAATTCAGCGTTTGGTACTGTCCATCGAATTTCCAGCCCACGGTTTGGGTGACGAAGTTGACCATGGCGGTGGTGGTCGGCGCGATGATGCCGTTCAGGATCGGGTCGCCCGAGCGCTGGTGAGGCGCGTACGGAAATGGATCCCAGGCTGTGTAGTTGGAGTCGTAGCGGCTGCCGAGTTTGCCCTTGGGGCGGTATACCTCGCGCAGGTACGCCTGGGTATCCATGCGTCCACCCGAGTTTCTGACAAAGGTGGGATCAAGGCCGGTGAGTTCGGTCACCTTCTTGATCATTGCCGCGTAGGCCGCGGGATCGCTGCGACCCTTCATCAGGGTTTGCGCGTATTCGCCGCGGGTGTAGGCGATGATCGGCGCCATGTTGGCGGCGGTCAGCTTGCCTTCGCGCTCGAGGTTCGCCGCCGCAATCGAGGGCAGGGTGGTCATCCATGCCATCGGCGACACGAACTTGTCGCTCCAGGCCAGCGGGTCCAGGTACGGCGAAAGCAGCACCATCCCGTTCATCGCCACGCCAAGCCGCGTCTGCAGGTAATAGGTGATGCGCGGACCGCGGAACCCGCCATAGCTTTCGCCGGTGATGTACTTGGGCGATTGCATCCGGCCGTTCTTCACCAGCCAGTCATAGATGATTTGCGACAGGTAGTGGATGTCGGCGTCGGTCGAATAGAAATCCCTGGTGGCCTGCTTGTCGTCCACCAGCGCGCGGCTGTAGCCGGTGCCGACCGGGTCGATGAACACCAGGTCGGTGAAGGGCAGCCAGGTGCTCGGGTTGCCATGCAGGACAGCCGGTTGCGAAGGCGTGTCGCCGGGCGCGCCGAACCTGACGACCTTGGGGCCGATCGCGCCGAAGTTGAGGAAAACCGAAGCCGAGCCCGGGCCGCCATTCAAGGCGAAGGTCACCGGGCGGTTCTTGCCGGGCATCGTATAGGCCGTGTACACCACTTGCGCGATCGTCTTGCCCTTGGCGTCGCGTACCGGGAGCCAACCGACCTTGACCGTGTAATTCAAGGTGTGTCCATTGACGGCTATGGTCTGGGACTTTTGTGCGTCGGCAGGAAAGGGCGGCAGATCGAAGCCGGACGCAGCATTGGTGCCAGCGTGGTTGCCGGTGCTGGCGGCATGCACCGCCGGCGCGGTCGTGCAGACGATCAGGCTGGCCGCGATGAACACCGCGGTGAGCAAAGGCTTGTGCATCGGAACTCCCCGGAGTTTGCGAAAGCGCCACAGCCTAGACAGGCGACCGGCCCGCTGCGCGTGCCGAAAGGCACGGTCGCGGGGGCACGGTCGTCGGGAACGCTCAGGGCGAAGTGGAGCTCGCCGTCGCTGGTGCGACGGTCGGAGTCGAGCTGGCCGGTGCTGCAGCGGTGGATGTTGCCGCCGGCTGGGCAGTTCGCTGGGCATACTGGCCCACCTGCAATGCATACCCGACGCGGCTGCCGGGCGGCACCGCAGCCGGATCGACATACACACTGATCGTGTAGTTTGCAGCCGTGTTTACCGGTGTCGACCACTTGGTGGTGGCGGTGTTGGCATTGTCGGTGCTGGTGGTATTGGTGTTGGCGGTGTCGACCACGGTCTGGCCGCTGGAATCCGCAACCTTGAAGTGCACCTTCGGGCTGTTCGCCACGAGGTTGACGGCGAGCATCTGGCCCGCCGCGATCTGGGCGGTGTAGTCGCGCGTCGAGCCCTGCGCGTCAAGGGTTCCCGATTCCTGGGCCCACGGGTTGTTGTCGGCAAAGGTCACCTTGGTTGACGCCGCGTGCATGTCCGCTTTTCCGTACTGGCCGATCTGCAGCGCGTACTTGGCGACTTCCCCGTTTTGCAGCACTTCCGGTTGCACATAGACCTCGATCGTGTAGCTCGCCGCGGTTGCATTCGGCGTGGACCAGGTTATGGCGCCGGTCTGGAAACTGTCCGTGACCTCTTTGTTCTGGGTGTCGTTCTTCACCTTGAAAAACACGTTGGGGTTGCGGGTGACGAGGTTGATCTGGAGGGTCTTGCCTGCCTCGATCGCGACCTTGTAATCACGCGTGCGGTCGTACTGTTTGACACTGCCTACTTGCTGGGTCCACGGGTTGTTGGCCTGGAACGCCACCGTGATCGGCGGCGATTTCGCGAGCACCGGCAAGGCCAGGCCTGCGGAAATCCCCATCGCGACAGCGATGGCGGTGGATCGAAGCAGTGAGCGGGTGGACATGAAGGAAACCTCGTGCGAACAACGGGGGCCGTGGGCGGCATTTTGGCGGCGGGCATGGATGCCGTATTCGCCGTCGACCATCCTGGGGTGGAAACGACGCAAGCCTTGCGAGTCTAGCACTTGCAGGTGCAGTTCAGGTATACATGTGCGTTCGTTGCGCCGCGACGCGCGCGATCACGTCAACCAGCGAGGAATACATGCTTTCCGGAGGCAGTTTTTTGACCCTGGCGATCATCGCCGTCACCTGCATCGTTTCGTGGATCGCGTTCAAGGACGGCAAGCTGATGCAGCGATTGATTTTCTGGCCGTCGGCGATCGAGCGCAAGCACGAATACTGGCGCCTGCTCAGCTACGGACTGGTGCACGGGGATTTCCAGCACCTGTTGTTCAACATGATCACGCTGTTCTTTTTCGGGCGTGCGATGGCGTGGCTGTATGCGCAGCACCTGGGCCCGCTCGGTTTCCTGTGGTTCTATCTGGGCGGACTGCTCGTATCGATCCTGCCGACATGGATCCAGAATCGCCACAACCCGAATTACCGCAGCCTCGGTGCTTCCGGCGCGGTGTCGGCGGTACTGTTCGCTTTCATCCTGTTGTCACCGTGGTCGATGATTTTCGTGTTCTTCTTTCCGGTTCCGGCGATCCTGTACGCGGTCGCGTTCGTCGCCTATTCCATCTGGTCCGACCACCGGGGCGGCAGTTACATCAACCACAGCGCACACATGTGGGGCGCGGCCTACGGCATCGTGTTCACGGTGCTGATGGAACCGCGGATCGTTCCGTTCTTCCTGCAACACCTGCGTCACCCGCATTTCGGAATGTGATGGTGAAAGCAGGTCCCGCGTTACAATGAAAGGCTGCAGCGCGGCGAATGCGCGTCCATTCCTTTGGCACGGAACCCCATGAGCGAATCAGCCGACAATGCCCGTCCGATACCGGGCAGCAAATTCACCAGTGCGCAAGGCACGCGCGCGGTCAAGGATGGCATTCGCCCGAGTGCGCTGAGCCGCTTGCCGGATGCGACGCGCAAACCGCCCTGGCTGCGGGTGAAGTTGCCGGCGGGCGCGAAGTACGAAGAAATCCGCGACATCGTCAGCAGCCACAACCTTTCGACGGTATGCGCCGAATCGAAATGCCCGAATATTGCCGAATGCTGGGGGCGCGGTACCGCCACCTTGATGTTGATGGGGTCGGTGTGCACGCGTGCGTGCAAGTTCTGCTCGGTCTCGACGGGTAACCCGCAGGGCTGGCTGGATCCGCTGGAACCCGCCAGCGTCGCCGATGCGGTGGCGCTGATGAACCTGAAATACGTGGTGCTGACGTCAGTCGATCGCGACGATCTGCCGGACGGCGGAGCGGGGCATTACGCCGCCTGTATCCGGGCGATCCACGGCCGGATGCCGGAAACTTCGGTGGAGGCCCTGACGCCGGATTTCGCCGGTAGCCACCCACGGGTCGCCACCGTTCTTGACGCAGGGTTGGCCACTTACGCGCAAAACCTCGAAACCGTGGAAAGATTGACCCACCCGGTGCGCGACCCGCGTGCAGGCTATCGACAGACCCTCGACATCCTGGAGTTCGCCAAGGGCCATGCACCGGGAACCATCGTCAAGACCAGCCTGATGCTGGGACTTGGCGAAACCGACGACGAGATCGACACAACCCTCGGCGACATCCGTGCCGCGGGCGTGGACGTGGTGACGATGGGCCAGTACATGCGCCCTACCCGAAACCATCTCCCGGTACAGCGCTTCGTGACGCCCGGACAGTTTCGCCGATATCGTGACATGGCGCTTGCAAAAGGCTTTCTGGAAGCCGTGTCGGGGCCGCTGGTGCGCTCCAGCTATCGTGCGGAGCAAGTGCTCGAACACGACAACGTCGGCCTCGATGCGACCATTGCCGAAGGCATCTGTCGGACGGCCGCTTTGCGGTGCTGAGATCCGGGCTGGCGTGCGCCGACTCGCAGTGGCTGGCCTGGCGTCATGCAGGCCTTGGCGGCACCGAGTTCAATGCCAAGGCTCGGCTTCGGCCAGCATGGTTCGCAGCCGCGCCTCGTCGGACTCGGCAAGTAACTGTTCGGCCTCGTGGTAATTGTCGGCTTGCAGGGTCTTGTGCAGCACGCCGTCGCCGCCGATGCGGCTGAAAATCACCAATATGTTGCCGAAAGAGGCCTCCAGCAGGGCAGCCTGCCAATGGCCTCCATTTTCGTCGTCAAAGCTGCGCATCCAGGGTCTGTAACACTGTCAAGTGGGCCGCGTTGCTTTTGCAGCGGCTGCCAGACAAGGCTGCCGTGCCATGGCACGCTCCATGGCCAGAGCGCATCCAAGTATGGCAGCTGCTGCGAACAACCCTCCGGGCCGCGATCCTTTGCCCACGTGGCCGAGTCATCGCTCGTCCGCGTATCGACATGCATCTTCCTCACTATTCCTTGCCCTGCGGGCAGAGGACCAAGCCTGCCCCGGACTTGATCAGGGGCGCGGCCACGTGGCACGGCGCTGGCAGACCCTTGGTTCAGGAAAGGGATCAACAGGATACACGTGCGAAGAACCCCCGTTCATGCGATAATTGCACGCCAGATGCTTGAGCTGAACGCATGACGACATGGCGTGGTGGGTGCCATTGCGGCCGGATTGCCTTCGAGATCGATGGCGATATCGACACCGCGATGGAGTGCAATTGTTCGCATTGCCGGCCCAAAGGTTATTTGATGCGGTTCGTGCCTCGTCAGCAATTGCGGCTTGCCACTCCGGAAGCGGACATGAGTACCTACCGCTTCAACAAACACAGCATCGCGCATCACTTCTGCCCGGTCTGCGGGGTGGCGCCGTTTGCCGACGGCAAGCATGACGGGCACCCGGTGGCGGCAGTGAACGTCAGCTGCCTGCAAGGGGTGGAACCAGCCGATCTGAAGATTCGGCAAGTGGACGGGCGCAGCCTGTAGCTGGCGCCAATCGGTGGGCGCGGGTCCCCGGTCAGCTCCGGTATATCAATGCCCCGTACGACGGGCGTGCGTTGCAACAACATGAGGAAAGCTGCAATGGTCTCAAAACGGAAACCCAAGTCTGTCGGCAAGGTCGCCAAGCGCGGCAAGACCGTCAAGGCGACCAGGCGAGCCAGGCCAAGGACCGCGAAAGTGAAGAAGGTCGCGCGAAAGACCGCTGCCAGATCGACGGCGCGGGCACCGGCCAGGAAAGCGCGGTCTGGCGGCAAGGCAGCGCCGAAAGCTGGCGCAAGGTCCGCAAAGACCATCAAGCCTGCTTCCCCGGCCAAAGCCGTCAAGCCAACCCGGCCGGCATCGGTGAAGACTGCTGCCAAGGCGGTTGCTGCTGCGCGCGCCAATGCCAACAGACGGCGGCCGCCTTCCTATATTCCGCGTTCGCGCTTTGGCGACGACTGGATGCTTGGGGGCCCGGTGGAATTGCCGCGCCAGCCCAATCCGGCTGCACACACGCCGACCCGCAAACCGCCCAAGCCACGTGCACCCAAGCCCAAGGCCATCAGCCATGAGCAGGCGGTCGCAAACCTGAAGGCGCTGCTGGAATCGCGCAAACGCAAGGACCGCGGCGGCGACAGCGCGGCTGCCAAGGGCGCGTGAGGCGCCCCGTGGCATGCTTTCTTCGATCGCGATGGCTAAAACGTTAGTTTTTTGATAACAAAACTCTTCAGTTTAGATTTATCCGTGCCCAGGATACTGGCTCCACTTTCAGAAGAGGAGTCAGCCATGCAACTGAAGTCGACTTCCATCCGCAACAAGCTCATGGTTGCCTGCGCCTTTGTCGTCGCGGGTGTATTGGCTACGCCTGCGGCATTCGCACAAAGTCACCATGATCGCCGCAATCATTCCGCCGACGTGATCGGCGCCCTGGTCGTCGGTGCCGTGATCGGGGGCGTGCTGGTCAGTGCAAGTCAACACCAGAACGGTTACTACGGCAATCGCTACGAGTATCCCGAGCGGGCTTACCCGCCACCGCCGCGCTACTACGGCGACAGCGGGTATTACCGCAATCCGGGCTACGGCAGCGTGAATATCGGCGTCGTCTACACCCATCGCGACAATCGATGGCAAGGACGCGATCATCGGTACTACGCCGGCCCGCACGATTATCGCCACGATCGCCAGGTTCGCCATTACCCACGCCACGACCGCTGATTTTCGCGGTCCCGGCATCGCAAGGGCCCGGTTGCTTGCGACCGGGCCTTTTCCTTGACATCTCGTTCGCCAGGACCAATGTCCTGACACGAACTCGAGCATTGTCGTCCGACAGCATGTGACGCCTCACATCGGCTGAACAAATGGATTGTTCCAATTAAGATGGCGGAGTGTATGGTGGCAAACGGGCTCACCGCATCACAAGGAATGGATATGTCCGCGCAACCACGGGCGAGCCACGAAACACCCGATGAAGCGGATGTGGGATACCAGCGCGTGCGCGATGCGACGCTTGCCTTGTGCGCCACGCTGGCGCCCGAAGACAGCGTCGCACAATCGATGCCGGATGCCAGTCCAGCCAAGTGGCACCTGGCGCACACCACCTGGTTTTTCGAACAATTCCTGCTCGCGTGTTTCGATCCCGGTTACAGACGCTTTCACGATGGCTGGGATTACCTGTTCAATTCGTACTATCAAACCGTCGGGCCGATGCACGCGCGCCCGCAACGAGGCTTGTTGACCCGACCGACACTGCGTGAGGTGTTCGAGTACCGGACACATGTCGATCGCGCGATGCAGGATTTGCTGCGCAAGCGCGGCGACGATTCCGAAATCAGGGCGCGCGTCGTGCTCGGTCTCAACCACGAGCAACAGCATCAGGAATTGCTGTTGACTGACATCCAGCATCTGTTCTCGCTGAATCCCTTGCAACCGGCGTTTCGCGAGGCGCGCGTGACCCCGGCGGCCGAACCGGTTGCACTGCGTTTCACGGATGGCCGGCAAGGCGTCATCGAAATCGGCCACGCAGGCGAGGGCTTCGCCTATGACAACGAAAGACCGCGTCATCGCGAACTGTTGCATTCGCATGCGATCGCCAATCGTTGCGTGACCAATGCCGAGTTCCGCGAATTCATCGACGATGGCGGCTACCGCAACCCGGCGCTGTGGTTGTCGGAAGGCTGGGATACGGTTCGTCGCGAAAGCTGGTCGCATCCGCTGTACTGGGATGACGGCCTGACGACCACGTTTACGCTCGCGGGTCGCCGCGCGATCGAACCTTCGGCGCCGGTGTGCCACGTCGGCTTTTTCGAAGCCGATGCCTTCGCACGCTGGGCCGGCGCGCGGCTGCCGACCGAATTCGAATGGGAGGCCATGGCGCGTGAGCTTCCCGTCGCCGGCAATTTTGCCGACTCGGCTGCATTGCGACCGCTCCCGGCGCGCGGAGCGGTCGCAACCGCACAGCCGCTGCAAATGTTCGGTGACGTGTGGGAATGGACCGCAAGCCCATACGTCGGTTATCCGGGATACAAGCCGGCGCAAGGCGCACTCGGCGAATACAACGGCAAGTTCATGTGCGGGCAATGGGTATTGCGCGGCGGTTCCTGCGCGACACCGGCGGGGCATGTCCGCGCGACGTATCGCAACTTCTTTTATCCCGCGGCACGTTGGCAGTTCAGCGGGCTGCGGTTGGCGAGGGACGCATGAAATCGAATCCGCAGGCCCGACGCGCGTACCATCTGGATGATCGTCAGCCCGGAGAAGATCTTCTCGCCGACGCGCTGGCCGGGCTCTCGTCCAGACCGAAACGTCTGCCGTCGAAGTATTTCTACGACGCGCGTGGCTCGACCCTGTTCGAGCGTATCTGCGAACAACCCGAGTATTACCCGACCCGGGTCGAACTCGAGGTCATGCGCGACCACGTCGGTGCGATCGCGAGGGCACTGGGCCAAAACGTTCGCCTGGTCGAATACGGCAGCGGCAGCGGCCTGAAGACACGCATGCTGCTGCGCGAGCTCGACGCGCCGGTGGCCTACGTGCCGGTGGAAATTTCGCGCAGCGCGCTGGCCGACAGCGTGGCCGGGTTGGGGCGTGAGTTTCCGGGTATCGAAATGCTGCCGGTGTGTGCCGATTTCACCCAGCCCATCAGATTGCCGCGCGCGGCACGCGCACCGCGCCAGACCGTGGTGTATTTTCCCGGTTCGACCCTCGGCAATTTCGAGCCCGACGACGCACTGCGTCTTCTCCGGCAAATGCGCGCCGAAGCCGGGCAGGGCGGTGGCACGCTCGGCGGCGGCGTACTGGTCGGCATCGACCTGGTCAAGGACAAGGCGGCGCTGGAAGCCGCCTACAACGATGCGGCCGGCGTCACCGCGGAATTCACCTTGAACCTGCTGGTGCGTTTGAATCACGAAGCCGGCGCGGATTTCGATTTGGCCGGGTTCCGCCATCGTGCGCGCTGGCATCCGTTGGCCGAACGCATCGAAACCGACATCGTCAGCACCCGCCATCAGGATGTACGTGTCGGTGACCGAACCTTCCATTTCGACGCGGGCGAGGCGATGCATGTCGAGCTGAGTTGCAAGTACACGCCGGAAGGTTTCGCGCGGCTCGCAGCGCGCGCCGGGCTGCGCGTAGTCGGGATGTGGACCGATCCCGCGCGGCAGTTCAGCGTGCAATGGCTGGTCGCGGGATGAGCCTGACAAGGTGGTGAGGAACCCCCTGTTGGTGCGGGCATGGACGGGCCCGCCCCGGGTCAAGCACCTCAAACGCTTGATCCTGGGAAGCAGAGTCGGGGTGCCGGATTCTGCGCGTTGAAAAAGTGCGGGACAGCACTTGTTCAACGTCCTGCCAAGGGCCGTGCCGCATCCACCGCCCCACCATGTCTTTCGACACCTTCGCCGCGCGCTGAATCTGGCTACGCTTGCCGGTACCCGGGTTGATGGGAGCGTGGACATGCGGCGTATCGTGGCGGCTCTGGCGTGGTTGGCAGTTGCGGCGTGCGGCACGGCATTCGCAGCTACCACAATCAATCCCTATGCGCGTGATCCGGGCCAACCGGTCGATCAGGCCTACACCGCGAAGATCGCGAAATACACCACGCAGCCGGATTTCAACACGGCGCTGACGGATTACCTGCCGGCGTCGCAAACCGTGCCGACGCCCGAGGCGGTGCTCGGCAACATTGCCGGCGCGCCCAACATGCTGCCATATGCGGAAACGGTGTATCGCTATTTCCGGATGCTGGCCAAGGCCACGCCGCGGGTGCGGGTTTTCTCCATCGGCAAGACCGAGGAAGGCCGCGAGATGATCGCGGTGGCGATCGCCGACGAATCGCTGATGAAGGATCTGGATGCCGACAAGTCGCGGCTCGCGCAGCTTGCCGATCCACGCAAGCTCGGCATGGACGATGCGAAGGCCGCGGTGCTCATCAAGCAGACTGCGCCCGTCTATTACATCACCGGCACCATCCATTCCACCGAAACCGGCGCGCCGACGGCATTGATGGAGCTGGCGTATCGTCTCGCCGTCGACAACGCGCCCTACATCAAGTACATCCGCTCGCACATGATCACGCTGATCACGCCGGTGGTGGAAGTCGATGGCCGCGACCGCATGGTCGACCTGTACAAGTGGCATCGCGCGCACCTGGGTGAAAATTATCCGCGCCTGATCTACTGGGGTCATTACGTCGCGCACGACAACAACCGCGACGCGATGGGCGTGACGCTGGACCTCACGAAAAACGTGCTGAACACGTATGTCGACTGGCACGCGCAGGTGATGCACGACCTCCACGAATCGGTGCCGTTCCTGTACGACAACACCGTGGGAGATGGCCCGTACAACGCATGGATCGATCCGATCCTTACCAGCGAATGGCAGGAAATCGGCTGGAACAACGTCGAGCAACTGACCAAGCTGGGCTTGCCGGGGGTGTTCACCCACGGCGATTTCGATACCTGGAGTCCAGGGTATCTGATGTTCATCGCGACGATGCACAACGGCATCAGCCGGCTGTACGAGACCTTCGGCAACGACGGCGCCGATACCGAGGAGCGCATCCTCGATCCCGACGAATACGCGCGTACCTGGTACAAGCCCAACCCGCCGCTGCCGAAAGTGCTGTGGTCGCAACGTGACAACAACAACTATGAAGAGTCGGGTTTGCTGACGGCGCTGTATTACTTCGCGCAGCATCGCGACCATTTCCTCGAAAACTTCTGGCTGAAATCGAAACGTTCGATCGAGAAACCGCAGCTGGCGGGCCCCGCGGCCTACGTACTCACTGGCGACGAGAAACACATGGGTGCGCAAATGCACCTGCTGCACACACTGCACCTGCAGCACGTCGAGATCAGCCGCGCGAGTGCGCCGTTCACCGTCGAAGTGGCCGACGACACGGAAAGCAGTGACGGCGAAAAACCCGGGAGCAAAGGGAAGGCCGCCGCGCCGGTCGAGCCGCCGAAGGTCGCGGCGGTGAAACGCAGCTTTCCGGCGGGAAGCTGGATCATCCGCATGGACCAGCCGTACTCGCGGATCGCCGACGCCTTGCTGGATCGCCAGTACTGGGCGCCGGACGATCCGCAGAAACATCCCTACGACGACACTGCCTGGTCGTTCGGTGACCTGTTCGGCGTGGACGTGGCGCGTGTCGTCGACACTTCCGTGCTGAAGGTACCGATGAAGGAAGTGCAGGGCGACTTCGAACAGCCCGCACTCACGCTGGCCTCGCTGGGCGTGACCGAGCACGCCAGGCTGCCGCGGATCGCGCTGATGCACACCTGGCTTTCCACCCAGACCGAGGGCTGGTGGCGAATGGCGCTCGACAAGCTGCATGTGCCATACACCTACATCAGCACCCAGGATGTGTCGCGCGATCCGGAGCTGCGGGCGAAGTACGACGTGATCCTGTTCGGGCCTGTCGGATACGCCAGCACGCGTCGCATCATCGATGGCTTGCCGATGTACGCTAATCCGCTGCCGTGGCAGACCACAAAACTCACGCCCAATCTCGGACATATCGATTCGACGCCGGACATGCGTCCCGGCCTTGGCGCCTCAGGCGTCGCGAACCTGAAGCGGTTCGTGGCCAATGGCGGTTTGCTGATCACGTCGGAAGATACCGCGCGTTTTGCAATCGACGTGGGTCTGGCGCCCGGTGTTTCGGTGACGAGGCCGGGCGATCTGCGCGTGGTCGGCAGCGTGCTGCGCGCGGACCTGGTGGACAAGACCAGCCCGCTGGCAGCCGGTTACGGCGATGCGTTTGCGTTGTACAGCTCCGGAGGCATGTCCTTCAACGTGGCCGACCAGACCCGGGGCAACCGGGGGCTCGTGACCGCCGAGGACTACCATCGCCCGACCGGTCGCGGCGGTCCGCACGACGTCGATGTGCCCGAGGGCCGGTCCTTCCAGCAGCCACCGGCGCTGCCTGATGTGAAGCCGTGGCAGCCGGTGCCATTGAATGCCGAGCAGGCCCGCAACAATCCGTTCCTGATTCCGAAGAAAGATCGCCCGGTGGTGATCGCGCGCTGGGCGAATGCGGGCAAATTGCTGATTGCCGGACTGCTTGAAAACGGCGGCGCGATGGCGGGGCATCCTGCGGTGGTGGATGCACATTACGGCAAGGGCCACGTGCTGCTGTTCGCGAACAACCCGATCTGGCGCGGTGAAACCCTCGGCAGCTACCGGATGTTTTTCAATGCGGTCACCCACTACGATGGGCTTTAGTCTGCGATCATCCCTGATCGCCGCATCGCCAGACTGTTCGATGCGAAAATAGTCTCGATATCACCAACACCGGAACGGCCTTCCGTGGCCTGACTTTTCACAACGGCCGCTCCGAATGCGGCGACCTGTACCGGGGATTGCGAGAGTGGAATCACGCCGCTGGCTGCCTTATCGAAATCTGCGAAGTCACCATCTCGGGCTTGCGCTCGCCACCGCCCGGGTGATCGCATGGCTTGGCATGCTGCTGGTGGCGGCTGGTGTTGCCTACGGGATTACCGCCGCAATATCACATGCGGAGGCCGGTCCTGCCAAGCTGGTTCTGGGCATGGTGATCGGCCTGATCGGCTACGGCCTTGTGGCGCTGGTCCTGAGCGGCGGCTTGGCCGCAATCATAGGCATCGAAGAGAATCTGCGGCGGCGGTCCGATCGCGATTGAATCTTCGGGTTCGTGGTTTCGGCCCATTTTCTGCGGATGCACTGGCATTTTGATGCAAAACTGCTGTAGGATCGCGCCGCTGAGTTAGCCAAGCCGTCGGGGTGGCTTGTATGGGGCTGGTTGCTGACCGTTTAACGATCGCATCGCTGTCTTCACTCTCGCTAGTCAGTGCTTCAAGTTGCGCGCGCAGGTGCGCCGTTTCCAATCAATCGAGTAGTAAGGAGTCAGTTATGTCGGAGCGTCAGACCGGCACCGTCAAATGGTTCAACGATGCCAAGGGCTTCGGTTTCATCAGCCGTGAAAATGGTGAGGATGTATTCGTGCATTTCCGCGCGATCGTCGGCACCGGTTTCAAGTCCCTGCAGGAAGGCCAGAAGGTCACCTTCAATGTCGTCCAGGGCCCCAAGGGCCTGCAGGCCGATCAGGTACAGCCTGCCTGAGCCATCGTTGTTCCATGCAACGCAAGAACCCCGCGGCAACGCGGGGTTTTTTGTTGGATTTCAGGCAGAACCGCGCTTCAGCGGTACGAATCGCAAAGCCAATCCATTCATGCAGTAACGCAAGCCGGTCGGCGCAGGTCCGTCATCGAAAACATGGCCGAGATGGCCAACACAGCGACTGCACAAGACTTCGGTGCGGTCCATCATGAAGCTGTGGTCGGCCCGGGTAATGATGGAGTTCGGCAGATGCTCGAAAAAGCTCGGCCATCCGGTACCGGAATCGTATTTGGCCACTGACGAATACAACGGCAGATCGCAACCGGCACAGTGGTAGATCCCGGGCCCGGACTCGTGGTCGAGTGGACTGCTGAAGGGTGGTTCCGTGGCAGCTTCGCGCAGCACCGCATACTGATTCGGCGTGAGCCGTTTGCGCCACTCCGCATCGGTCAGATGGAATGTTCCACCGGGTCGAGGCGCTGCAGCCGGGCGGACGGGAGACGACAAACCCACCGCAGCCAGCATACCTGCAGTACCTGCAGTACCTGCAAATATCGATGCATCAATGAGAAAGCGCCTTCTGTTCATGTCGATTCTCGGTATAGACGCGCACGCTGAGTGTGCCGGACTTCCGTCCTCAAGTATGGACCGGCTTTTCACGGGCGCGATGACAATTGCCATCGTCGCCTGCATGGTCGACTGCGACGATGGGCGCGGATGATGTTCGCCGATGTCCTGCAGGACGGGTGAGGCTCCGACCGCCGGGCGCTGATCGTCATTGTCCTGATTCCCACGCCTGATCATTATTATCATCGCTGCATGGCAGACCCTCGTTTCGACGGCATCGAGCGGTTGTATGGGGCCGGCAGCGTCGCGCGGTTGACCGCATTGCACGTAGTCGTGATCGGACTGGGCGGCGTCGGTTCGTGGGCCGCGGAGGCGTTGGCACGCAGTGGCGTTGGCAACCTCACGCTGATCGATGCCGATGAAGTCTGCATCTCGAATACCAACCGCCAGCTGCATGCGCTGGCGGACACACTGGGCAAAGCCAAAGTCACGGCGATGGCTGGGCGCCTGCGCCGGATCAATCCTGCGCTGGCGGTAGAGCCGGTCGAGCGCTTCGTGACCCCCGCGACACTCGCCGAATTGCTGGACCACGATTTCGACCTGGTGCTGGACGCTTGCGACGCATTCCGCGTGAAGGTTGAAATGGCTGCATGGTGCAAGCGCCGCAAACTTGCGTCGATCGTTTGCGGGTCGGCGGGCGGGCGCACCGATCCCACCATGATCCGCGTACGCGATTTGTCGCGCACCGAACACGATGCGCTGTTGAGCCTGATGCGGCGAAAACTCCGCAAGGAATTCGGATTTCCCTGCAACCGCGACCGCTACTTCGGCGTGCCGGCGGTGTATTCGCTCGAGAACGTGCGCTATCCGCAAGCCGATGGCAGTGTCTGCGGCACCCGGCCGCAAGGCACCGATTCTCCCGGCCTGGATTGCGGAGGCGGACTTGGTGCAGCCACCCACGTTACGGCGGCGTTCGGATTCGCAGCGGTCGGGCGTGCACTGGAAATATTGCTGAAACCGAAAACCCGATGCTCAGGTTGATTGCAAAAACAACCGCCGCGCGTTCGCGCTGGTTTGCTGCGCAAGTTCGTCGGGGGACATCCCGCGCAATTCGGCGACGCAGTGCAACACGTCCACCAGAAACGCCGGTTCGTTGCGTTGACCCTTGTGGCGTGCGGCCGGTTGATCGGGCGCATCGGTTTCCAGCAACATGCATTCCACGGGCAGCGATGCCACCAGCTTGCGCAGGCGCAGCGCGCGTTCGTGGGTGACCGGGCCGCCGATGCCCGTGAAAAAGCCGAGTTTCCACAAGCTGCGTGCCTGCTCGGCGCTTCCCGAAAAGCTGTGCACCACGCCCCGCAGCGGTTTCCCGAACCGACGCAACTCCAGAATCACTTGCTCGAATGCACGTCGCGCATGCAACACCAGTGGCAGATCGAAACGGCGTGCGATCGCGAAGTGGCCGTGCAGCAGCTGCAACTGGCGCTGGTGATCCGGGTTCGATTCGAAGGCATCCAGCCCGCATTCGCCCACCGCGGCGGCCGGATATTCGCGCAGCCATTCTTCGAGCAAACCCAAATCGCCCCCTGCATGTTGCGCGAGGTAACAAGGGTGCAACCCGTAGGCCGGGTGCAATCCGGATTCGGACTCGCACAAAGCATGCAATTTTGCCCAGGACGCCGCGGTGACCGCGGGGATCAGGATTTCGGCGACCCCGGCAGCGCGTGCCGCATGCAACACCTGCGCGCGATCGGCATCGAATTCCGGCGCGTCAAGATGTGCGTGGCTGTCGAACAGTCGAGGACTTGTTCCGGCGATGGGGGCGCCGAGTAGGCAAGACTCTGTCATCGGAGTACGCTGAAATGGAACGTGAACGGGACAAGGCTTGTTGGCTCCCGGTTCATTGTCGGGTTGTTTGAATCAAACTGCCATCAAGGGCCGTTGCGGCCGGGAGACCACGATGAAATCAAAATCAGGGTTGTTGAGACGTGCAGTGTTTGTTTCGTTGGGCATCGTTGCCATTGCGGCGCTCGCGGGTTGCGGAAAAAGCGGCAATCAGCAGGCCCAGGCGACGCCCGCGAACATGACCATGGCGACCTCGGCCGCGACGGCGGAACTGCCGCCGGGCGATGCGCCTGGTGCCATGCAGCAGGGCACCGCTTCCGCGGGACCCCGGTTCGCGCAGGTGGTGGCGGTACAGCCCGTCACCGAGTCCGTCACCACCAGCAAGCCACGCCAGGTTTGTGGCGATGAACAGGTCGCCGTTCCCGAAACCTACAAGGACAAGCACCAGATCGGCGGGGCGGTCGTGGGTGGATTGGTCGGCGCACTCGCAGGCCATCAGGTCGGCGGCGGCAAGGGCAAGACGCTTGCGACCCTCGGCGGGGCGGCGGCGGGTGCTTTTGCCGGACATGAGATCCAGAAAAAGCATCAGGATACCAACGCCACCAAGACGGTCACCAAGAACGTTTGCCACACCGTCACCGACAAGACGACTGGCAGCAAGACGGTCGGCTACGACGTGACTTACACGTTGAATGGCAAGGCTGGTCACATCCGCATGGACCACAACCCTGGCGTCGGCTCGGGTCTGCCGGTCCGCAACGGAGTGGTTGTTGCCGGCGGCAAGCAAGGGGGCGGCGGGTATCAGTAACAGCATTATGGTGCGATACAAAGGAAGTCCACACAAGGAAGAGGAGTAGAGCCATGTCAAAGCAATCACGCATCGAGTTTGGAAGGTCCATGCGACTCGCGACCACCATGGTATGCACTGTCGCCGCCGTATTGCTGCTGGCAGGCTGCGGACCGACCTACAACGCCCGTCCGGGTCCGGGTTATGCTCAGCCGAACGGTTATTACGGCGGCGGCAGGCAGCAGTGCTACCAGGGCTGCGGCTATGTGCGCAGCATTCGCCAGGTACAACTCGGCAACAACCGCAACGGCGCGGCACTGGGTACGGTGATCGGGGCGGTTGTGGGTGGCCTCATCGGCCACCAGGTCGGTGGCGGAAGCGGCAAGACCGCTGCCACGGTTGCAGGCGCAGTCGGCGGCGGTGTCGCGGGCCACGCGATCGGCGAGCGCCAGGGTCGCGGCGACTACGGTTGGCAGGTCGAGGTACAGCTCAACAATGGGCAGTACGCGACCGTGACCCAGCGTGATCCACCGCAGGTACAGGTCGGCCAGTACGTGATGATCCGGGACAACAACGTTTATCGATACTGACCGATATCCGGTCGCGCGCATGGCGCGCTCCTACGAAGCGTGTTGTAGGAGTGGCCCATGGCCGCGACAGATGATCACGGACGATCGCACCAAAAAAAGAGCCCTCCTGCCGGAGGGCTCTTCGTTTTTGCATCGGTATCAGGGAATCGGTCAATCCACGGCGTAGAACTCGTGGTCGCCGATGGTTGCGATCGGGTTCTTGGCCCAGGTGGCGGTCGAACCCAGCTTGATGAAGTGATTGGCCCCCGGAACGACCAATTTGCGGTCTGCAACCGGCTCTTTCCAGATTGCGATGGCCTTGCCGGCGATTTTCCAGGCCTTGTCCCACGCCGCCGTGTTGTCGATGGGGTAATCCTTCGGGTTGGCGGTCAGCGCGAACTGGTGGGGCGCCGTGACGACTTCACAGATGGTGTCGCCGTAGCGGCCCATGTCAAGGCGGTCGAGCGCCACCTCGGCAACCGCCAGCTGGCCGCGGGTGGGTTGACTGCGTGCCTCCATGTATACGGTGGCAGCCAGACAGGTTTGGTCGGCGACCGGCCGCGGCAGCAGCGCGATCATGCCGAGCAACAGGCCCAAGGTCATCGGGTCGTTCTCCTATGCTGAGCACCACATGCCGGGTCAGGCCGGCACCTGGTTTGGAACACGGCGGGCCATTGGCCTTGCGCCGCAAATGGATGGATGTCGGCGGGTACCCGGAAACGATCGCCGGCGATAGGCCGGACTGACAGGTACCGCTGCGCCAACACGTTTGGCAATCGGTGTTCGCCGCGGTCTTGCGCGCGGTGCGGACATCCGGACCATGCACAGACCGGGTATTACGTCACACTCGGCTTGCGAAGTTGCGCGAAAGATAGGGGCGGGTCGATGCCGACGCAAGTGCCGCCGCGTCTGGGCGAGGCATGGCGTTTAGATTGTGTTACGCGCCAAATTCGTGTTGAACAATATAAATGTTTCCCAATAGATTGATTTGGCGAGTTATTGACACAGGGATCACAGCCAATGCCTCGACCCGGCCGGGACCCGTTGCAACATCGAGGACTCGGGTCGAAATCGTGCCATCGGGGCCATGGATTTCGCCCGTGGGCAATGGGCCGGGTGGCCCATGCAGCAGGCACAGGCGATGCTTGTGACCACCGCGATGGTGCAGCCGCGCCGCGATTTCCTGACCGGGGTAGCAACCCTTGTCGAAAGACACCGCTCCGAGGTGTTCAAGCCCGAGCGCCGGGGGCAGGAATTCGGGCTCGTCCGCGGGCAGGTTGGGCCAGCCTTGGCGGATGTCCTCAAGCCGCCAGCCTTCCTGGGCCGCATGATCCGGCGGCACGTCCGGAACGGCTTCGAGCCGCAGGCTGCGGGCGCCGTATCCCAGCACGACATCGCCCGAGTCGGCTCTGGCGGTCCCCATCGGCGCCGGACCGCCGTACCGACCCGTGAATGTCCGAACTGCCAACGTTACCTGCATGCGCAAAATGTAATTTGCCAGCGTTGTCCGCGTTGTTTCTGCGTTGCCCCCCCGCAAGACGGCCAACAAGGTTCCACTGCCGGGGTCGACCAGATGCATCAGCGCACGGACCCGGCCCTGGGCGGTGAGCCAGGCGTTCCACTGCCAGCGTTCCAATGCAAGTTCGCCGACATCTGCCGCGAATTGCGCCTGCGCAAACCGGCGCGCGTCCGTGCCTTGCATGCAAATGCAGTGAATGTTGCCGATGGCGGAAGCAGGTGCGGTCATCGGTGCCTTCGAAGAACGTCGTCCGTGGCGCTACGTTAACAGCGGTGCGGCTGCGCAGTGGGCCGTTCGGTGCGACAATCCGCGTATCTGCCTTCCTCGATGACACGCAATGATGGAAAAAACTTCCAACGAAACAGACCGCGAATCTGCGCATGCAGATGAATCGCCGCCTGCGACAGCTCCTCGCGAGCGCCCGACGCCGGAGGGCGATGCGCTCGATCCGACGCGCTATGGCGACTGGGAGAAGAATGGGCGTTGCATCGATTTTTAGGACCTGCCGGCGCCATGCCACGTGAGTCGCGTTGCTTCCGCAACAGTCGTCGGACGAGCTGCGTACCGGACGGTCGCGGCTGCTTGAGTGTCACGCCGGTGGACGTGTCGTCTCGCAGCGACGTTGGGTTCGTGCAACAATGGAAAGGTTGATCGGCGCTGAAGCAGACGTGGGGACCCAGTCGTGCACGCCGTGATCGCAGAGATCAGGAACTGAAGCCCATGCCCAATACCCGACCGTTGTCGCCGCACCTCGGCATCTACCGTTGGCGCGTCAACATGTGGCAATCGACGTTGCACAGGCTGACCGGGTTGTTCCTGTGTCTCGGCGCCTTGCTGGTGGCCTGGGGTCTGATCGCGGCAGCCGACGGCGGGGCGGCATGGGGCGTGTTCGCGGAGTTCTGGGGCAGCCTGATCGGAAAGATCCTGTTGTTCCTGTGGACATGGTCGCTGCTGTTCCATCTTTGCAACGGCATCCAGCATTTGATCCGCGATGCCGGTCGCGGCTTCGGTCCGCCGCACCGCGACCGGACATTCGCGCCGTCGTATTGGTCCGCAGGCTGGATTGTGTTCGCCGTCAGTGTCGCGCTGACCGTGCTGGTATGGGTCCTGCTGTTGTTGCGCGTTGCCGGAGCAGTCGCATGAACGCGTACCCGGGACAGGAGGGGCTGCGCGACCCGCTGAAGGTGGCGCGCAGGCTGGGCTCGTCGAAGACCGGCGTGCACCACTGGTGGCTGCAACGGGTAACCGCGGTGGCGCTGGTACCACTGTCGATCTGGTTCCTGTTCCTGATGAACGGCGTGGTGTTCGCGGGCCACCCCGCGGTGCTGGCGGCGATCGCGCAGCCGGTGCATGCGATCTTCCTGATCGTGTTTGCGGTGTGCCTGTTCTGGCATGGCGCGCTCGGCCTGGAGGTGATCATCGAAGACTACGTGCATGCCCGCTGGCTGGAAACGACCTTGCAGATCGCCTTGCGCTTCGGGGCGCTGCTGGGCGCGCTGGCCTGCGTGATGGCCGTGCTCGCGGTCTGGCTGGCCAGCGCTGCGTAATGCTGAGCGAAGCAAGTTGATCGAATCCGGAACAAGGGACATCCATGCCTGCTGAAAGTTACAAGGTCGAAACCCATCAATACGACGTGGTGGTGGTGGGCGCCGGCGGCGCCGGGCTGCGCGCCACCATGGGGCTGGCCGCGAAAGGTCTTTCGGCCGCCTGCGTCACCAAGGTGTTTCCCACCCGCTCGCACACGGTTGCGGCGCAGGGCGGCGTCGCCGCCGCGCTCGGCAACATGGGTGAGGACGACTGGCGCTATCACTTCTACGACACCGTGAAGGGCGGCGACTGGCTGGGCGACCAGGATGCGGTCGAGTACATGTGCCGCGAGGCGATTCCGGCCGTCATCGAGCTCGAACATTTCGGCGTGCCATTTTCGCGTACCCCGGAAGGCAAGATCTACCAGCGGCCGTTCGGCGGGATGACCACGCGCTACGGCGAAGGCGTCGCGCAGCGCACCTGCGCCGCGGCCGATCGCACCGGCCACGCGATCCTGCACACGCTTTACACCCAGGCGCTGAAGCACGACGCCAAGTTCTTCGTCGAATATTTCGCGACCGACCTGGTGAAGGACCCGCGCGACGGCCGCATCACCGGCGTGCTTGCGATCGATTTGAACGAAGGCACGCTGCACCTGTTCCAGGGCCACGCGGTGGTGCTGGCCACCGGCGGTTACGGGCGCGCGTATTTTTCCTGCACTTCGGCGCACACCTGCACCGGGGACGGCGGCGGCATGGCGCTGCGCGCCGGCGTCGCATTGCAGGATCTCGAATTCGTGCAGTTCCACCCGACCGGCATCTACGGCTCCGGCTGCCTGATCACCGAAGGCTCGCGCGGCGAGGGCGGTTACCTCACGAACTCGAAGGGCGAGCGTTTCATGGAACGCTACGCGCCCAACGCCAAGGACCTGGCCTCGCGCGACGTGGTCAGCCGCGCGATCACCATGGAAATCCGCGAGGGCCGCGGCGTCGGCGAGCTCAACGACCATGTGAACCTGAACCTGGCGCACCTCGGCGCCGACGTGCTGCACGAACGCCTGCCCGGCATCTCCGAAACCGCGCGCATCTTTGCGGGCGTGGACGTGACGAAAGAGCCGATTCCGGTGCTGCCGACCGTGCACTACAACATGGGCGGCATCCCGACCAACCACCACGGCGAAGTGGTGCAGAAGGTCGGTGACGATCCGGATGTCGTGGTGCCGGGGCTGTTCGCGATCGGCGAAGCCGCATGCGTGTCGGTGCACGGCGCCAATCGCCTCGGTTCCAATTCGCTGCTGGATATCGTGGTGTTCGGTCGCGCGGTCGCCAACCGCTGTGCCGAAGTCATCCAGCCAGACACGCCGCACCACGACCTGCCGTCCGACGCGCTGGATCCGGCGCTGACCCACCTCGACAGGTTGCGCCACGCCGACGGTGGCACGCCGACTGCGGTGCTGCGCGTGAAAATGCAGAAAACCATGCAGACCGATGCCGCGGTGTTCCGCACCGCCGAAACCCTCAAGCAAGGCTGCCGGAAGATCGACGAGGTGTACGCGGGGCTTGAGGATATCCGGGTCAGCGATCGTTCGCTGATCTGGAACTCCGATCTGGTGGAAACCTTCGAGCTGGCCAACCTGCTGGGGCAGGCGGTCGGCACCATGCATTCGGCCGAGCAACGCCCGGAAAGCCGCGGCGCGCACGCGCGCGAGGACTTTCCCGAACGCGACGACGCCAACTGGATGAAACACACGCTGGTCAGCGTCGACGAAAACGGGCGTTGTGCGTTCGATTACCGCCCGGTGCACTCGAACACGATGGACGACGAAGTCGCGACGGTCCCGCCCAAGAAGCGGGTGTATTGAACGCAGGGGCGAGCGAAGAGGGGATACGGATGAGCAGGAATCCCTGGCCCCTGGTCCCCAATCCCCAATCTCTGGATTTGAGTCATGGCTGAATTCACGCTTCCGCAGATGTCGAAGGTCAAGCAGGGCAAGCGCTTTGCCGCCAAGCCTGGCGCGAAGAAGGTGCGCAATTTCCGGGTGTACCGCTGGGATCCGGATGTCGGCGGCAATCCGCGACTGGACAACTACGAGGTCGATACCACCGGCTGCGCGATGGTGCTGGACGTGCTGCTGAAGATAAAGAACGAGATCGATCCCACGCTAACCCTGCGTCGCTCCTGCCGCGAAGGCGTATGCGGCTCCTGCGCCATGAACATCGACGGCGAGAACACGCTGGCCTGCATCAAGGGGCTGGATGAGTTGCCCTCGGGCGACGTCAGCGTGTACCCGCTGCCGCACATGCCGGTGGTGAAGGACCTGGTGCCGGACCTCACGCATTTCTACGCGCAGTACGCGTCGATCAAGCCCTGGCTGCAGACCGCAAGCGTCGCGGGTTCGCGCGAGCGTCTGCAGTCACCCGAGGACCGCAAGCAGCTCGATGGCCTGTACGAATGCATCCTGTGTGCATGTTGCACCACGGCGTGCCCGAGTTACTGGTGGAATCCCGATCGCTTTCTCGGCCCCGCGGTGTTGTTGCAGGCGTATCGCTGGATCATCGATTCGCGCGATGAAGCCACCGGAGAGCGCCTGGACGAGCTCGACGATCCATTCAAGCTCTATCGCTGCCACACCATCATGAACTGCACCAACACCTGCCCGAAGGGACTGAACCCGGCCAAGGCAATCGGCGAGATCAAGCAGCTGTTGGTGAACCGGACGGTATGAGAAGCCGGGACTCGGACTGCGGAGGCAGGATGCCCGCCCGAAGGGCGGACCACAGGAGCGGCGAGTTTCCCGGGACTCGGGATCCGGGAAAGCGCGCCCCCGGGGCACCCGCATGACCATCGCCGCCGCGGTGTCCGACGCGCGTTTGAAGCGAATCCGCTGGCGCTGCCGGCGCGGCACCCGCGAACTCGATGCGCTGCTCGGCGGCTGGCTGCAAGCGCATGCCGCCGTGATGGACGAACCACGATTGGCAACGTTCGATGCACTGCTGGATCAACAGGACCCGGAACTGTGGGACTGGCTGATGGGCCACACCGAGCCGCCGTGCGCAGAGTGGCGCGAAATCGTGATCGATATCCGTCGACGCGCGGGGCTGGTGCCGTGAACGCTGCGCCGGCAATCGGGTTTCACTACCGATCGTCGCGCATGCTCGTCATCTTGATGCTGGCAGTGGCCATGCTGGCTTTTCTCGCCGTCTGGACCAGTGCCGCGCCGGAGTGGCTGCGGCTTGCGCTGAGTCTGGCCATTGCCGTTTATGCAGGAGCAGTCGCGGCGCGCCAGCTGCGCCCGCGCGTGCGTTCCGTGTTGTGGCGCGCCGACGGTGACGTGGAATTGACCCTCGACGATGACATGGCCGCCTCTCGCCGCGAAGTGCACGGCGCGATCCATGCGGTGCGCGTCATGGGGCCGCTGATCGTGCTGACGTTGCGCTGGCCACCGCGCGCACACGCGACATTGTGGCTGTTGCCGGACAATCTCGACGCCGATACCCGCCGCCGGTTGCGGATGCGGTTGGGCGCGCCATTGCACACGAAAACCGTGTCGGGGAACGCCGACAGCGGTTGATGGTCTGAACCGCTTGCCGCGTTCGAGCTTTTCCGTCAGGCTGCCTTGCGTCGCGCGCTCGCGACAGCCGACACGGCTACAGTCCCGAGTCCCCAGTCCCGGCTTTTCATCGCATGTTCCGTCCCCTCGAACTCTTCATCGGCACCCGTTACATCCGCGCCAAACGGCGCAATCATTTCATTTCCTTCATCAGCGTGGTGTCGATGCTGGGACTGATCATCGGCATCACGGCATTGATCACCGTGATTTCGGTGATGAACGGTTTCGACAGCGAATTGCGTTCGCGCATCCTCGGGATGGTGTCGCAGGCGACCATCAGCAGTGTCGCCGACAGCATGCCCGACTGGCAGCAGGCACTGGCGGTTGCCGAGCGCGACCCGCATGTCAAGGGCGCCGCGCCCTATGTCGAGCGCGAAGCATTCCTGCGCGGCAACGCCGCGAGCCAGGGCGCGATCATCCGCGGCATCCTGCCCGAACAGGAACCCAGGGTCACCGACATCGGCTCCAAGATGATCGCCGGCAAGCTGTCGGCGTTGACCAGCGGGTCGTGGGGCATCGTGCTGGGCAAGGAACTCGCGTTGCAGCTGGGCGTGAACGTGGGGGACAGGGTAATCGTCTATGCGCCGTTGTTCAGTGCCAATCCGGTCACGGGCGTGGTGCCACGCCTGCGACGGTTCACGGTGACAGGCATCTTCGAAGCGGGCATGCAGGAATACGATTCCGGGCTCGCGATCGTCAACATGCACGATGCAGCAAAGCTGTACCGCTTGAGCGGTCCCAGCGGCATCCGCTTGAAGCTGGACGACCTGTTCGCGGCCAACAGGGTCGCGGCGACGCTGGCCAGCAAACTGGGCGCCGCCTACCGCGTACAGGGCTGGATGCAGCAGCACGCCAATTTCTTCAAGGCCATCGCGATGGAAAAGATGGTGATGTTCATCATCCTGTCGCTGATCGTGGCGGTGGCGGCGTTCAACCTGGTGTCGTCGCTGGTGATGCTGGTGACCGACAAACAATCCGACATTGCGATCCTGCGCACGCTCGGCGCGACGCCGCGCAGCATCATGGGCGTGTTCATGATCCAGGGCTTGCTGATCGGCGTGATGGGCATCGCGATCGGCGTGGTCTGCGGCGTGGCGCTGGCGATCAACGTTCCCGCGATCGTGGACGGCATCCAGAACCTCACCGGCTACCAGTTCCTGCCCGAGTCGGTGTATTACATCAACAACGTGCCCAGCAAGTTGAGTTGGCCATCGGTCGCGTGGATCACCGGCATGGCGTTCGTGTTTTCCTTGCTGGCGACGATTTATCCCGCGTGGCGGGCGTCGCGCACGCAGCCGGCCGAAGCGTTGCGTTATGAGTGAGAACAGGGACCAGGGACCGGGGACCGGGGACCGGCGCAACGGCGTAGCGCTCAGCGCAATCCATGTCGCCAAGACCTACCAGGAAGGCAGCCTGCGCACGCCGGTGTTGCACGATGTGAATTTCGAGCTGGCGCGCGGCGAAACGCTGGCAATCGTGGGCGCATCCGGTTCCGGCAAAAGCACGCTGCTGCATATCGTCGGCGGCCTGGATACTCCAACCAGGGGTTCAGTGGAGCTGGAAGGACGGGAGTTGTCCAAATTGCCCGACGCCGAACGCGGACGGGTGCGCAACCGTTCCCTGGGATTCGTGTATCAATTCCATCATCTGTTGCCCGAATTCACCGCGCTGGAAAACGTCGCGATGCCGCTGTTGATCCGCGGTACGCCGTCCATCCCGGAGGCACGCGAACAGTCGCGGACCTTGCTCGAACGCGTCGGCCTCGGCCATCGGCTCGAACACAAGCCCGGCGAACTGTCCGGCGGCGAACGCCAGCGCTGCGCGATGGCGCGCGCACTGGTGGCGCGCCCCACCTGCGTGCTGGCAGACGAGCCCACCGGCAACCTCGACGAACGGAATGCCGCCGCCCTGTACGAGTTGATGCTGGAGTTGAACCACGAAATCGGTACCGGGATCGTGCTGGTCACCCACAACAAGACTCTCGCGCGACGCCTCGATCGCGTGCTGGAGCTGACTGGCGGAACCTTGCATCCGTTCCCGCGCGACGATTGAAACCGGATGGACACGCGCAGGGAACGCGACGTTGTTCGAACCGGTACGGGGATATTGACCACTGCCCTGGCGATCCTTGCCGGAGCCGTACTGGTGCAGGCGTTGCCCGCGCTGCCGCCACGCTGGCTCGATGCATCGCTTGCATGTGTGTCATTGGCCGGGCTTGGCGCTTGTCTGCGCTGGCGCCCGCGTGGCTGGGTGTGGTGCCTGCCGATCGTGCTGGCCGCGTTGGCATGGACGGCATGGCGCGCCGACCTCGCGATGGCGGCACGTTTGCCGCACGCGCTCGAGAAACAGGACATCCTGGTTACCGGAAAGGTCACGGGCCTGCCCCAGGTGCGGGAGCGTTCGACACGTTTCGACTTCGATATTGCCAGTGCGCGATTCGAAGGCCGCGGGTTGCCCGTGCATGGGCACGTGCGCCTGTCGTGGTATGCGTCGCGCGAACAGGCGCAGCCCACGATTCCCGCTTGCGCGACATGGCGCCTGCGGGTGCGGATGAAACGTCCGCACGGACTGGTCAATCCCGGCGGAATGGATTTCGAGCGGTCGGCATTGCAGAAGGGCATCATCGCGACCGGTTATGTGCGCAATGACAACGCCGACGCGATGCTGGGCGAGGGCGCCTGCGTGGACGGCATCCGCACGAAGGTTGCGCAAGCCATCGGCGCGTCGCTGCCGAACGATGCGCACGCCGCGCGGTTGTTGCGCGCACTCAGTGTCGGAGACCAGAGCGCGCTGGACGAACACGACTGGCAGGTGGTGCGCACCACCGGCATCAGCCACCTGATCGCGATCTCGGGTTTCCACGTGGGCCTCGCCGCGGTGTTTGGTGCATTGCTGGTGCGCTGGGCGTGGTGGTTGTTTCCTGCACTGGGGCTGCGCCTCGCGCGCCCGCTGGCCGAAGCCGCGGTCGCGTTTCCGGCCGCGCTCGCGTATGGCGCGTTGGCCGGCTTCGGCTTGCCCACCACCCGCACCTTGCTGATGATCGCGGTGGTCGCCGGCTGGCGGCTGCTGCGGCGCGGCGGCGGCTTCGCTGACGGTTTCGGGCTGGCGCTTGCGGCGATCCTGATCGTCGATCCCCTGTCGGTGTTGTCGGCAGGCTTCTGGTTGTCTTTCGCCGGCGTCGCGCTGCTGGCGTGGACGCTGGCGCGGGATTCGGGTTGGCGCGGGCATCTTCGGGAAATCGGTTTGGCGCCGTTCCTGATGACACTGGCATTGCTGCCCCTGACGGTATGGTTCTTCGGGCAAGCCTCACTGGTCGCGCCGCTTGCGAACCTGGTTGCGGTCCCGCTGGTAAGTTTCGTGATCGTGCCGATCGACCTTGCGGCATGCGCGCTGCTGTTCGTCTGGCCCTGGGCGGGGCACCTGCTGTTGCATGTGTGCGCGCAGCTCGTGGACGCGTTGTGGTGGTTCCTGCTGCATCTCGCGGCGTGGCCACCGGCCATGCAATACCTGCCGGCAGCGTCGCTGCTGGCGTTTGCGCTGGCATGCGCGGGTGCGGTGTGGCTGCTAGCGCCACGCGGGATCCCGGCGCGCGCGCTGGGCATCCTGCTGTTGCTGCCGTTGTGCTGGCCGCGCGGCCGCCTTCCCGCCGACGGCGCGTTTCGCACGACGGTGATCGACGTGGGCCAGGGCCTGTCGGTGCTGGTGCGTACGCGCACCCATGCGCTGTTGTTCGACACCGGCGCCCGTTATCCCTCGGGATTCGATCTGGGCCAGGTTGCCGTGGTGCCCACCTTGCACGCGCTGGGAATCACGCATCTGGACAAGTTGATCATCAGCCACGGCGACAACGACCATGCAGGTGGCGCCGTATCCGTACTCGCGGCTTACCCCGGGACGCCGACGTGGGGCGGCGAGCCGGCGCGCGGCCCGGTGCCGATGCAGCAGTGCCACGCCGGGCAGCAGTGGCGCTGGGACGGCGTGGGGTTTCGCATGCTGCGCCCGCCCATGCCGGTGACGGTCAAGGGCAACGACGCCGGCTGCGTGCTGTTGGTCGTCGGTCATGGCGGACGTCTGCTGCTGCCCGCGGATACCTCGTCGAAGGTCGAGCCGGACATTGCCCACGCGATTCCACCCGGTCCGCCGCTGGTGTTGGTAGTGCCGCACCATGGCAGCAAGACTTCGTCAAGCCGTGCCTACCTCAAGGCGTTGCAGCCGCGTCTCGCCATCGCTTCGACCGGGTACTTGAACGGTTACCACCACCCGGCGCCAACGATTGTGGCGCGCTACGCCGCGCTCGGCATTCCGTTGCTGAATACGCCGGCCACGGGGGCGGTACGAGTGGACTTTCCGGCAGGCAGCAGGCCGCGGATCCTTTCCGAGGAACGCAGGCGCCAAGCCCATTACTGGCGGGAACCGGCGCACAACGGATCGACTGCGTCACGCTGACGCGTGCGGACACACTGGTATCATTCAGCGCAAATCCACCTTCTGGCGGGGCATCACGTGTTCGAAATCCTGAAGGCGGGCGGCTGGGGCATGCTGCCGATTCTTGCGTGTTCGGCGATTGCGCTCGCGATCGTGCTGGAGCGCTTCTGGACCCTGCGCCGCAGTGCCGTGTTGCCGCCGGGGCTTGGCGAGCAGGTGCGCAGTTGGGCGCATTCACAACAGTTGAACCCCACGCATATCCAGGCTTTGCGCGAAAACTCGCCGCTGGGCGAACTGCTGGCGGCCGCGTTGGACGTACGCACCCACCCGCGCGCGGAAATCAAGGAACGCATCGAGGATACCGGCCGTCACGTGGTGCACAATCTGGAACGCTACCTCACCACGCTCGGCACCATCGCCCTGATCGGCCCGCTGCTGGGGTTGCTTGGAACCGTGTTCGGCCTGATCCGCATGTTCCTCGCGGTGATGGTGTCGGGCGTGGGCGATCCCATGAAGATGGCCGGTGGCATCGGCGAAGCCTTGGTGTGCACGGCATCCGGGCTGGTGGTCGCGATTCCCGCCTACGCGTTGCACCGTTATTTCCGTTCGCGTGTGCGCGGCTACGTGGTGCAAATGGAGAAACAGGCGACCGGGTTGCTGGATGAATTGTCGACCGCGCGGCCGGCGCCTGCCGAAACGCGCGCCGCGGCCACGCAGCCTTCGGCCCAGCGCCCTGCGCGCGCGGTATTCTGACGGAACCCCGCCTCGATGCGTATCGGCAACGAACACGCCGACGAATTCGAAATCAATGTGGTCAGTCTGATCGACGTGTTGCTGACCCTGTTGATGTTCTTCGTCCTGACCACCACCTTCGTACAACAGGGCCATTTGAAGGTGTCGCTGCCGCAGGCGTCCGACAAGGTCAGCGCGCCGGCCACGGATACCCTGGTGATCGTGATCGATCGTGAAGGCCATTTCTTTGTCTCGAACAATCGGGTGCTGGGCGACGACGAGGCGACGCTGCGACGCGCCATCACCGCGGTTGCCGGCGCGAAGCGCGATCGCCCGGTGCTGCTGCGCGCCGATGCGATGACCCCGCATCAGGCCGTGGTGACTGCGATGGATGCATTGGGCCAGCTCGGTTTCTCGCACCTGTCCATCGCCACGAACCCGGGCCGGGGCGCAGCGCGCCAACCGGCTTCCTCATGAACGACGCTTCGACGCGCGGCAACTCGGACGCTGCGATCTATCTGCGGCTGCTGGGTTTGCTGAAGCCATTCCGGGTCATCGCGGGCGTCACGGTATTGGCGATGGTCGCCGACGCCGCATGCATGACCGTGTTTGCAAGGACGATCAAACCACTGATCGACAAGTTGTTCGTGGTACGCGATCCGCAGGTGATCTTCTGGATGCCGATCATCATCGTCGGCATCTTCTTCGTACGCAGTATCGCCGTGTATGTCGAAACATACGGCACCGCATATGTCGGACGCGGAGTGGTTCAGGACATGCGCCGCCGCATTTTCGACAAGTACCTGCACATGTCCGCGACGTTTTTCGACCGCGAATCGTCCGGCAGGCAGATTTCACGCATCACCTACACCAGCGAGCAGGTCGCGCAGGCCACCACCGATTCCGCCAAGACCGCGATAGTGGACAGTCTTACCGTGGTCGGCCTCGTCGGGGTCATGCTGTGGGCGAACTGGGAGCTGTCTTTGGCGCTGCTGGTGATGATTCCGCTGATCGGCCTGCTGGTGACCTATGTCAGCCGACGCTACCGACGCATCAACGTGACCATCCAGGATGTTGTCGGGCGTGTCACCGCCGCAGTCGAGGAGGTGGTCGGCGCGCACCGCGAGGTCAAAGTGTTCGGCGGGCAGGATTATGAGTCGAACCGATTCGACAATGTCACCGATCATGCGCGAAAGTTGAACGTCAAGGTGGCGGCAACCAACGGGCTTTCCACCGCGTTCGTGCAACTGGCCGCGGCGATTGCGCTGGCACTGATCGTGTTTTTCGCTACACGCCCGTTCATGCTCGATAACAAGCTCACGGCCGGCACGTTCACCACGCTGTTCATGTGCATGGGCGGGATACTGCCGTCGCTGAAACGCCTGACCACCGTTCAATCGAATATCCAGCGCGGGCTTGCCGCCGCGCAGGAATTGTTCGGAACCCTGGACGCGCCGGGCGAGCGCGACACCGGCGGCCTCGTGGTGGAACGTTGTCGCGGCGACATCGAGTTTCATGACGTGCACCTGACTTATGCGGGCGCCAGCATGGCAGCCTTGCGGGGTATTTCGCTGAACTGCCCGTACGGATCGATAACCGCCCTGGTCGGCCGTTCGGGCAGCGGCAAGTCGAGCCTTGCCAGTCTCATCCCGCGCTTCTATGAACCAACGTCGGGCTCCATCCTGCTGGACGGACATGCTCTCCACGAGTACAGCCTGCGCAGTCTGCGCGCCCAGATCGCATGGGTCGGGCAGGACGTGGTGCTGTTCGACGACAGCATCGCGAAGAACATCGCTTACGGCGCACTGGCGGACGCGAGCGAATCGGACATCATCGCCGCGGCCGAGGCCGCCAACGCAATGGAATTCATCCGCGACTTGCCCGGAGGTATCCACAGCCAGGTGGGTGAGGGCGGGGGTCTGCTTTCGGGCGGCCAACGCCAGCGCATCGCGGTGGCACGCGCGTTGCTGAAGAACGCCCCGATCCTGGTGCTGGACGAGGCAACCAGCGCATTGGACACGGAATCCGAGCGACTGATCCAGGATGCCTTGTCGCGCCTGATGGAAAACCGTACCACACTGGTGATCGCGCATCGGCTTTCCACCGTCGAGCACGCCGACCAGATTGCGGTGCTGGACGCCGGCCACATTGTCGAGCGCGGCACGCATGCCGAGTTGCTGGCGCGCAAAGGCAAGTACGCGGCGTTGTACCACCTTCAGTTTCGCGAACCGGTTGCGGTGTAATGCGTTTCCCTTTTCCCTTCGTGGGAAGGTGGCGCGCAGCGCCTGATCAGGGTTCGGCTCTTCGCGGTCGGCGACATTCGCACGGGGTTTTGCAACTTCGCCTGACCGGACCCTCACGCCCACCTCTCTCCCGGCGGGAGAGGGGCTTTATCGCTGGTGCTTGATTGGTCCATGTCAAAACTCGGCCCGCTGCAACAACGCTGGTACGAAGATCGGCCGCCGCCATGGTGGGCGCGGCCACTGGCGGCGCTCTACGGGTGCGCCTCCGGTTCACGGCGCTGGATGTATCGAAGTGGCTGGTTGCGTGCGACTCGTTTGCCGGTACCGGTGATCGTGGTCGGCAACATCGTGGCCGGCGGCGCGGGCAAGACCCCGCTCACGATCGCATTGATGGAAGCCTTGCGCGGACGCGGATTCAGGCCCGGCGTGGTGAGCCGTGGTTACGGCGGCTCTGCACATGAACCGATGTTGCTGGACGAGCAGCCGGACACCGCTGTTGTCGGTGACGAACCGGCGCTGATTCGCTTGCACACCGGGTCGCCGGTGGCCATCGCTGCGCAGCGTGTCGATGCGGCAAGACTGCTGCTCGGCGAAGGCGTCGACGTGATCGTCGCCGACGATGGACTGCAACACTACGCGCTGGCGCGCGATGTCGAAATTTGCGTAGTGGACGGCCTGCGCAGGTTCGGCAACGGGCGCTTGTTGCCGGCCGGCCCGTTGCGCGAGCCGATATCACGTCTGCGCACGGTGGATTTCACTGTCTGCAATGGCCGCGAGCCGCAGGCCAACGAAATTCCGATGCGCCTGCGCATGCAGGCCGTGCGCAATCTCGCCCACGGCTCCGCGCGTGCGCTAGCCGGTTTTGCCGGCAGCCGTGTGCACGCCGTGGCCGGCATCGGCAATCCCGGACGTTTTTTCTCGGCTCTGCGAGAGCAGGGGATCGACGTCATCGAGCATCCATTTGCCGACCACCATCGCTACACCGCCCCGGACTTCGCCTTCGGTGACGATCTGCCTGTACTCATGACCGAAAAGGACGCGATCAAGTGCCGCGCCTTCGCACGCGAAAACTGGTGGGCCATTCCGGTGAAGGCGGAATTGCCTTCGGCCTGGTTCGACGCAGTCGCCGCGCGACTTCGGGCCTGAACTGCGCAGCAGGCATTCCTGCCGTGATCGTGCTAGCGTGAGCAGCCCGTGTACAAGGCAGCACAATGCCCGAAGCCGACAATCCCCTGCACGGAAAACGCGTGCTCATCGTCGAGGATGAATCGCGGGTGGCGATGATGCTCGGGGATATTCTGGTTGATATCGGCTGCGAGGTCGCAGGCATGGCCACCCGGCTGGGTGACGCGTTGGCGAAGGCCGAGGCATTGGAGTTCGACGTGGCGTTGCTCGACGTCAACCTGGATGGCGAACCCAGCTACCCCGTTGCCGAGGCGATTGCGGCGCGCGGTCGAGCCTTCGTGTTCGCCACCGGCTACGACTGCGGCCATGTGCCCGAGTCGCTGCGCGATCGCCCCGTCCTGCAAAAGCCGTACCGGCTGCGCGACCTCGAGCGTGCATTGCAAACCGCGCTGGCGTGGGGCGCCGCCGCCCGCCTGGCGTAGTACACGACGAGGCCGGCCGATCACGAACGGTGTCCACCCTACGGGCTTTCGGATCCCGGGTCACGCTGCTTCAACAGCAAGACCAAAAACGGCGGCGCGATGATCGAAGTCAGCAAGCTCATCGCGATGATCACCGCGTAAAGCGTGTTCCCGAATACGCCGGCAGACAGCCCCAGCGCGGCGACCACGATGCCGACCTCGCCACGCGGGATCATGCCGATGCCTACGATCAACGCGCTGCGCGGGCCAAGCCGGATCGCACCCAGCCAGCCGCCGATCAGCTTGGTGACGAGTGCCAGCAAGGTGGCGGTCAGCAGCAGCCACAGCGCTTCGCTGCTTGCGAGCTTGGAAAGTTCCACCTTGGCGCCGGTCAGCACGAAGAAGAACGGCGTCAGCAACGCCAGCAATGGCTGCATCTGCGTTTCCAGTTGCACGCGCTGACGCGTTTCCGACGCGATCATTCCGGCCAGGAACGCGCCGATGATCGCGGCGAGCCCGAAACGGGTCGCCAGCCATGCAAGGCCCAGGCACAACACCAGCACCAGCAGCAACGTCGACATCGGATTGCGGCTTCGTTCGAGCCATTTCGAGCCGCGCCGCATCATCAGCGTGCCGAGCCAACCTACCACCAGCACGAAGCCGATCGCTTCGCCGGCGACCGCCAGCAGCCGTCCCATCCTCAACGACCCACCCGCCTGAATCGCGACCACGACCCCGAGCAGCAGCATCGCGAGGATGTCGTCGATGACCGCCGCGCCCAGGATCACGCGGCTCTCGGTGCGACGCAGGACGCCCATCTGCTTCAACACGGCGGCAGTGATGCCGGCCGAAGTTGCCACGAATGCAGCTGCCACGAACAGCGAGCGCGGCCAGTCCGGTCCGATCGAGTGCGCCCAGAACGCACCGCACACGAACGGCACGACCACCCCGACCACGCCCACCGCGAATGCACTGCCGCCTACGCGCTTCACATCTTCGAGGCGCGTTTCGAGGCCGACCGCGAACAGCAGCAAAACCACACCGATTTCGGACAAGACTTCCAGCGGTTCCGAGGGCGCGATCCAGCCGAGCAGCGACGGTCCGATTACGCAGCCGGCGACGATCTGGCCGACCACGTCCGGCAGCCGTATCCAGCGCGCAACGACACTGCCGACCTGTGCGGCCATGAAGATGATGAAAACTTCCAGCAGGATAGCTGTGGTCGGGTCCATCGCACGATGCTACAAGGTCGCTCGGCTGGCAGGGAGCTTCACGCCGCGGTCTCGGGAGTAGTGATCTGAGGGCGCAGCGGGCGGTCATGCCGCAGACGCGTGAACACGTACACCGCGACCAGCGGCAGTGCCGCCATCACCAGCACCGCAATCCGGAAACCGCGCACGTATGCGGCCGGATCGTGATGGTGATTGCCGATGAATATCGCAAACAGCCACGACGACAGTGCAATGCCGAAACTGATCACGAGATATTGCGCGGCGGACGTGAGCGAGGATGCCTGCGCCGCACGATCCGGCGCGATGTCCACGAACGCGAGCGTGTTCATCGAAGTGTATTGCAGCGACATCACGAAGCCGTAAGCAAACATCAGCAGGGCGATCGCCCACCACGGCGTCGTGGCGTCGAACAGCGCAAAGCATGCCAGCAGCACCGTTGCAATCGCCGTATTCACGAACAGCGTGCGGCGATATCCGTAACGCTTGAGGATGCGGTCGATCAGCAGCTTCATCAGGACCATGGCGATCGCCTGCGGCACGATCATCATGCCGGCCATGGTCGGGGTCCAGCCGCAACCGACCTGCAGGAACAGCATCAGGATGAACGACAGTCCTGCGGTGCCGAGGCGGGTGCACATGCCGCCGCCGACCGCGATGGTGAAACTGCGCACCTTCAACAGTGTCAGGTCCGCGACGGGATGCCGGGCCCGGCGGCCGTAGCGCCAATACGCGAACCCGCACAGCAGCCCGACTCCCGCGACGATGCCGGCGTTCCGGTAATTGCCGTCGCCGGCGGTTTCCGCCGCGGTCAACAACATGCCGGATGCGAAGGCGAACAGTGCGAAACCGATCCAGTCGAACGGCCGGCGCTCGCCCCGGAAGTCGGGCATCCGGGTTCGGTTCAACCACAATCCAATCATGCCTACCGGCACGTTCACCAGAAAAATCAGCCGCCACGATGCGTATTGCGACAACACGCCGCCCAGCAACGGCCCCAGTACCGGGCCGAGCAGGCCCGGGATGCCGGCAGTGCTCATCGCCGCGACGAAATCCTTCGGGCCGAATGCGCGCACCAGCACATAGCGGCCTATCGGCATCAACAACGCGCCACCCACTCCCTGCAACACGCGCGCCGCGACCAGCTGGGTGAGGTTTTGCGACACGCCGCAGGCCAGCGAACCCAGCGTGAAAATGAGTACCGATGCCGCGAATACGCGACGCGTGCCAAAGCGATCGGACAACCAGGCGCTGGCGGGAATGCAGATCGCCAGCGTCAGCACGTAACTGGTCAACGCGGTCTTGAGCGAAATCGGCGGCACCGCCAGCGCGTGCGCGATGCTCGGCACCGCGGTGTTGACGATGGTCGAGTCGAGCGTCTGCATGAAGAACGCAGCCGCGACCAACCAGATCAGGCCGCGCATGCGCGCAATGCCGTCAGGAGCACTCGATACGGACATCGAAAGGGCGGTGCAGCCGCCCGAAACCAGGAAAGACGGCATAGTCTAGCGGCACACCCCACGCCCATCGTCCCGGCAGGCTTAAAATGATTCGACTTGTTGGCACATTCCATCAACTTCACCCAGGACACCCATGAGGCAGGACACCGGCAATCCGGCAAAGCGAGCCGCGATGTTGCGCGAGGCGATCGACGACGCCAATTACCGCTATTACGTGCTCGACGACCCGTCCATTCCGGATGCCGAATACGACCGCCTGATGCGCGAACTGGAGGCGCTGGAGGCCGCGCATCCGGAGCTGGCAACACCGGATTCGCCAACCCGTCGGGTCGGCGCAAGACCGGCGTCCGGTTTTGCCGAGGTGCGCCACGCGATTCCGATGTTGTCGTTGTCCAATGCCTTCACCGATGCCGACGTGCCGCAAGGTACGGACCCCAACCACGAGGTACGCGATTTCGTGCGCAGGATCGAACAGCGCCTGGAGGTGCACGAACCGGCGTTCTCGGTCGAGCCGAAATTCGATGGCTTGGCGATCAGCCTGCGCTATGAGGATGGCGTGTTCGTGCAAGGCGCGACGCGAGGCGACGGCGAGACCGGCGAGGACGTGACGGCCAATCTGAAAACGATTCGCGCGATTCCCTTGAAGTTGCGCGGCAAGGGCTGGCCGCGCGTGCTGGAAGTGCGTGGTGAGGTGTACATGCCGCGCGCCGGTTTCGAGGCGTACAACGAAAAGGCGCGCACGTCGGACGGCAAGGTCAAACCGCTGGTGAATCCGCGCAACGCGGCCGCCGGCAGCCTGCGTCAGCTCGATCCGCGCATCACGGCGCAACGCCCTCTGGCGTTCTACGCCTACGCGCTCGGCGTATTCGAGGGCGCCGTGATGCCGGCGCGACATTCGGAGGTGCTGACGAAACTGCGCGAATGGGGTTTTCCGGTGAGTCCACTGGTTGCCACCGCGCGCGGCGCGGACGGGTGCCTCGCGTATTTCGCGAAGATCGGCGCGATGCGCGACAAGCTGCCTTTCGACATCGACGGCGTGGTGTACAAGGTGGACGATCTCGCCGCGCAGCGCGAACTCGGTTTCGTCGGACGCACGCCACGCTGGGCCATCGCGCACAAGTTTCCGGCACAGGAACAGACCACCGTGGTCGAGGACATCATCATCAATATCGGCCGCACCGGTGCGGCCACGCCGGCGGCGAAACTGAAGCCCGTGTTCGTCGGCGGCGTCACCGTCACCAACGCCACGTTGCACAACGCCGATCAGGTGGCGCGGCTCGACGTGCGCGTCGGCGACACAGTGATCGTGCGCCGCGCCGGCGACGTAATCCCCGAGGTCGTACGTGTGCTACCCGAGCTGCGACCAACGGGTACGAAGCCGTGGGAAATGCCGAAGCATTGCCCGATCTGCGGTTCCGACATCGTGCGCGAGAAAGGCGAGGCCGTCGCCCGCTGCACAGGTGAGCTGGCTTGCGCCGCGCAACGCACGCAGTCAGTGTTCCATTTCGCCAGCCGCCGCGCGATGGACATCGACGGCCTCGGTGAACGTTACATTGAAGACCTCGGCGAATTTGGTTACCTCAAAACAGTCGCCGATCTCTACAAACTCACGCTCGACGATCTGCTGGAGATGAAGCGCAGTGCCGACGAACGCGACGGGACGACGCCCGAAACCGTCAAGGCCGGCAAGGCCGCGACAAAATGGGCGGAAAACCTGATCGAGGCGATCGACCACAGCCGCAACACCACGCTGGAACGGTTCCTCTACGCGCTCGGCGTCCGCCACGTGGGCGAGAGCACGGCCAAGGCCCTGGCTGCATGGTTCGGCGATCTCGCGCTGATCCGGCATCTGCCGTGGCCGCTGCTGAAGCTGGTGCCGGATATCGGCGACGAAGTCGCGCGCGCGATCGACGATTTCTTCGAACAGCCCGGCAACCAGAAGGTGATCGACGATCTGCTCGCACGCGGCGTGCGGGTCCGCGATGCGCATCCGCCGAGCGCAAAACTGCGCGCAGCGCTTGCGTTGGAGAACGTGTTGGTGCGTGCCGGTTTCCCGAAACTTACCAAAAAACGCGCGGAGCAGCTCGCGGCTGCCTTCGATTCGTTCGATGCTGTCGTTGCCGCCGACGTATCCGCGATAACGGCAGCAGGACTACCGCAGGACGGCGCCGAAGCCGTGCATGGGTTCATGCACGGACGGGAGGGTCGCACATTGACGAAGCGCGTGACCGATGCGCTGGCCGCGCTGCACGCCGCGACTGCGCATGTGCGCGCGAGCGGGGCGGGTCCGCTGGAAGGACAGACCGTAGTGTTGACCGGCACGCTGTCGTCACTCGCACGCGACGAGGCGAAGGCGAAGCTCGAAACGTTGGGCGCCAAGGTCGCAGGTTCGGTATCGAAGAAGACGTCGTTCGTGGTCGCGGGCGAGGCCGCCGGCTCCAAGCTCGACAAGGCGCAACAACTCGGCGTGGCGATCTGGAGCGAAGCCAAGCTGCTGGATTTCCTGAAAGCGCATGGCGCGTGACGTGGGCAATCGGCACGCGGCATTGCGCCTGCGCGCACGCCTGAACGCGTTGATACGCAATTTCTTCGCTGAGCGCGGCATTGCCGAAGTCGACACGCCGATCTTGTCCCGGGCTGGCAACACCGAACCCAATATCGAGGGATTCTCCACCACCTTCGCGGGCCCTCTCGACGCCGGCGCACGCGAACGCTTCCTGCGCACCTCACCGGAACACCCCTTGAAGCGCCTGTTGGCGACAGGCTTCGGCGATTGCTATGAACTCGGACGTGTGTTCCGCAACGGCGAGGCGGGTGCGTCGCACAACCCGGAGTTCACGCTGCTGGAGTGGTACCGCGTCGGCTTCGATCACCGGCGGCTGATGCTGGAATGCGCGCAATTCGTACGTGCTGCCCTGGCTCTGGTACAGCGCGATGCGGCGGTGGCCACCACGAGTTACCGCGGCTGGTTCCGCGACGGCCTGGGGATTGATCCGTTCGTCGCGGACGCACGCGCGTTGCAGGAGCCGTTGCGAGATTTTTCCGTCAACCCGGACGGCCTGACCCGCGACGACTGGCTGGACCTGCTGGTGACGCACCGCCTGCAACCCGCGCTTCCCGGCAACGGCATCACCATCGTGTACGACTTTCCGGCTTCGCAATGTTCGCTGGCGCGCATCCGGCCGGACCGCCCACCGGTCGCCGAGCGCTTCGAGTTGTACCTCGGCCGGCACGAGCTCGCCAACGGCTATCACGAATTGAATGACCCCGCGGAACAACGCGCTCGCTTCGAACGCGACAATGCGCGTCGTCGCGAACGCGGACAACGCGAAATGCCGATCGACGAAAGCCTGCTCGTGGTGCTGGATGCGCTGCCCGACTGCGCCGGCGTTGCGCTGGGCGTCGATCGCCTGTTGATGCATCTGCTCGGCGCAGACGACATCCGCGAGGTACTGGCATTTCCATTTGCCGAAGCCTGAGCGGCAATCCGCCAGTCAAAATTCCAGGTTCTGCGCCGCACACAGGTAATCGACCAGCGGCGCCAGCCGCTTGAAGTGCTCGACCACGAACGGAAACAGTTTCGGTGAGCACGCCAGTGCGTCGTCGAAGCCGATACCTGCGGCAAAACTCTTGCGTTTCAGATCCTCGATCAATGGATGGTCGGGCGTGAAGCCTTGCGGAGCGCGACTCAGGGATTCGCCCCGGAATTCGTAATGTTCGCGAAACGCGCGGCTGTGCGCCGCACGCTTCCAGGCCGCCGGGTTGTCGACGATGAAGTTGCGGATGTTGCGCAACGTGTGGTTTTCCGGGTGCCACAATCCGGCGCCGACAAAGCAGTCACCCGGCGCGATATGCAGATAGAAGGACGGCGCGGCAATCTCGCGGCGACGTTCGTGAAAGATGCGCGCACCGGCCCACGGCTTGTACGGCTGCTTGTCGTGGCTGAAACGGGTGTCGCGTTGCACCCGGAACAGCGAGCCGCCCACCTTGCGCGGGTCGGCGCGGTAGTGCCGGCTGAGCTTCGCGACCGGCGCCTGCAGATCGGCAATCAACTGCAGGAACGGCCCGCGTACACGGGTTTCGTAATCGCCCTGGTGCGCCTTGAACCAGGTTCGGTTGTTGTGCCGCGCCAGTGCGCGCAGGAAGCGGAAGGTGGCGGGGGAGAAGTAAGCGCTTGGCATGTCTGGACCCCAATCTGAAAACCGTTCGCGTTGAGCGCAGCTCAGCGAAGTCGAAACGCAGGGGGACAAGGATATTTGCCCTTCGACTTCGCGCCTCTGGCGCTATGCTCAGGGCGAACGGCATCTTGTCAAAGGCCGAATTCAGCGGCGACGGTTTCACCCCAGGCCTGTAGACGATCCAGCAGCACCTGCCGTGACCCGGGCGGGACCTCCGCACGCAACCGTGTGATGGTTGCGAAGTATTGCCGAAGCGTCAACGCCGAGGTACCGGATTCGCGACTCAATTTGTCCCGCACGAAACCGCGCCAGCGTTCGCGCTCGTCGGTTCCGATGTTCTCCGGCCAGTTGCGCGCCCGGTAGTGAAACAGCAATTCGGCATAACGCGGATCGTCGAAGCCGAAGTCGCTTTCGCCCAGTCGGGCCGGCGGTGTGGTGCGAACCTTGCCGAAGCGCTTCCTGTCTGCATCGGACGGAAACCCCGCGTACAACATGAGTTCGGCATCTTCATGCAGCGCCGGGCGTGGCTCGCGCGGCGCGAAAGCAAGCCGGACACGCTCCGCCAACCCATCGCTGGCACGGATGCGTTCCAGGTTTTCAAGGCAACGATCGGGGTCGAGCGCGATGCGGTGCGTGTCCACGCCGCGCAATGTTTCGACCGGCGCGATGAATGGCGAGCGGTTGGCGTGGATATCCTTCAACGGCGGGCGTTCGAGGCCCTCGGGAAGATCCGCGCGGCGGGTGAACATGCGTTCCGTCAAGTCATCGGGATCAAGATCGATCCACGCAGCGGGATCGACATCCAGATCAGCCACGATGAAAGTGCCGTTCCGGGTTGGGTGTTCGGCGACCGGAACAACCATCGCAAGGCACCCACGCTGCGCCGCATACTTGTGCGAAACGTGCAGCAATGGCTGTTTGTTCGTCAATGCACTGGCCAGCTTCGGTATCACCGTGCGCTTGTCACGCAACAAGTAAAACCAGTCGTACAGCCGCGGCTGGCGCTCGCGCAGCAGTCTCGCAAGTTCGATCGTCGCGACCACGTCGGAAGCAGCATCGTGCGCGCGTGCCTGCTCCAGGTGGTTTGCCGTGGCCAGATGCTCCAGCTTGAACGAGGGCGTGCCATCCTCGCGCCGCGGCCATTCGATGCCATCCGGGCGCAACGCGTAGCACGCGCGCGCAAGGTCCATGATGTCCCAGCGCGAGTTGCCGTTTTTCCAGGCATGCTCGTAGGGGTCGAAAAAATTTCGGTAGAACAGGTTGCGATTGACTTCGTCGTCGAAACGGATGCTGTTGTAGCCGACCGAGCAGGTGCCGGCTTCAGCCAGCAGCTCGTGTACCGCGCCCGCGAATTCCGTTTCGATCACACCATTGCGGACGGCATCCTGGGGCGTGATTCCGGTAATGAGGCAGGCTTCGGGGTGCGGAAGGACATCGAGCGACGGCGCGCAATACAGCGTCACCGGCTCAGCGGCGGTACGCAGTTCCAGGTCGGTGCGAATCGCGGCGAACTGCGCGGGTCGGTCGCGTGCCGGGTCGGTGCCGGTGGTTTCGTAGTCGTACCACAACAGCGTGGGTATGGGCATCCGGCCAGACTACGGCGTGTACGCAGGCAAGGCAATCCGGCCCGATGCGTGATGTTGCTAGACTTGCGGGCGGAGGATGGCATGAATAGCGTAGCCGACGACAACCTGATCTGGATCGATCTCGAAATGACGGGATTGTGTCCGGACACCGATTCGATCATCGAAATCGCCACCGTGGTCACCGACCGCGATCTGAATCTGCTGGCCGAGGGACCGCAGTTCGCGATCCGCCACGAGGAAGCACGCCTGCTCGCGATGGATGACTGGAACCAGCATCAGCACGGCAAGTCCGGGCTGTGGCAACGGGTGCTGGAATCCGGTACCGATCATGCGCACGCCGAAGCCGACACCCTCGCGTTCCTGGAGGGCTGGGTGCCTGCCGGCAAATCGCCGATGTGCGGCAACTCCATTTGCCAGGATCGTCGCTTCCTGCATCGGCAGATGCCTGCGCTGGAACACTATTTCCATTACCGCAACCTGGATGTGTCCACCCTCAAGGAACTGGCAAAACGCTGGGCGCCGGCGGTGTACAAGGGCTTCAGCAAGGACTCGGCGCATACCGCGCTGTCCGACATCCGCGATTCGATCGAAGAGCTGCGTTACTACCGCGCACACATGGCGGAATTGGCGGGCATGTAGCAGCGCGCCTGCAGAAAAGTGTCAAGCAAATCTGATTGGCGATAGATGTCAGCGCATGGGCGATGATTTTCGGCATTTTGTCATTGCGGACGAGCCGGCGCAGTGGACGAGATCCGGAATCCAGTTTTGGGCAGCTGGCAATAGCGAGGGCAGCATGAAGCTTCCAGCGTTGGCCGTCTTGACCGCTTTGGTTCTTTTGGGCTCTGCCGATGCAGCCGCCGCAGACTGTGCCGGTGAGCTGACGGCAAACAAACCCGCACCGACGCTTCCGCTACCGTCCGCGTGCAGGGCGATGGGGCCACTCCATCTCGGCATGTCCTACGCCCGGATGGCCGCGGCCACGGGGACTCCCGATACGGATGCGACCCCCGCAGTCGGCTACCTGGATGCGGTATACGTGTTTCCGCGTGATTTGGCCGCCCAGCTCAAGCGCCACCCGGTTCCACAGGCTGACGTTCACTATGGATACGTCGAGGTGGTTTTCCACGATGACCGGTCAGTGGTGATCAGTGTAGTGGTCACTGATCAGTCGGTTGCCTTCCCGTACTCGGTTGGAGGTATCGCGATCGACGAACCGATCGACCAGTTGCTGCGCCGGGTAAAAGCCCACCACGCGTGGAACGCCACCAGGGATCATGTCGGGTTCTACCCCTATCCCATTGGGGTGGATGTCGAGCCTGACGGACGGGTCTTCGGAATAGACATTTCGAACGACATGCGGCCGAATCCAGGCCACGCGATCCGCCTCCACTGGGTCACGGATCCCGGCAGCGGTCTGGTTCGCGGCTACCACGTCACCGCCGGTCGGTTGAGGTCCTACCCCGGGCCGTCGTCTGCTGCCACACTTTGACAACGAGATTTGCACCATGAATGGTAGAAAAGGGCATTTTGCAATATCGTGGACCGTTGCTTCCATCACCTTTGCCGGATCTATCCTGTTTTTATATGCGGTGGGTGCAATCAAGACCGCAAATAATGAAAGCCCACCGTTTATTGCAATTATTATATTTATAATAATTGTTATCGCCTTGACTGGAATAGCTCTGAAAGACTATTACAAACATCATAAATAGCTTCAGTCGCGTCGTGGCCAACTCTTTCCTGATCGTGGGCACCCGAAACCACTCCTGCCGAAGGATGTGGAGCATGGAATTCAAGAGTCCTTTCCGGCTATTCATTTTGATGTGCGCGCTGCTTCCGGTCGGCACGTCCGCAATGGCGGCACCGACGACGGTACCAGTACCACCGTATGACCCACTGCTCAAACCACTGGGGCAAGGCGACGCCAGGACCGTACACCAGATGGAGAACAAGCGTGGCGCCGGGCCGGTCACGCGGGCGATGGACCGCGCGCAGCTCGGTTACGACATGCCGCGCCTGCTGTCGGCTGCGCGTCGTTGCCAGGATCTGGGCATCCAGGGAGGCACCGCCGACGACCTCGGAACCGCGTTGTATTGCAGTTACATGGCTCGATCTTCAGCACTGATCGAGGGCGATGCGCTGGCTTATCTTCAGGAAGTCCGGTGGGTGAAGAACGCGCTTTATCCAGCCATGGAGCGAGCTACCAACGATCACCTCATATTCGGGACGGGGTTGGACTCAGCCAACTTGCGTCGGTTGACCGATGCCACGCCTGCCGTTGCCGAAACATGGCTCCGGGGGTCGCAAGAGTTGTCCTTCCAGGCTTCTGGAAGGCCACGTGGATCCACGAACGCACCACCAAAAATCGGTATCAAAATAAACGGACAGAACATCGTGGCTTTTATCGAGATGGGCCGTGGCACGCTGCGTACGCCCATCACCATCATTGAGCCGAAGGAAGAGGCGGCCTCCATAAGCTCGAAATTGAAATTGAAGCTCGTCGTACAAGATTACGCCAATGCTTTTGTGAGGTTCGGTGGTACAAAATACACGATCACTCCCAGTCTTTACATTGCGGACAACGTATCAGTTGGTCCATTGATACTGCACCACGTCGCCGTAGGCGTTGTCACGGCTGATTTTATTCGGCCCGGCGTGTACCTGGGTGCATCGATGTGGCGTCGGTTCGGAGAGGTGATAATCAGCGGTGCAGGTATTCGGTTGTCGAGACAAGCGACACATCAATGTGAACCGGTCGTGCCCATGACCTTTGCGGCCAATTATCATGAGGTCGGCTCGCTGCAGTTTCCAATCAGCGTGAACAGCGTCACGAGGACCGCAGCGCTGTCGATCCGGGCCACGGATCTCGTGGATATGGGTTCATCCATCTGGGTCGACCCGGGCGCCCGTGCCGCCAATGCAGGGACGCGAAAAGATCGCACGGTGAAGGGTCCGATCACGATCCAGGTCGGGCATCAATCGTTCAATGCGCCATCGGCCTATGTCGAGACGAACTGGCACGAGCCGTTTCAGGTGTCGCTCGGCAGGTCGATTCTCGACAGATACACGATGCATCTGAAACTGCGCGGCGGCAACCCGTCGATCTGCCTTGCGCTGAACCCTGGTGAAAACGGTGGCCGCGCGCACTGACGCCGCCGGTAATCCGTTTTTTGGCCACGAGTCATGAACGGCCTGCCGGGCCAATGGCCAGTATGCGTTCACCGGGCGACTTGGTGGCCGGCTTGGCGCCCCCACATTGCTGTATGGCTTCCGCATCCACGCGCGTTGCGTCGTTGGCTTCGGTTCGCTGGACTGAACGGGGCTCTTGCGCTGTGCGTCGCCGGCAATGCAGCACCCCCGGTGCACTCTTCAGCGGTGTCGAACTCCACATTCCGTTCGGCCTTGTCAAACGGCGACGCCAAAGCGGCCATTCGCATCGCGAAGCAATCCGGTATGGGACCGTTCTGGATTTCGCTCTACCGCGACCAGCTGTGGTACCGGCTTCCGCGGTTGCTGTCCACCGCGACGGAATGCCGTGACGCGTACGAGCGTCGCGGCAAACCCATGGCGCGGCAAGACGCGGCAGATTGCAACCGATTCATACTGGACGTTGCGAATCAGCTTGGCGACGCGCGGGCTTACTTCGACGCGCTCGCATGGCGTCGGCGCCATACCGCGGCACGGCAGCAGCGCAGCCACCCGGGCGCAGGGTTTCGGCTGTTGTATCCAAAGCTGGATGTCGCCGGGTTGGCGGCTTCCATACCGGCATATTCCACCGAAGTCGGCTCCACTGCGCCGATGGTGTTGCGCTACCGCACTCCGGCGAGCCACTCCAGCGAATTTGCGGTTCCAGAGGATGGCGAAACATCCATGCACGAACCGGTCGTGCCGGTGATCACCATGACCATCAATGGTCATCGAGTGGATGCAAGCGTCGATTCCGGGCAAGAACAAGCGCTGGTGATGTCGGCAACCGAATCCAGAGTGCTGGGGCTGAGACGGCTGGCGCCGGGGTCACGGGGGTTCCAATTGGTGGGTAAACCAATCGTGCCGGCTGGCAGCGTCAGCTTGTCCCTCGTGCGGCAATTGAAGCTGGGTACGCTGCAGGAAAACAACGTGATGGCAATCGTCATACCGGACAGTTACGGTATTGATGGGAAAAGAGAATTGGTCGTGGGGTTGCCCCTGCTGGCACGTTTCAACAATGTGGTATTCAACAAATCCCGCATGGTCTTGAATGCACCCGCGGCGTCATGCCCGCACCCCTTGCCTGCAACTTACGCAACGGGACCAGGCAGGGGAGGGCTTCTGGTATTCGATGCCGATATGGATGGCCGGCCCATCAAGGTATCCGTGGACACGGGTTCCAACATCCTGCTTGTTGCAGGGAAGGAATTGCTGCCAAGCGATGGAACCACGGGCACCCCGGCGGATGCTGGTCGTGCACACGGTGAAAGGATGTTCAGGTACCTTGCAATACGCGTGGCCGGCCTGGCACTGAGCAACGACATCACGCCGGTGCTCCCAAAGCTTGTTTTCCCGGCTGCACTGATCGGCGCCCCAGCCCTTGCTACGCTGGATATCCGTTTCAATTTCATGCCCAAACTTTCTTTCTGCCTCACCAGGCGATTGTCACCGAAAGCGGATATACCGCGCCCACAACGCAAGACGGGAATGCACCTCACAGGGTTGGTGAGCGAGGTGCACTTGTTGCACATGCCACCGGGCACGAACGGCACGGGCACGCGGACAAAACGAATGCCATCATTCGAACCTGTTTCCGCGTTCCGAACGCCCTTGCTGCAAGGCATGAACATGTACCCCGGACGCGCCATTGCCGACCGTTATGTTCCGCCGCCGCCTCCCTGGCTCCATTTTCACTTCCATTGCGCGATCTACCACGGCAACGTTTACATCGACGGCAGTGTTACGGGGAATTTCGGTCGTCCGGTACCGGATGCAACGGTCTATATCGGCCATGGCAGTTCGGCCGTCATGGCACTGACCTCGAGCGATTCGGGGCACTTCGACGGAGTCGCCGCGTTGCCTGCCGGTCCCATCGCGACACCTGCAAACATGACGCGAACGCCGATCCAGTGCACCTTGCCACGGGTCAAGGTCGGTGCTCCGTCACGTGCGAAATGAAACCGGTGCGATGATTTGACTACGTATTTCCTTGTTGAATTCAAATTTTACGGACCTGTCAATGGAGCACCCGCAGGTGGTTGGTTAAAGATTCAGACTCTTGTTCAAGAATTAGCGGAGGTAACGTATGGTTGCTCCGTCTTGCCGTGCTGGAGCCCCCCACGATCGTGGGTTTGGTGCCTGGCTCGCAGCGTGCTTGGTTGCATTGCTAACGGGTTCCGCTCAACTGGCGGCGCGGGCCCAAGCGGCACCCAGAAGCTCACCCGCTGGTTCGTCGCACGGTGCAAAAACTCAGGACAAGAGCAGCCACTTGAAGTCATCCCATGCGGCAACGGCTGTTCCGGCAACGAGCTTGATCAATTTTCAGGCCGTATGCCTGCGGTCGGACGAGTTATGCAGCTACATTGAATTGAAATTTTCGAATGACGGCATCGTCGACGAATACACGGTAACGTTTCTGCCTCTTCCGAATGAAGCCGCGGTCAAGTTCTGGAATGGCCGTGTCATAGGGCATTCATCGAATGGCGCGAAAAAGGTCAAGGTGGAAGTCTCCGTTTACGATTCATCAAGGCACGATTGGATGCGGCTCGAAACCAACGAGCATTGTCCCCTCTGCGCGCCAGGCGGCGTGCATTTCGATGGCAAGGCAAAGCGATGGCTGCGGTTTGAGGTTGATCGTGCGTCGCGTTGGCGCCTCAAGCATTCCACGTGGGCATTTGTACGCACGGTAAGCCGCAATGGGCACGTGCGCTATTTCGTGATTGTGGATAGCCACCACGGGCCGACCGTTTGCGGGTCGCTACGCGATTCTGGCATGCACTCCCGATATTCGACGAAGGCGACGGGAACGTTCCAGGTGTTGCTGGACAGTAGCTGGGTGCCATCGAATCGCCCGGACTACGTGGCGATTTCGCCGGTATGTTCGTGGAATGAGGTCGCCCGGCGGTACATGCGATCCCAGACGCACGCGTTGTCAGGCAGTTCCCGGCTCCCGGTCTTTACCGGCACCGTCGAGCAGAAGATCGACGCCGCCGTGAAGTACATAAAATTCAGTGGCATCCACTACGACGCCAAGCCCGACAAGGGCGGCTACCCGAATCAGGATGTCGCTGCGATCCTTGCAACCGGCAAAACAGACTGCAAGGGATTCGTCACCTTGCTGTACGCGCTGTTGCGCCGATCCGGAGTCGCTTCAGACCCCGTGTTGTTCAACGGCTACGGCATGACGCCCTTGAGCTTCGGCGTGCCGGACAATTGGTCGGATCACGTCATGCTGTACGTGCCCGCCATCAAGCGGTATGTCGACCTTACCGTGAGCTTGCCGAGCCATGGGGAATACACGTGGGAGACATCCGCGGGCCCGTATGCCGGCGACGTGGTGCTTGATTTGGCAACCGGGCAGTTCGAGGTCGTGCCCGAGACGAGAGCGACTGTACCGGCACGGGGGTGAGAGACGATCGATTGAGGAAGGAGTAGAGTCTGGAAACGCAACGGCACGAAATGTTCCGGAGTCATCACGCTTCCTATCGCTTGCCCGCAGCCGCGGCATCCAGCAACACATCCACGCCGGCTTCGGGTGCAATCGATGCCGCAGGAATCGCGTTACCGCGTTTCCACGCTGCAACCGCATCGCGCTTGCCTGTGCCTTCCACCAGAAACAATACGTGACGCGCATTCGACAAACGGTGAGCACTCAAGCTGACCCGCTCCGGCGGCGGCTTGGGTGCGTCGAACACGGCGATGACGTCTGGCGAATCGACATGCACGCCCCAGTCGCGACCGGGGAACAGGCTGGCGGTGTGGCCGTCCTCGCCCAGGCCCAGCAGCACCAGGTCGAACGCGTCGACGCTGCGCAATTCACGTGCGTACAACGTTGCGGCCTCGCGTGCGCCGGTTTCCGCGGGAATCGCGTGCACGTTGGGGGCTGGGATCGATGCATGGTCCAGCCATTCATTGCGCGCCATCGCACTATTGCGTTCGGGGTCGCCTGGCGGCGCGCAGCGTTCGTCACCGAACCAGACGTGCCAGCACGCCCAATCCGTTTCAGCATTCCGCAACGCGCGATACAGCTTGCGCGGGGTGTTGCCGCCCGCCAGCACGATGTCGAACGCGCCGTGTTGCTTGATGGCATCGCGCGACGCGGCCAGTACCCGCGCCCGCGCGTTGGCCAGCAACGCAACGTCATCGGGAAACACGTGCCAGCGCGCGGTTTGCACGGGCAGGGCATCCGGCACGCGGGTCATTCCTTCTTCATCGCGTGGCCACCGAATTCGTTGCGCATCGCCGACAGCAGCTTGTCGGAGAACGAATCGGCATCGCGCGAACGCAGGCGTTCGATCAGCGATCCGGTGATGATGGGCGCCGCCACGTCGAGGTCGATGGCTTCGGCGACCGTCCAGCGGCCTTCGCCGGAATCGACCACATAGGCGGCGATGTCCTTCATCTCGGGATCCTTTTTCAGCGCGTCAGCAGTGAGATCCAGCAACCACGAGCGCACCACCGAACCGTAGCGCCAGATTTGCGCGATCTGTTCCAGGTCCAGCTTGAATTCCGTCTTGTGCTTGAAGATTGAGAAACCTTCCGCGTATGCCTGCATCATTCCGTATTCGATGCCGTTGTGGACCATCTTGACGAAGTGGCCCGAGCCGACCGGGCCGACGCGGCCCCAGCCCTTGTCCTTGCCCGGCGCCAGCGCTTCGAAGATGGGCCGCAGGTGATCGACGACTTTTTCGTCGCCGCCGACCATCATGCTGTAGCCTTCCTTGAGGCCCCAGACGCCGCCGCTGGTGCCGCAATCGACGTAGTCGATGCCCTTCGGCGCGAGTTCCGCAGCGTGGCGCTGGTCGTCCTTGTAGTTGGAATTGCCACCGTCGATCACGACGTCGCCTTTCGCCAGCTTGTCGTTCAACGCCGCGACGGTCTGGTCCACGATCTTGCCCGCCGGCACCATCACCCACACCGCGCGCGGCGGCTGCAGCGCCTCGACCAGCTTGTCGAGGGAGTCGACGGCCTTGCCGCCGGCCTCGCCGAGTGCCTTGCGCGCGTCGTCATTGAGGTCGAATCCGACCACGTCGTGGCCGGCCTTCATCAGGCGCTGCGCCATGAAGTTGCCCATCTTGCCGAGGCCGATCATTCCGATTTGCATGTGGGTCTCCTTGGAAAGCATTCGCGCGACGGGTACATCGCAATCCGCGATGGTAACGCCGGGCGCAGGCGCGTGCAGGTTTTCTGCAATACTCCCCGCGTCGACCAGGGAGGCGCCGGTGACCGACCAAGCATCCGCGACGTTGTCCCGCGACGCCCGCGCCTTCATCGTGCTGGTGTCGCTGCTGCAGGCCCTGTTGTTGTACCTGGCGTGGCTGGGGCACGATCGCCTGTGGTGGTGGCTTTCACCGTACGCGTCGCAGGTTTACTGGTACACGCTGATCCTTGCTGTGCCGACCACGATGACGCTGTCGGTGTCGCGGCTCGACGACCGGGTGTTCTGGCAAAACGCGTTGGGCGTCGCGGTCGTCCATGCATTGCTCGCGGGCTGGGCCGCGTGGAGCGTCACCGGTGCGCCCGGCATCGACATTGCATCGGTGCTGGCGCCGTTCGCGATCACGGTGGGCGGCGCGCTGTTCGTGGCGTGGCCCTTCCTGCAATGCCGCCAGGATGGGCGCTGGCGCGCCGCCTATCCGGAACTGTTCGACCACGCCTGGCAGAACGGATTGACCCTGGTCGTCGCATTGCTGTTCACCGGCGTGTGCTGGGTGGTGCTGACGCTCTGGGCGCAATTGTTCGCGCTCGTGCACATCCGTTTCTTCAAGGATCTGTTTTTCGACGACAAGCCGTTCGTGTACCTCGCCACCGGGTTGTTTGCGGGGCTCGGCATCCTGATCGGACGCATGCAACAGTATCCGTTGCGGGTGGCGCGCCAGATCGTGTTCGCGGTTTGCCGCGGCCTGTTGCCGCTGCTGGCGCTGATCGCCCTGATGTTTCTCGCGAGCCTGCCATTTACGGGCCTGGCGCCGCTGTGGGCGACGCGTTCGGCGGCCAGCCTGTTGCTGGGTTTGTTGCTGTTGCTGGTGGTGTTCGTGAACGCGGTGTGGCAGGACGGCGTCGACCTGAAGCCTTACCCGCGCGCACTGCGATGGCTGATCGACGCGGCGTTGATCCTGTCGCCGGTTTATGCAGCGCTGGCCTTGTACGCACTCGCGTTGCGCATCGGCCAGTACGGCTGGACCGACCAGCGGTTCTGGGCGGTGCTCGTGGCGGTGGTGCTGGCCTGCCACGCGATCGGCTATGCCGTGGCGGCGCTGCACCGCAGGGGCGCGTGGCTCGGCTGGTTGCCGCGGGTGAATGTCGGGCTCGCG
>DASUJD010000103.1:0-18503 GCA_036279455.1 Rhodanobacteraceae bacterium | reverse complement strand
AACACGGCATCGGCATCGCCAAACGTGATTTCATGCCCGAAGCGCTGGACTCCGGTGCGCTGTCGATGATGCAGGAACTGAAGGATCTGTTCGATCCGGAGCACATCCTCAATCCCGGCAAGCTGTTGCCTGAGAAACCGGTACACGGAACCGGGGACACGGGACTCGTGCCGTACGGCCGGGAACCGGGACAAGTGGGGCCAGGGGTGGTCATCCATGGATCGAAAACCGCATGACCGCAAAGCCGGTGTCTGGACACAGCACTTTGCGGATTGCCGCATACCCGCGCAGCAGCAGCACGGCTGCCGACGCGCGCGAAGCCGCTTCTGATCTGCCGAGTCCGGAGAAACTCGCCGCTCCTGCGGCTCGCCCTTCGGGCCATCGGATGCGTCGATGTTCGCTCCGGCATCCTGCCTCCGCAGTACGAGTTCCGAATCCCGATCCGGATTTCGATACCTTGATGGCCCGCATCCGCGCCTGCAACGTTTGCGAGCGCCATCTGCCGCAAGGTTGCCGCCCGGTATTGCAGGCACACCCCGATGCGCGCCTGCTGATCGTGAGCCAGGCGCCCGGCCGCAAGGTCCACGACACCGGCATTCCGTTCAATGACAAGAGCGGCGACAAGCTGCGTGCATGGCTCGGCATCGACAAGGAAGTCTTTTACGACAAACATCGCGTCGCGATCGTGCCGATGGGTTTCTGCTATCCCGGCAAGGGCGAATCCGGCGACCTGCCGCCACGACCGGAATGCGCGCCGATATGGCATCCGTTGCTGATGCCGCGCTTGCGCAACGTGCGACTGACGCTCGCGATCGGTGGCTACGCGATTCGCGGCATGCTGGGCCCGAAACGCAAGGCAACATTGACCGAAACCTGTGAAGCGTGGCGGGAATACTTCGATGGCGGCGTGCTGCCACTGCCGCATCCCAGCCCACGCAACACCGCCTGGTTCCAACGCCACCCGTGGTTTGAAGCCGACGTCCTGCCGGCGCTGAAAAAACGCGTGCGCAAACTGATGCGCGACTGATGCGGTCAGGCATCATCGGGCGGCGGTGATGCATGCCCCGCCAGACCCGAGCGCATGCCCGCCAGCATGCAGCGCAGGTTTGCGCGTCGCGGCGGCACCAGCAAAGCGAACAGCAGAAACTTGACCGCGAGTCGCGGCAGATCCTGTGCGATCCAGCGCGTGGGCGTATACGCGCGCCGATACAACAGCAGACGATTGCGCATCATGTAGAACAATCGCCGCGGCGGGTGCACCACGATGGCGCGCGGCACACCCGGGACGTGTTGCCGGGTTTCGCCGAGATTGTGACGCAAGCGCGCCGCACACACGCCATGCAACTCGTAGCCCGCGGCGGTCGCGCGGAAACACCAGTCGAGATCCACGTTGTCGATGAACAGTGCGGCGTCCATGCCGCCCACCTCATCGATCACCGCAAGCGGGATGAGACATCCGGACGAGATCAGCAAATCGCAGCGGATCGTCTCGCACGCGCCATTGCAGCGGATCTTGCGATTGAAGGGGAAACGGATCCTGACGAACGGTGCGTCCGACGCTTCGCGCGAATCACGAAAACACGGACCGACCGCGGCCACCCGCCCACCCGCGGCTTTCCGGTCCAATGCGGCCTTCAATGCACCTACCATGCCGGGCTCAGGCACACTGTCCTGATCCATCAACAGGATGTGCGAGGTGCCGGGCAGGCCGCGGGCATGCGCCATGCCGACGTTCAGCGCATGCGCCAACCCATGGTTTTCCGGCAACTCCAGTACTGTCGCCACGGAATGTTCCGTGCAAAGATCGCGCAACCCCGGATCGCGGGTACCGTTGTCCACCAGCACCACGTTTGCGACCTGCGGCACCAGCGCGCTCAACAGTCCACCCAGAATCGCGAGGTCGGGCTGCCATGTCACCACCACCGCACATACGCCGGCTTCACGCGGCGTGGATGCGGGAATCGAGGGGAATGGATCAGTCACGCCACACCTGTCGAATGACAGGCATTGCAGCACGCACAGGCAAACCGTGCGACGCTGGCGGTGATGGGGACTGTATGCAACATGGCCGCGTGATTGTCGCTGCGTGGCGGCCTGGTTCAAAGCCCCCAACTAGTACGATCAGGATGAAAACCACGCGGATGCACGCCGAGCAGACGTTCGAGCTCGGCATTGTCGGCGATCAGGTCCTGCTGCAACCGCGTCAGCGGGCCACGCAGCGGCGGGCAAATCCGTGCGCCCACCTGCACCAGCGGAGCCGGAATCCGCAACGGGACGGTGCGCACCGGCAGGCTCATCCGCACCCGCACAAGCATTTCCCATGCCGGCAGCCGTTCACCACCACCGATGGCAATGACCCTGCCTGCCGCCCTGCCATCGAGCGCACTCAGCGCTGCCGCAGCGACATCCCCGGCATGCACCGGTTGCCGCAATCCGGCGCCCGCCGGCAACCCGAACACCCGCCAGCGTTCTGCGCGGCGCGCGAGCGGCGTCAAGCTGCGATCGCGCGCCGCGCCGTAGATCAGGGTGGGCCTGAGCACGCTCCATGCGATGCCGCGTCGTTCGCAGGCATGCGCCAGCGCCGCTTCGCCGTCGCGCAGGCGACGCGCCATCTCCCGCTCGGCCGCTACCGGTGATGCCCGCTTGCTTTCCGCACTCATGGAACTGGTCGCGACCAGCCGCTGCAGTTTCGGCGCACCGCCCGCTTCGATCCACACGGCCAACGCGTCGAGCGGTGCGAAGCTGCATATCGAATCGGCGGTATCGGCGCGTGAGGGCAGCTGCGGCAGCGCCCCCCTCAGCCAGGCCACACCTGCAACGTCCGGTCGTGGCTTGCGCGAGAGCCCCAATACGTGCGCGCCGGCACGCACCAATTCAGGCAAAAGGAAATACCCGATCTGGCTGCTGGCCCCGCACACCAGTACCACCCCTGTGCGCCAATCATCTGCACCAGATTGACTTGCCATGTCGATCGCGCCTGGGGGAGCGGAGGGAGAACCGTCACGAGCGACGGCAGATTGCGTGACGCCGGAGCGCAGCAAGCGGAGCGTACACGTCAGTACGTGAGCATAACTCGCCGCATCCTGCGGCTCGCCCTTCGGGCCATTCGCTGCGCGAATGTTCGCTCCGGCATCCTGCCTGCGCAGTGCGAGCACCGCCGGCGCGCAAGCTGCCGACCAAATCGGCAGGATTGCCGATTTGAACGCCGCAGGCGGCCCGAAGGGCGAACCACATGGACGTGGCGAGTAGCGCAGCAGGTTATCCCCCGCTCCTCACTTGTCGTGGCGGATCTTCGCATTCACTTCGCTGATGCGCGGATCCTGCGGCACCAGTCGCTGTGCTTCCTGCAATGCAGTGCGTGCCGCGGCGGAATGGCCAAGCATGGCATCGTGATCGGCGCGATCGAGCCAGGCGCTGCCCAGCTGATGCCGCATCGTCGGCGCCTCCGGATCACCCGGGTCCAATTGTTCCAGCGTCGCCAACATGTCGTGTGCGTGTTCAAGGTTGCCGCCATGCAGCGCCTGTTTGAACTGGCTGCGCGTGATTTGCGGCAAGACGCGCAAGCCGGCCTGCGCCTCGGCATCGTTGCCGTCGATACCGAGCGCGGCGCGATACAGATCGTAAGCACTGTCGCCGGGCGGCAGCATGATCTGGCCTTGGCGTGCGGCCGCTTGCGCGCGTGCCACCAGACGCGCGACCTGGGCCGACTGCGCCGGCGTCACGACCGGCGCGGCGGCCGCCGATGATGCCGCAGCCGACCGCTCGCTTGCTTCCGCGGCCAAACGCGAACGCGCGGCGGCAAGGTCAGTCGACTTCGGTGCCAGCGCCGCGGCCTGATCGAGCAGGCTCTTCGCATCGTTCGAATGTCCCGAATCCATCGCGGCGTCGGCTTGCACGATCAGCGCTTGCGCCACCTGTCCAAGCCCGGCCTGGGCCTCGGCATTGCCAGGATCTGACGCGAGTGCCGCCTTGAATTGGGCCTCGGCATTGTCATTGCCTGCGCCCGTAACCTTGCCCGCACGCAAGTCGGCTTCGCCGGCAGCGAGGTACTGGTCACGTTGGGCATCCGCGGCTCGCTCGGCCGCAGCGATGCTGGCGCGCAAGTCCGGCAGCTGCGAATAACCCGGCAGCAGGCTCGCAAGGTCCGCAAGCGTCCTGGCGGCACCGGCGCGGTCGTTGCTGCCAAGCTGGGACTGGATGCGCGTGGCCAGCAGGTCGCCGACCTGATTCATTCCGTGTAGGGCGACCGGATTGTGCGGGTCGCCTGCCAGCACTTTGCGAAACAGCGCCGCGGCGCCATCGCTGCCGTCGAGCCGGCCATTGGCAAGAGCAGCGCGAGCCTGATTGATCAGCACATCGACGTTGGCGTCGTGCACCACGGCCTTGGCCAGTGCGTTGTCCACGGCAGTGACATCGGCGCCGCCGCCGAGCAGGCTGCGTGCTTCTTCCAGTGCTGCCCGTGCCTGGTTGTAGTGGTGTTGTTCCAGGGCGGTCCGGGCACGCTTGAGTTCGGCGTTGCCGACATTCTGCAATCCCTGCAATGCCTGTTCGTTGTCGGGCTCGAGCGCCCGCGCCGCTTCGTACAAGTCTCGTGCGCTATCGGCCCCGCCGGTCAATTTGCCCGTCGCATAGGCCTTGTCGGCGCGCGTCAACAACGAATTCAACTGGGTTCTCGGCAGCAGCCCGCTCAACATGGCCTGGTGGCTCCATACCCAACCTCCCGCGCCTGCAAGCATGAGCACCAGCACGATCGCCACCCAGCGAATGCGCAGATACCTGCGCGGCACACGCCCACGCGCCGGTCCCGATTTGAATGACGGGGTTCGGGGCGACTCGGGCACGGGCCGGCGCGGCGGCCAGCCGCCTTCGTCAAGCTTGTCCAGATTGCCCAGCGCCGGATCGGTCCGGCGCGATTTGTCGCGTGAAGAAGAATCGTCCCGACCGTTCATGTCAAACCCACAGCCGGACGCAAATCCGGCGTACTCGTTTTCAACCCAAGAGACCACAACGACCGCTTGCCGGTTCCAGTCGGGAACCAGCCGCCAGTCCGGGGGGAGCATATTAGCATTCGATCGAACCGGCTCCGGGAGCGCATACCCGGCATTCAGTCTCCTGCAAGTCGCCGTACGTTGGTTACGCCAGGCACCGCGGCAAGCCGGCTCAGCAATGCCGACAGCTCGCCGGAATCACGCAGAGACAGGGTGAAATGCAGCGCCACTTCGCCGAGATCGCGATGGCTGCGGCTGTCGGAAGCCACAATGCGCACACCGCTGTTGGCAATGACGTTGACGACGTCGCGTTGCAGGTCGCGGCGGTCGTGGCCTGTCACATCGATTGCAACTTCGTAGTTGCGCCCGGCTGCACTGTCCCAGCGAATCCCGATCACACGCCCGGGGTTGCGCGCACGCAGCCGGGCCAGCGCAGCGCAATCGGCACGGTGCACGCTGACGCCGCGACCGCGGGTGACGTAACCGGTGATCTCGTCACCCGGAAGCGGCCGACAGCAGCGAGCGAGTGTGGTCAACAAATTGCCGACACCCTCCACCGTCAGCGCCGCCGGCTTGACCGGTTTCGGTGCGGCCGATTTCGGTGGCGTCGGCGCCGGTTGCAATGCAGGTTGCGATTCAAGAATTGCGCGCGTCAGTTGCGCGACGCTGATCTCACCCAGGGCCAATCCGACTTGCAGGTCTTCGCGGCTGCCGCGTCCGAGCCGGGCCGGCAGTTGTTCCAACACATCATCAGGAACACCCAGGCGCCGCACCTCGCGTTCGAGAATCCGTCGGCCGGATGCGGCGTCGCGGGCAAGATCCTCGCGCCTGAACCACCTGCGCAACTTTCTGCGCGCGCTGGCGGTGGAGAGATAGCCGAACTGCGGCGACAGCCAGTCACGGCTTGGCGCGGGTTCGCGCGCGGCAAGAATCTCGACGCGGTCGCCGCTGACCGGCCGATGCGTCAGCGGCACGATGCGATCATTGACCTTGGCGCCACGACAGCGGTGCCCGAGCATGGTATGTACGCGATAGGCGAAATCAAGCACGGTTGCGCCCGCCGGCAAATCGATCACTTTGCCCTCCGGAGTGAGCAGGTAAACGCGGCCTGCTTCCGGATCCTGATGCAGCGCGACCGCAGGTGCCGCGCTGTCCTCATCCCCGGCGCGTGTTTCCAGCAACCTGCGCATCCATTCCACGCGCGCCTGATACGCGGCATCACCCGCGCCACCTTCCTTGTAACGCCAGTGCGCCGCAATGCCGAGCTCGGCGCTGCGGTGCATTTCACCGGTGCGGATCTGCACCTCGAGCGTCTTGCCGTCCGGCCCGGTCACCGCGGTATGCAGGGATCGATAATCGTTGCCCTTGGGACGCGCGATGTAATCGTCGAATTCCTGCGGGATCATCGGCCACAAGCCGTGCACCACCCCAAGCACCGCGTAGCAATCGGCGACGCTGCCGGTCAGCACGCGCAGCGCCCGGATGTCGTACAACTCGCCGAATCCGATCTGCTTGCGCTGCATCTTCCTCCAGATCGAATAGATATGCTTGGCGCGCCCATCGACACTTGCTGTCAGGCCCTGCGCCTGCAAGGCATCGCGCAATGCGTCGATGCAACGCGCGATCCATGCCTCGCGGGCCGCACGGCGTTCGTCCAGAAGCGTGGCAATGCGACGGTACGCGTCGGGTTGCAGGTAGCGAAACGCCAGGTCTTCCAGCTCCCACTTCCATTTGCCGATGCCGAGGCGGTTGGCAAGCGGAGCGTGCATGTCACGGGTCAATTGCGCCAGTTCACGGCGTTCCGTCTCCGGCAATGCCGCGGCCGCGCGCAATTTCGCCAACTGCCGGGCAAGCAGCAGATACACGACCCGAAGGTCGCGCATGGTTGCCAGCAACAGGCGTCGCAAGCCTTCGCTGTCGGCGCCCTCGGCATGCACCGCGTGCAGCGCCCATACGCGTTCGGCTTGCTGTTGATCCTGCACCAGCCGCCGCAGCGAATCCGGCGCCCGTGCGGAATGGGCATGCCAGCTTTCAGGGTACACGCACGCCACGGCGTACCAGGCGGCGGCGGCACGGGTTTCGTCGTCGCAACCCAGATCACCCAGCAGTGCATCGGTGTCCGCGCACAGCGCGCGCGCAGCCGCCGGCAGCGTGGCGACCGGCGCCGCGACCACGGGATCGGCTGGGGTGTTCGATACGTTCATGTGCCGCAAGGCCGGCATGCAACAGGAGATGGCCGGATGATGCCCGACGAAGACGTCCAGTTTAGGGTCAACAGACCTTGATCAGGCAACCTGCAACCCTGGACGCCGCGTGTGACGAGAGCCTTGCCAGCCGGCGTACCACCTCATGGACAGCCTGTCTTTCCGACGCCGCGGGCAGGATAATCACGCATATGGCCTTGGCCCAACGAGCAATGTGACGTGCTGGAAGTCTGGTTGCCGCTGCTGATCTGCGCCCTGCTGGGCGGGTCGTGGTATCACGTGCTGCGCTTGCGCGAACGCGCGGTCGCACACGCGCGGCAATTGTGCGAACGACGCAACCTGCAACTGCTCGACGACAGCGTTTCCTTGCACCGTCTGCACATGCGCTGGCGGCACGGCGCGTTGCACGTGACCCGCGAATACCGCTTCCATACAAGCTCTGGCGGCAACGATCGCCAGATTGCCAGTATCACCCTGTTCGGCAACCGCGTCACAAGCGCCAGTGTTCCCGGAGGCGAACAGGTCGAGTCACCCGCACCAGTGCCGGGATCCACATCGGGTTACATCACATCGGATCACGGCCGGCCGACCCGAACCGAGCCGGCATCGGACGACACCGACAAGGTGATCCCGATCGTCGGCACCACCCGGCGGACGTTGCACTGATTGCTGCCTGCCGCAGCGGGCGGAACCGGATTCCGGCATGGAAACCGAACCCGGCCTGCACCGCGACGGCGAACGTGCAACGCGCTATTTCACCACGTGCAGATTGGGTTTGCCTTTCGGTCCCGGCTTGTCGGGTTTGCCGTCGCCGGCGTCTCCGGATGGCGTCGCATCCTGCACCGATGTCGGCACGACTTGCAGCGAAGCTGTCGTCGGCTTGGCAGGTGAACCGTCCGACGCCGGCATCCCGGGCATCGTGTCGCCCGTGCCTTCGGCCAGCAACATCCCTTGTCCGTTTTCGCGCGCGTAAATCGCCTGCACCGCCGCAACCGGCACGCTGACCGCCTGGCTGACGCCCCCGAAACGGGCCATGAAGGTGATGGCGTCATTGCCTATTTCCAGACGCGCAACCGCACGCGGCGCCAGATTCAGCACCACGCGGCCTTCGTTGATCGCCTGCGGCGGAACCTGCAAGCCGGGAGACCCGGCATCCACCACGATATGCGGGGTGAGGCCGTTGTCGCAGATCCACTCGTGGACCGCCCGCAACAGATACGGGCGGTTGGATGTCATGGCGGGGGTTTCCGTCACAACTCGCCCAGCAGACGTTCGTCGGCCGTCAGGCTGCGTGCGAATCCCTGACTGCGGAACAGGCGTTCGCCGTAATCGATGATGGGCTTGGCTTCCTTCGGCAACGACACGCCCAGTGACGGCAGGCGCCACACCACGGGCGCCACCAGGCAATCGGCGAGACTGATTTCCGGATTGAGGAAGAACTTGGCGGCCTTGAACAGCGGCAATGCCGTCATCAGGTGATCGCGCAGACGTTTGCGGGAAGCTTCGGCCGCACGGCCTCCGGCGCGGATCGCGGCAACTTCCGGCAACCAGTCGCGCTCCATGCGCACACACGCGAGTCGCAAGCGCGCGCGCGACAGCGGGTCGACCGGCATCAGCGGCGGATGTGGGTAGCGCTCGTCGATGTATTCGCATACCACGTCCGGTTCGTACAACACCAGATCGCGGTCCTGCAGTGTCGGCGTGTCACCGTAGGGATTGATGCCGAGCAATTCCTCTTTCGGCTTGCCGGGCGGCACTTCGACGCGATCGTAAACCACGCCCTTGGCAGCCAGAACCAGGCGCACGCGGTGCGACTGCACGTCGTCCGGTGCGGTGAACAGGGTCAGCACGGTGCGGGTGTGTGCGTTTTGGATCATGCCAGTGTCCCCCATAAGCCTTGCGGGTCCATCAACACGCCGGTTCCGGGCGCGCGGGCGGCATCAACCTGGCGGCAATGCGTCCGCCAGTCAATGCACGTCTTTCCAGTATTCCCTTTTCAGCACCAGCGCGACAAGGGTAAAGATGGCCAGATACAAAACCACCCATGCGCCGATGTGGCTGCGCACCAGCTCGTCCGGTTTGGACACGTAGGCGAGGAACGCGGTCAAGTCGCGCACGGCCTGATCGTACTGTGCGGGCGTCATGCTGCCCGGATGCGAAAGCTTCAGCTCCTTGACGCTGGCAGGCTCTCCATTTCCGGCCGGGTTCATCACCGCCACCTGCTCACCCTGCAGCTGCCACAGCGGGAACGGCATTGCCACGTTGGGGAATACGGTGTTGTTCCAGCCGCTGCTGGTGGACGGATCAAGGTAGAACGACTTGAGGTAAGCCGATACCCAGTCCGCGCCCCTGGCGCCCACGACCAGCGAAAGATCCGGGGGAACCTTGCCGAACCAGTTGTTGGCATCGTCCTCGGGCATGGCCGAGACGATCGAAGCGCCGAACTTGGCGCCGGTGAAGTCGAGATTCCCCATCACCTGTTTTTCGGTGAGGCCAAGGCCCTTCGCAAGCTGGCTGTAACGCATGTACTTGAGCGAATGGCAACCTACGCAGTAGTTCATGAACAGGCGTGCGCCGCGTTGCAGCGAAGCCTGATCGTGGACGTTGACATTGGCGTCGGGGTAGCTGCCCTCCTCCGCGAGCGCGGACGGCGACATCACCAGCGCCATCGCCAGCGCAATCAGCACGGCCGAAAAGGCTCGCATGGAGGCGCGGGAAATCTTGTCATGCATGCGTAGTCACCCTTTCCGGAACCGGTTTGGTCTTCTCCCACCCGAAGAACGTGTACGCCCACAGGAACACGAAGAACGCGAAGTACACGATCATCAGTATTCGGGCAATCAGGAGATTGGTGCTTACGATCGCTTCGGCGTTCGACCCGTAGAGGTAACCCAGCCAGATCGGCATCAGGTCGGCGCCGATGCTGCCAAGCAGAATGAAAGCGACCGCGAACACGGCTAGCGCGATCTTGTAGCCGAGACCGCGATAGCGGATCGACTTGACCTTGCCGCGATCCAGCCACGGCACCGCGAACAACGCGATGATCGACGCGGCCAGAGCCAACACGCCGATGCCCTTGTCGGGGATCGCCCGCAGGATCGCGTAGAACGGCGAGAAGTACCACACCGGCTTGATCGTGGCCGGCGTCACAAACGGGTTGGCCCGGTTCAGGTTGTCCGGTTCGAGGAAAAACCCGCCGACCGACGGTGCGAAGAAGATGATGATTGCACAGATGGTCAGGAACACCCCGACGCCGACCAGATCCTTCACGGTGTAGTAGGGGTGGAACGGAATGCCGTCCATGGGCGCATTCCGACTCCAGCGATTGCCCTTGGGCCCGTGTTTGACGTCGACGCCATCGGGGTTGTTCGAGCCCACCTCGTGCAACGCACCGATGTGCAGCACCACCAGCAGCAGCAGCACCAACGGGACGGCCACGACGTGCAGCGCGAAGAACCGGTTGAGTGTGGGTGACCCGGGAACGGCTCCCGGATAAGGGAATGTACCCAGCAGCCACGTGACCAGTTCACCGCCGATCCACGGCACAGCGCTGAACAGGTTGGTGATCACCTTGGCGCCCCAGTACGACATGTTGCCCCACGGCAACACGTAGCCCATGAAGGCCTCGGCCATCAGCGCAAGGAAGATCAGCATGCCCATCGACCACACCAGTTCACGCGGCTTCTTGTACGAGCCGTACATCAGACCGCGGAACATGTGCAGGTAGATCACGATGAAGAACATCGAGGCGCCGACTTCGTGCATGTAACGCACCAGCCAGCCCCAGTCCACGTCGCGCATGATGTAGCGTACGGAGTCGAACGCGCCGGCCGCCGTGGGCGTGTAGAACATCGTCAGGAAGATGCCGGTGACGATCTGGTTCACCAGCACCAGCAGCGCCAGCGAACCGAAGTAATACATGAAGTTGAAGTTCTTCGGCGCGTAGTACTCCGTCATGTGCTTCTTGTAGGCCACGCCCATCCCCGGCGCGCGCTCCTGGAACCATTGCGTGAACGCGTTCATGCCGCGGCTCCTTTCAAAGGCCCTTCCAGAGGTCCGTTCAACTGCGGAGATCCCTTGGGCGGGTCGACGCCGATCTGGATGTGGGTGTCGTCAACCCAGTGGTAGGGCATGACCACCATGTTGAGCGGCGCCGGAACCCCCTTGTAAACGCGGGCCGAAAGGTCGTAGCGCGAGTGATGGCACGGACAATAGAAACCGCCCTTCCATTCCGGATCCCACGGCTGGGGCTTGATCGCGCCCTCGAAGTCGGGCACGCAGCCCAGGTGGGTGCAAATGTCGATGAAGACCAGCCATTCCTTCCTGATCGATCGATAGGTGTTCTGGCAATACTTGGGCTGCTGCGGCTGCCTGCAATCGGGATCACGCAAGCGCGGGTCCTGGTCCTTCAGCCACTTCAACTGTTCCGGCGAGCGGTTGATGATGTCGATCGGCTGCTTCTGCCAGCCGACGCGCAGCATCTGGCCCGGCTCGAGCTTGCTCACATCGACCGTCACAGGTGCGCCGGCAGCTTGTGCACGGGCACTGGGCAGCCATGTCTTGACGAACGGCAAAGCGGTGAGCGCAAGGCCGCCAGCGCCGATCACGGCCGTGGACGCGGTCAGGAACCTGCGTCGACCCTTGTTGATGTTTTCCTCCGCCATCAGCCTCTCCGCACTGCCTGCCATCACGGTTTCTGAACCGCGCCGCGACTGACGTTATCCGAGTCACGCGGCACGGGCGAACGGCCATGCCTCGGCCGCAACCCGGTCGTCCTTCGGGCCCCAAAATCGTGTTAGTTTAGCGTTCGCCTCGTGAGCGCACAATCCGAAGGCGTTCAACCAGGCCCCATCGCCCATGCTTCGCAAGCTTCGCCCGCTCCTGTTTGTCCTGCAATTCGTGGTGGTGGGTCTCGCGGCTGCCTTTCTGATCAGCCTGGCATGGCCGGGAGCCGGGGGGCGACTGCGCGATGGCTTGCACGGCAAGCAGCCCGCTGCATCGAAACAAGCCATGCACGCCGCAAGCGTGCCTGCTTCCGGTCCGGCCTCTTACGCGGACGCGGTAGCCAGGGCCGCACCCGCGGTGGTGAACATCTACGCCGACAAAATCGTCACCGAACACCCGCTGGCGGTGTTTCCAGACCCCATCCTGCAACGCCTGTGGAACGGCATGGCAGGGCCGGCGCTGAAACGGCGCGAGCAGAGCCTCGGTTCCGGCGTGATTTTCACCTCCGACGGCTATGTGCTCACCAACAATCACGTGATCGCCGGCGCCGACGATATCCAGGTGATGCTGCACGACGGCCGGGTCGCGCACGCCCGCGAGGTCGGCACCGACCCCGATACCGACCTCGCGGTTCTGAAGATCAACGCCGGCACCCTGCCCGCGATACAGGTTGATCAGGAACCGCCACGGGTCGGTGACGTGGTGCTGGCGATCGGCAATCCGTTCGGCATCGGCCAGACGGTGACGATGGGCATCGTCAGCGCCCTGCAGCGTCAGCTGAGCCTGTCGCCCTTCGAGGACTTCATCCAGACCGACGCGGCCATCAACTCGGGCAATTCCGGCGGCGCGCTGATCAATGTCGAGGGCGAACTGGTCGGCATCAACACCGCGATGTTCGATCGTGATGTCGGCGCGCAAGGCATCGGCTTTGCAATCCCGGTGCACACTGCAAAAAGGGTGCTTGAGCAGATTGTCGAGCAAGGCCAGGTGATACGCGGCTGGCTGGGCATACAAGCCGGCAACGTGATCGTGTCCGCCAACTCCGGCTTGCCGGCCGCCGCACGCGGCGCCACGGTAGTGGACGTTTATCCGGGCGGGCCGGCAGCACAGGCCGGTCTGCAACCCGGCGACGTCCTGCTGAAAATGGGCAAGCAGCCGATCATCAATCCCACCGATCTGCGCACCCGCGAAGCGGAAATGGCGCCCGGCAGCAAAGTCGGGATTTCCGGCCTGCGCGCGGGTCAACCGTTCCATACCGAAATCGTGCTGGCCCAACGCCCGACGCTCAGGCAACTCAACCAGAACCGGGAGCTTCGGTGATAAACCCGGTCGCCCGCGCGCGGAAAATCCGGTCGCCTGCACGCAGGTTCCTGCAAAATTGACCTTGCACGGGCGAGCATGCTCGCGACCGGGTGCCGACTCAATAATGCAGCAACGCCTGCAGCGGGACGTCGGCAGGCCAATGCTTGCGTCCGTGCAGAAAATCCAGCTCGATCACGACCGCGGCACCCGCGGCCTCGGCACCCACAGCCTTCACCAGTTGCAGCGCGGCGACCAATGTGCCGCCGGTCGCCAATACGTCGTCCACCAGCAACACGCGCGCGTCAGGCGCCAGGGCATCCGAATGGATTTCCAGCCGTGCCGAGCCATATTCGAGCTGGAAATCGACGCCGCGCGTCACGGCCGGCAGTTTGCCGGCCTTGCGCAACGGCACGAAGCCGACCTTCAGCGCCTGCGCCAATGCCGATCCGAATATGAAGCCGCGTGCCTCGACACCGCACACCGCGTCGAGTTCGGTTGAATGCCAGGACGCAGCCAGCGCGCCGATGCATTCACGAAACGTATTCGCGTCGGCGAGCAATGGCGTGATGTCCTTGAACAGCACGCCGGGTGCGGGGAAGTCGGGCACGTCGCGGATACGAGCGGCCAAGCGTGCACGCAGACCGGCATCGGGCTCGGCAATGGCCACGGACGCGTTCAAACCGGCGCGGGCTTGAACGGCAGCGGCGGCGGCGCAGGTGCGTCTTCGCGTTCCACCGAAGGGGCGCGCAGCATCTCGGTGATCTCGCGTACCACCGGTTCGGCCGCCTCGACGGCGATATCGGGCACGCTCACGTTCAGGAAATCCCGTGCAGGCAGCTGGCCCATTCCGCCGATCAGGTATTCACCATTGACGAAGGCCGGAATACCGGCGTGCTCCAGCGCATCCTTGACCAGATGCGCATCGACGATACCTTCGGCGCGATAAACAATTCGCATGGCTTCAAATTAGCACGTTTCTTTTGCGATCATCCGTGATCGCAGCGTCCGACGGCGGCAATTTCATGCGGTCGGGCAGTAACTTCCTCGCATGCGCTGCGATGTGATTGCGAGCAACCATCCATGGCGTGAGCGCCGGCCCGGCCATCCTTGCCCGGGCGCTACTCCCGCCATCCCTGGCGTTCACCTTCGGCCGCCTGCGGCGTTCGGGCGCGCTCCCGGCGCGCCTCGTCAGCCGGACACGCGATGCCCGGCATCGCGTAAACGTCCGCCTTCGCCCTGACTTCTCGCAACAGCCGCTTCGATGCGGCTCTCAGGCATTGTCGAATGCATCTCGTTAAACTTCGTGGCTTGACCTTGCCGGAAACATCCATGGCGACCGAAACGCCTCCCGTCGTCACCAATTTCATCCGCCAGATCGTGCTGGCCGACCAAGCTTCCGGCACAAACGATGGCCGCGTCGCCACACGCTTTCCACCGGAACCGAACGGACACCTGCACCTCGGCCACGCCAAGGCGATCTGCCTGGATTTCGGCATCGCGAAAGAGTTCGGCGGCACCTGCAACCTGCGACTTGACGACACCAACCCCGGCAAGGAAGACCCCGCTTTCGTCGAGGGCATCAAGGACTGCGTGCGCTGGCTGGGATTCGAGTGGAGCGAGCTGCGCCACGCTTCCGACTACTTCGAGGTGCTCTACCGCGCGGCGCTGAAGTTGATCGAGGACGGCAAGGCCTACGTGGATGATCTGGATGCCGATCAGGTGCGCGAATTCCGCGGCACGCTGACCGAACCCGGGCGCGATTCGCCATTCCGCAATCGTTCGGTCGCGGAGAATCTGGATCTCTTCAAACGCATGCGCGCCGGCGAATTCGCCGACGGTTCGCGCACCCTGCGCGCGAAGATCGACATGGCCTCGGGCAACATCAACCTGCGCGATCCGGCGCTGTACCGCATCCGCAAGGTCGCACACCAGAACACCGGCGATGCCTGGCCGATCTATCCGATGTACGACTTCGCGCATTCGCTTTCCGATGCGCTGGAAGGGCTCACCCATTCGTTCTGCACGCTGGAGTTCGAAGACCACCGCCCGCTGTACGACTGGTGCGTGGACAACGTCGATCTGCCGAACCATGCCGAGCTCTGGCAACCGCTGGTTGAACAAGGCTTGCGCACGGCGCCGTCGAAGCCGCGCCAGATCGAATTCGCACGCGGCAACCTGAGTTACACCGTGATGAGCAAACGCAAGCTCTCGGAACTGGTCAACCGCGGGCTCGTCGACGGCTGGGATGATCCGCGCATGCCGACCTTGGCCGGCGCGCGCCGGCGCGGCTTCACCGCCGCCGCGATCCGCAGCTTCTGGGAACGTGCAGGAATTTCAAAGCAGAACAGCGTGATCGATTACGGCGTACTCGAAGGCTGCGTGCGCGAGGATCTGGACGCGCACGCGCCGCGCCGGATGGCGGTGCTCGATCCGTTGAAACTCGTGATCACCAATCTGCCGGAAAATCACGAGGAAACACTCACCTTTCCCAACCACCCCAAGGACGAATCGTTCGGCGTCCGCGAGGTTCCATTCGCGCGCGACGTGCTGATCGAGCGCGCGGATTTCGCCACAGTGCCGCCCAAGGGTTTCAAGAGGTTGGTGCCCGGCGGCGAAGTGCGCCTGCGTGGCGTCGGCATCGTACGCTGCGATGAAGTCGTCAAGGACACGTCCGGCAACGTGACCGAACTCCGCTGCACGCTCGACCCCGGATCACGCCACGGCATGGAAGGCGCCAATCGCAAGGTCAAGGGTACGATCCATTGGGTCAGCGCGCGCCACGCGATCGAAGCCGAGGTGCGGCTGTACGACCGCCTGTTCGACGCGTCAGATCCGGATGACGACTCCGACGGCAAGACCTGGCTGGACCATCTGAACCCGGATTCGCGCCACCGCGTAACCGGATATCTGGAGCCGTCACTCCGCGACGCGCAACCGGAGCAGCGCTTTCAATTCGAACGCACGGGCTATTTTGTCATCGACCGCCACGACCATTCGCGCGACAGGCCCGTCTTCAACCGCACCGTCAGCCTGCGCGATACCTCGTCACAACACAGACGCTGACGATGCGCTGCCAGAGTGCACGAACGTCGTGCGCACCGATGCCGCGTTTGCGGAACGCGATTTGAAGACGTGTGTGTTCGTGTGCCCTTGATCTGATCCGCGTTCAAAGTCTGTCGTGGTCTCAAGGCGCCTGCCGGCGCGCAGTTGCTTTCAGCGTGTGCGTAGGAGCCGCTCGCGTCCGCTCCAGAGAGGCTGGCCGGAACAACAGACGGTCGTTGTCGCAGCGAGCACGATGGTCTACCATCCGGGAAACAAGCCAGATCCGTGTCGCCAGCGGGCAGAATAGGCAGGGGAGCCTCGCCGATTGCTCTGCGTGGTCAGGACCGTCGTTCAACGTGAACAGCCGGCTTCTCGCGTGACCTGACAGACACAACGACCCTGACCGAACCGGCGCCGCCCATGCTTGAGGAGAACTCTGTCAGCCTTGTTTCCACTCAGCGTGGCGAAAACACCTGTCGGGGGCACGCAGCCAGGCAAGAACAGGGGCGTTCAGACCCGAGGCTGCTTCCAGGATCGGTACACACTTCGGTGTTGCGGCTCAAGCAAGGCGATTCCCTGCACTGGTCAACCCGGGACAATCCGGGCATCGCGCTGATCTATGGAGAAGGCGGCGGCTGCCACATCGACGTTGCCGACGATGCCGCAGGCATCTGGATTCCGCTGCGAGGCGCGCTGCGGCTGACCACCCGGTATTCGACACACGCGTTGCATACCGGAGAGGTCGTGGTGACCACTTACCCGGTAACGGTCCAGGCGCGCACGCACCTCGACAGCCGCTGGCTGGTGACCTTGGGCAGTCACCAGACCTGGGCCCGGTTGCTGGCCGGCACGTCTGCGGCATACCGGCAGTTTCTGCCGGAACAATGCGAAGCCAACAGAACCTTGCGGAGGCAAGCCATCACGCTTGTGCGCGCGGCCAGTGCCATCGAGCGCAACGTTGCGTTGCGCGCAATGGCGGACTTGATCAGCGAGCTGCAGATGCCGCTGGAAGAGGTCATCACACGCTGCCCGGGTCGAACCTATGCCCAGAAACGTCAAGTTTTCGTGCGCCTGCAGCGCGTACGGACTTTCATGGCTACCTGTTGCGAGCGCGAGCTCGACAACGACTTGCTTTCACGAATGGCCAGTTATTCCACCCACCACTTCCTGTATACATTCAAGCTGGTGTACCGGGAAACGCCGCACACATACCTGGTGAAGCAAAGGCTGCAAAAGGCCCAACGATTGCTGCACGAGAGCCACCTGGCGATCACGGAGGTCGCTCTGGCCAGCGGGTTCGGGAACCTCAGTGCATTTTCGCGCCTGTTTCATCAAAACTTCGGAATCACCGCAAAAGAAGCAAAGCGCCGACTGAAGATCGGTTCCGATTCCTGATCCGCGCGTCTGATCGCGCACTTCAAGCAAAGTTTTTCCGGATCGCTCGGCCAGACGGCATGCCCGTGATTGACAGGCATATCGTCAAGGAGCGCGTTTTCATGCGTGTTTTTATCCGCACTCCGGAATCGCGCAACCAACACGAATTACCGACTGATGCTCGACATCGTTGCCGACAAATTCGTTTGGCCACGTACTTTTCGCAAAGTGAACCCGGATGGTTCGGCAAGACGCAGTCCCTCCAATCCGTGAGGATATCGTTAAGAGGGGCAGGCTGAACCTGGTCAACGAAATGCTTTCCATCGGAGCCGAGACATGCCGAGGGAAGCGGTCGCATTCTCACGTCCAACCTGCGCTCGGCGTGTCCGATTTGCTGCTGCCCGTATCAAGTGTTCTCTGGTAACCGCTGACCGACGCGTCACGTCGGCATTGCAAGTCCGAAAAAGACACCAGGCATGTTCAAGGCAGGCGAAATCCGCAACATGAACTCGATTGCACTTGGTACATGTGCAACCTTCGCCTGCACGCTGTTCGGGTCGCTCTTCCACGGTTCTCCCCATCCGTTCGCTGGCGTCGGCAAATCCGCCGTATGCCATCGTTTCACGTCGGATCTGCAATCGGGGAAGGGTGCATTTTGTTTTTCATCCGCAAACAAGGGTCGAGCATGAAATCACAAACAACTCGCAGGTCGGGCAGCCGCCTGCAACGCAAGGCGCTGGCTTTGGCGATCGGGGGTTCCATCACGTTGGCGTTCGCGGGCGGCGCATTCGCGCAGGCCACCACGGGCACCATCCACGGAACCGTTCCGGTTGCCCCCAACGAAACCATTCAGATCAGCGGCACCGGC
>DASUJD010000102.1:0-20796 GCA_036279455.1 Rhodanobacteraceae bacterium | reverse complement strand
GAGACTCTGGAAGATGTCGGCGAAGTCGATCTGGTGTTCGATCTCATCGGCGGCGAAATCGGGAAACGGTCAGCGCGCATGGTTCGAGCCGGGGGCACGTTGGTGTCCGTCGTCGGCCCGATCGAGGCACGGCCTGCCGACGGCTTGGCGGTCGACTTCGTTGTCGAGCCCGATCGCGCCCAGCTGAGCGAGATCGTTCAGCGGATACGAGACAGGCGGCTGCGGACGAACATCGGCAAGGTCTCGACCCTCGGTGATGCCATCACTGCCTTCAACCAGACCGAGCGACGCAAGGGGAAGACGGTCATCCGCGTTCGCCCGTGAAGACTCGGGGGAGGGCGGTTCTGCCTTCCTTGTGAATCATCGCCGGCGTTGGAGTCCCCGATACGGCCACGCTGACGGGGCGAAGAAATGGTTTGCATGAAGCCGTTTCAGGTCTGGCTGTTCTCTCCGGGCGCGCCAATCGACGAAGAAGCCGACGGCCAGCAACCGCCGGCTTTCCCGTTTTCGGACCTCGACTGGCACACGCAAGCGAAGCGCATTGACCCGCGCGACAACGCGACCGTACCATTGCCTGTCTGCTGCGGCGGTCATGTGGAGGCACCGCATCGGGGTATAGCTCAGTCTGGTAGAGCGCCAGCTTTGGGAGCTGGATGTCGGGGGTTCGAATCCCTCTGCCCCGACCAATGATAAAAACGGGCTCTTGTGGCCCGTTTTTGTCATTGTACAAGGTGTGGATGTGAACTGGCGCCTTCGTCGGAAGGCGCCGTTCGACTGCGAAGCCGTGGATGGCGCAGCGAACATCGCGCGCCAGCGCGCGATGTTCCGAAGGCGGAGCGCAGCGAACGCGCCCGAAGGGCGAGCGCCGGGAAGGCGCGAGTCATCCCGCTGCCCCGACCATGTCGACTGGCGCGCCTGACTGGTCGAACACGCGTCGTTTGCGTTGGCGCGCCTGACTGGAATCGAACCAGCAACCGTCGGCTTAGAAGGCCGATGCTCTATCCGCTTGAGCTACAGGCGCGTTGCTGCGGCATTTTCGCAAGAAACCATCCATGGTGCGAGCGTCCAGTCGACATCCATGCCTCCTCCTCACCCGCGGCGCGAGAGTTCCCCGGACTGTCGCAAACGCCGCGTGTCCGACCAGTCAGGCGCGCAACGCAAACGCCGCGTGCCCGACCGGTCGACAATGCACCCGGGGCGTGATCGCATCGCGATCAAGGCCCACGAACCACGCTGCAGCCGTTGCATGTGTAGGGTAGGATGGCAGATCAATCTCGTTCCGGTGCGGCCCACCATCAGGAGACTGCCATGCGATTCGTTTATGCGCTGATTGCCTGGATCATTGTCGCAATCATCGCTTTTTTCATTTTTGCCTACAGCGGGGCGTATCAGGTGGGGGCCGACGTACCGCATTGGCGGATCACGCGACGGGCCATCGGGATGGTGCGCGGACACGCCATCGATCATCGTATCGCCGACATCAAACCGCCGCCGCTGGACGATCCTGCGTTGATCAAGCTGGGCGCCCGGCATTATTCCGAAATGTGCGTCGGTTGCCATCTTGCGCCTGGCGTGGATCATTCCGATTTGCGTGAAGGCCTCTATCCGAGGCCGCCGAACCTCACCCGTTTCGCGCCCGATCCGGCCGAGTCTTTCTGGATCATCAAGCACGGCCTGAAGATGACCGCGATGCCGGCGTGGGGCAAAAGCCACGATGATCACGCGATCTGGGCGATGGTGGCTTACCTCCAGAAACAGCCGAAGATGAGTGCCGCGGAATTCCATCTGCTGTCTGCGAGCGCGGGCGCGGAAGGCTACGACCAGGGCATGACGTCGATGCCTGCGCCGGCTGCCGCGTCGGCGTCGACTTCCGGCAAACCCTGATCCTGCTGGTCCGAGGCCGGCTGGTTGCGGTGCGCGCTTGGGAGAAGTCGAACAACGCATCCGCGAACTGCAGCGCATGAAACGCGGTTTGAAGCAACTCATCGATGCCTGTCCCGGACGCGGCGCGCTCGAACACTGTCCGATCCTGCGTGCGTTGGGTGGGCAGGACAGGTCATGAATGCACACGACCCGGGGCACAGCCGGTCCAGTGACAACGAGCTCCCATCGGCGACGGTCTACACCTGCCCGATGCACCCCGAGGTGCGCCGGTCCGGGCCTGGCCATTGTCCGAAATGCGGGATGGCATTGGAGCCGCTGCTGCCCATTGCGGACGGACCGGACGACGGCGGACTGCGTGCGCAGACGCTGCGATTCTGGACACTGGTCGCGCTGACGATCCCGGTGTTGCTGCTGGCGATGGGGCCGCACATGTTCGACTGGCGGCTGCCGTCGGTGTGGAACATCATCCTGGGCTGGATCGAGGCGCTGTTCGCCAGCGTCGTGGTGTTGTGGGGAGGCGCGTCGTTCTTCGTGCGCGGCTGGCGTTCGTTGCAACCCTGGTCGCCCAACATGTACACCCTGATCGCCCTGGGCACCGGTGTCGCGTGGCTGTACAGCGCGGTTGCATTCCTGCTGCCGGGCATTTTCCCCGCCGGTTTCCGCGACATGCACGGACGCGTCGGCGTGTACTTCGAGTCGGCCGCGGTGATCGTCACGCTGGTGACGCTCGGTGACTGGCTGGAATTGCGTGCACGCCGCCGCACCGGCTCCGCGTTGCGCGCCCTGCTGGACCTCGCGCCGAAGACCGCGCACCGGATCGCGTCGAATGGCAGCGAGACCGATGTGCCGCTGGATGTCGTGCAGGTCGACGACGTACTGCGCGTGCGTCCCGGCGAGAAGGTTCCGGCCGACGGCGTGGTGATCGAAGGATCGAGCCACGTCGATGAGGCGATGCTGACCGGCGAGTCGATGCCGGTTGCAAAGGGCAAGGGCGATGACGTGACCGGTGGCACCATCAATCAGGGTGGTGCGTTGACCTTGCGCGTCGGTCGGGTTGGCGAGGCGACGGTGCTGTCGCGAATCGTCGCGCTGGTCGCACGCGCCCAGCGCAGCAAGGCGCCATTGCAGCGGGTGGCCGATCGCGTTGCCGCTTGGTTCGTGCCCACCGTGTTGGCCATCGCGATCCTGGCGTTCATCGGCTGGGCTGCATTCGGACCGGAACCGAAGCCGGCACATGCGCTGATCGCCGCGGTGTCGGTGCTGATCATCGCCTGTCCGTGCGCCCTGGGTCTGGCGACGCCGATTTCGATCATGGTTGCCAGTGGACGCGGCGCGCGCCTGGGCGTGTTGTTCCGTGACGCCGCCGCGATCGAAACCTTGCGCAACGCCGACGTGTTGCTGGTCGACAAGACCGGTACCTTGACCGAAGGCAGGCCTTCGCTGGGTGCCTTGGAAACATTCGGGGATTTCGGCAAAGCGCGTGCGTTGGCGCTGGCCGCCGCGCTGGAACGTCCGAGCGAACATCCGCTGGCGCGTGCGGTCGTCGCAGCCGCCGAATCACGCGGCATCGTGATTCCCGGCGTGCAGGATTTCAAGGCATCGAGCGGCCGCGGGGTCTGCGGGCGGGTGGATGGGCACGCGATCGCACTTGGCAATGCGAAATTGCTCGACCAGCTTGGGGTGCAAGCGAGTGAAGCCTGCGTGGCGCGTGCCGATGCGCTGCGCGGCGACGGCGCAACGGCAACGTTTCTCGTCGTCGACGGTAATGTGTCCGCGCTGCTCGCGATCGCCGATCGTCTCAAGCCCGACACGCCTTCCGCACTCGATGCGTTGCGCAGGGAAGGCATGCGTATCGTGATGCTTTCCGGCGACAGCGCGACCACCGCACACGCCGTCGCGCGCAAGCTCGACATCGACGAGGTGCATGCGGATGTCTCGCCCGCCGACAAGGCCGGCGTGGTCGAGGCTTTGCAGCGGCAAGGGCGGGTCGTGGCGATGGCGGGCGACGGCATCAACGACGCGCCGGCGCTGGCGGCGGCGGACATCGGCATCGCGATGGGCGCGGGCGCCGACGTGGCGCTGGAAAGCGCGCCGGTGACGCTGATGCGCGGCGACCTTTCCGGGATCGTGCGTGCGCGAGCCTTGTCGCGCGCGGCGGTGGGCAACATCCACCAGAACCTGTTCTTCGCGTTTGTCTACAACGCGATCGGGGTGCCGATCGCGGCGGGTGTGCTGTATCCCGCTTTCGGCATCGTCCTCTCGCCGATGGTCGCGGCGCTGGCGATGAGCCTGTCGTCGGTGTCGGTGATTTCGAATGCCTTGCGTCTGCGAACGGTCACGCTGGATCGCAGCGCGTAGCGTTGACAGGCCCTGGTTCCGTTCCGTGCGCCCGAAGGTCAGCGCACGAACAGCGGCTTGTTCAAGCGCGCGATCAGGCGTTCGCGACGGGAGCGCGGTGCGCCCTGCGCGGCGTTACTGCCTTGCGCGACCGAGGCTGTTTCAAGCCGGCCGCCGGCGAAGCTGGCGTTGATGTAGTCGACGACCTCTTCATACGCCATCCCGGAGGCCGCCACGATTTCATCGGCAGTCGCGGGTTGCTTCAACATTTCCTTGGCGATCCGGAAGTGCTTGGGGAATTCGCGCTCGGTTTCCGGCCAGCGTGACAATTTGTAACGTTCCGCGTGGTTCAGTGTGCGGCCCAGGATGCCCGGGGTCGCTATCAGGCCCGCGTACCAGCGCAGGCGCTCCAGCGGTTGGGCCGGATTGGCGGTGCGCGCGGCCTTGATCGCTTCGGAATAGACCGGGGTCCACGACGAAGCCGGCTGCTGCAGCAGCGCAGCCAGAGGCTTCAACGAGGTGGATTCGAAGTAGTAGGCGTTGCGTTCCGGATCCACGCACAGCTCCGCGCCGTCCGGGCCGGTCAGCTTGCGCGGGCTGGAGAACGTGCCCTGGACGAGTGCCAGCGCCAGTGCTTCGGCGGCGTTGACCGGGCCGGCTTCGGCAAGTTGCGGTACCGCGAAGAAGCCGGGTTCCGGAGTCTGCGCATCCCCGGATTGGACATCCTCGATGTGCGGACCGGCAAGCCATGCGTCGAGACCCGCCGCCGTTGAGCGGGGCGAGGACAAGACAGCCTGTTCGGAATCGAGTGTCATGTCATGGTCACCTTGCATGTCGGCATTCCTCTGGATCCAATGCGGCCCGAACCCGGAATCGGAGTCGAAGGCCTCCGCTCGGTAAGTGCAACGCTCGTGCCAGTCTACGTGGCAGGGCTCGTCAAAACGGGCGTCGGACGTAAACATTGGTTACAGCTTTGGCGGAACGTCGGGGCGGGGCAGGATGCCCGTTCCGGTGCTCGTGAATTCAAAGCGACCCGGGTCATCAGCCGATCCGACGAGGCAGCGATCAGGGACGATCGCACGATAAACAATCAGGCGGGCAGTGATTCCAGGGGTTGCCGTGCCTGCAAGGCCCACAGTGCCGAGTACCGCCCGCCATTCGCGAGCAGTTCGGCGTGGCTGCCGCTTTCAACCACCCGGCCGCGATCCAGCACCAGGATGCGATCGGAATCGACAATGGTGGAAAGCCTGTGCGCGACGATCAGGGTGGTGCGGCCCTGCGCGATCTCGGCCAGTTCGGCCTGGATGACCTTCTCGGTGCGGGTGTCGAGTGCGCTGGTTGCCTCGTCGAACACCAGGATCGCGGGTTTTTTCAGCAACGCGCGCGCGATCGCCACGCGCTGCTTTTCGCCGCCGGACAATTTCAGGCCACGTTCGCCTACCGTGGTTGCGTAGCCCTGCGGCAGGCTGATCACGAAATCGTGGATGTGCGCGGCGCGAGCGGCGGCTTCCACTTCGGCGCGGGAAGCGTCGGTACGCCCATAGGCGATGTTGTAATAGATGGTGTCGTTGAACAACACCGTGTCTTGCGGAACGATGCCGATCGCCGCGCGCAAGGATTCCTGCGTGATCGTGCGGATATCCTGACCATCGATGGCAATGCGTCCGCCGGTGACGTCATAGAAGCGGAACAACAGGCGCGACAGGGTGGATTTGCCGGCGCCGGTTTCGCCCACCACGGCAAGCGTCTTGCCGGGGGGGATGGTGAAATCAATGTCGTCGAGGATCGCGCGATCGGGGTTGTAGCTGAACGATACGTGCTCGAAACGCACCTCGCCACCGCGCACCAGGAGCGGCTTTGCATCGGATGCGTCGCGCACCTCGGCGTGTTCGTCCAGCAGCGCGAACATGTGCTCCATGTCGATCACGCCTTGCTTGATCTGTCGCCATGTGAAACCCAGCATGTTCAGCGGGATGGCAAGTTGCAGCAGCCAGCCGTTGACCATCACGATGTCGCCCACGGACAGGGCATGCGTGACCACGCCCATCGCGGCCATCGCCATCAGCGCAGTCAGGCCCAGCGCAATCACCAGCGCCTGCGCGCCGCTCAACACCGCAAGCGAGGATTCGGTCTTGACCGCGGCATCTTCGTAGCGGCGCAGGTCGGCGTCGTAGCGTTCGGCCTCGAAAGCTTCGTTGCCGAAGTACTTCACCGTTTCATAGTTGAGCAGGCTGTCCACTGCACGTGAATTGGCGAGGCTCTCGGCTTCGTTCATCGCACGCACGCCGGCGGTGCGCCACTCGGTGATCCAGATGGTCGCCGCGATGTAGATCAGCATCGTGCCCAATGTGATCACCGCATAGCGCCAGTCGAAATGCTGGAGCAGCAGCACGATGACCACCACGATTTCGAACAGGGTCGGAAGGATGTTGAACACCACCCAACCCAGCAGGTTGTATACCCCGCGGGTGCCGCGCGAGATGTCGCGGCCGATGCCGCCGGTGTGGCGGTCCAGGTGGAAGCGCAGTGACAGATCGTGCAGGTGCCGGAACGCGTCGAGTCCCGATGTGCGCATGGCGCGCTGGCTGACCCGTTCGAACACCGCGTCGCGGAGTTGGCCGAACAGTGAGCCGATCAGGCGCAACACGCCGTACAGCGCGATCAGCGCGATCGGCACGGTCAGCACCGCGATGCGCGGGTCGAGACGATCGACGATGTCCTTGAACGCCACCGGCACCCACACGGTCGAGATCTTGGCGATCACCAGCAGCACCGCCGCGACCAGCATCCGGCCGGGGTAATGGCGCACGTACGGCCACAACATCGTCAGGGCGCGGCGCTCGCGGACCGGCTTGCGTCGGGTTTCGGTCATCGCAGGATGATGGGGGCGCAGTGCGACGGCTTCCAGTCCAAGGAGGAGAATTTTCCACGGATCAACATGGAAGATCACGGACGGAAACTGCGATCCGTGCGGGTCCGCGGACATCCGTGGCAAATGCTTCGGTATCGAGGCGGAGCCGGTGACCGCGCGCGAGCCATTACAATGCACGGATTTCCAATTGCCGTGCGTCCATGAGCCTTCGCACCCGTTTCGCGCCCAGTCCTACCGGTTTCCTGCACATCGGCGGCGCGCGCACCGCGCTGTACTGCTGGCTGGAGGCGCGCCATCGCGGCGGGCAATTCATCCTGCGCATCGAGGACACCGATCGCGAACGTTCCACCGATGCGGCGGTGCAGGCGATCCTCGACGGCATGCACTGGCTGGGCCTGGATCCCGACGAAGGCCCGTTCCATCAGACGCAACGGATGCAACGGTACCGCGAAGTGGCGCAGCAATTGCATGACGCCGGCAAAGCGTATTGGGCGTACGAATCGAAGCAGGAACTCGATGCAATGCGCGCCGCGATGAAGGAACGCGGAGAGAAGCCGCGTTACGACGGCGGTGCGCGCGATGAGAACCTGCCGTTTCGCGACGATCCGAACCGCGTGCTGCGTTTCAGGAACCCACGGTCCGGTGCGGTGGTGTTCGAGGACAGGATCAAGGGCCGGGTCGAGTGGGCCAACGCCGAACTCGACGACTTCGTGATGCTGCGCTCGGACGGGTTTCCCACCTACAACTTCGCGGTGGTGGTGGACGACCTCGACATGCGCATCACCGAGGTGATCCGCGGCGATGACCATGTCAACAACACCCCGCGCCAGATAAACCTGTACGAAGCGCTGGGTGCGCCGGTGCCGGGCTTCGCGCACCTGCCGATGATCCTGGGACCGGACGGGCAGAAGCTCTCCAAGCGCCATGGCGCGGTGGGCGTGATGCAGTATCGCGAAGACGGTTACCTGCCGCACGCGCTACTGAATTACCTGGTGCGGCTCGGCTGGTCGCATGGCGACCAGGAGATCTTCTCGATCAGGGAAATGATCGACCTGTTCGACATTTCCAACGTCAACCGCTCGGCTGCGCGTTTCGATTTCGCCAAGCTGGGCTGGTTGAACCAGCATTACCTGAAGGAAGGCGATTCGCGGGAACTTGGCGCGGAGCTGGCATGGCACCTCGAACGACTTGGAGTGGATGTGTCGAAGGGGCCTGATCCGGCAGAAGTCGTGCTGGCGCTGCGCGAACGCACGCAAACGCTGAAGGCGATGGCCGAGCAGGCGCGCGTCTGGTATGCGCCGATCGCTCAGTGGGACGACAAGGCGGTGAACAAGCATCTGCGGGCGGACGGCGCCGTCGACGTGTTGCACGCGATGCGCGCGAAACTCGCGGCATTGGCGACGTGGAGGCCGGCGGATATCCATGCGCTGGTGGCCGAAGTCGCCACCGAACGCGGCATCGGCATGGGCAAGGTCGCGCAGCCGTTGCGCGTGGCGATGACCGGGACCGCGGTGTCGCCGTCGATCGAGGACACGGTTTATCTGGCTGGGCGCGATGTCGCGCTGCGGCGCATCGACGACGCGATCACGCGGGCGAAAGGTTTTCATTCCACGTCGCCTGCGAAGGAGGAATGACGTGATGGCGCGTGGATCGCAGGGCGGCGTCTGTCCACGGCGAGGGCGTCACACGACTGCGATTTCGGCTGTGGCGTAGAATGCACGCATGGTCGCCGCGCCCAAAATCTCAGCCCATCACCATCACGATGCCGCGGGCATCGTGCGCGAGGTCGAGCGCGAGTGCCATGCGCGCGGGTTGCGCCTGACGCCGCTGCGGCGTGAGGTGCTGGTGCTTGTCGCCAAGGCGCGCAAGCCGGTCAAGGCTTACGATCTTCTGGAATCGTTGCGCGGCAGCCATCCCGGTGCGGCGCCGCCCACCGTCTATCGCGCGCTCGACTTCCTGCTCGCCAATGGCTTCATCCACAAGCTCGAATCGATCAACGCTTTCGTGTTCTGCCAGCACCCGGCCAAGGCGCATCAGGTGCCGTTCCTGATCTGCGATATATGCGAAAGTGCCACCGAAGTCTGCGATGAAGGCGCCATCGCGCGTTTGATCGAACAGCAGGCACAAGGTTTCGGATTTCGCGCCAAGGCCCAAACCCTGGAAGTGCATGGGGTCTGCAAGGCCTGCGGTCACGCTTGACACGTTCCGCTCGAGTTCGATCCGTTGGCGAATAGTGCCGCAACTACTTGATGGGAGAAGCTTTGCGCGACAACTTCACCCGATGAAAACGGACGGACCCGGATGCTGCGGGTTCAGATTATGTGATGTTATAATGTATACAAAGTCGGGCCGGCGGCGGTTTGCAAGCCTTCCCGAGGTCTGTTTCGTCCTGGGTCCCATGCGCGATGGATATGCCTTTGGTACAGCCGGTATCCGCTGCGGCGACGCTGCCGGCCCCACCGCGCCGTTTCGCGACGCTGGTCGATCGGGTTGGCGCCATGGCGTCGATGCTGTGCGCGGTGCACTGCGTGCTGTTGCCCTTCGTGCTGGCCTTGTTGCCGCTGGTCGGGTTGGAGTTTCTGGCCGGGCACACGTTCGAACGGGTATTTGTGGCTTGTGCGGCAACGCTTGCGAGTGCGAGCATCTTCACTGCATACCGGCGTCACCGCAAGCCATACGCGCTGTTCCTGATGGTCCCCGGCATCGCGCTGCTGGTTTTCGGCATCGCGATCGACCTCGATGTCCACGCGATCATTCACACCGTCAGCGTGGCCAGTGGCGGGCTGCTGGTCGCCAGTGCGCACGTCGCCAACCTCGTGCTGTCGCACCAACATCATCACGCGACCCACTCGCACGCGGCCGCGCGGGCCTGACGGGATGCTGCGATCGGAATACCGCTCTGGTGTTCATGGGCACGAGGTCTGTGAGAGTGTCAAGGCGTCCCGCGACGCAGCGATCAGGGACGATCGCATGAATACGGTAATTGTGTAACGCCGGGCATTGTGCCTAGCCTTGCGCGCATGCCACACCGGCACACCCACGAAAATCCGTCGCGCAGCAACCACGGCCCGCTGGTGTTCGCGTTCGCGCTGACCTGCGCGATGCTGATCGTCGAGGCGCTGGGCGGCTGGTGGTCAGGCTCACTGGCGTTGCTGGCCGATGCCACGCACATGTTGGTGGATGCCGCCGCGCTGGCGCTGGTCTGGGCCGCAGCGGCGATCGCACTGAAACCGGCCGACGCGCGGCGCAGTTTCGGTTACGCGCGCATGGAAGTGCTGGCCGGGTTCGTCAATGCGCTGGTGCAGGTGCTGTTGGTCATCGCCATCGTGTACGCGGCGGCCAGGCGATTGCTGGCGATCGATGCCATCCACATCCAGTCCGGGGTGATGCTGATCGTCGCGGTGGCGGGTCTGGCCGTGAATGCAATCGTGCTGCGCAGCCTGCATGACCATGATCACGACAACCTCAATACGGCCGGCGCGCGGCTGCACGTGTTCGGCGATCTGCTTGGGTCGATGGCCACGGTGCTGGCCGCACTGCTGGTACGTTATTCCGGGTGGGAATGGGCCGATCCGGTCTTGTCGCTGCTGGTATCGTTGCTGATCCTGCGTTCCGCCTTCGTGCTGCTGCGGCGTTCAGCGCACATCCTGCTGGAAGGCGTACCGGAGGGTCTGGCGCCGGAAGAAATTCGCACGGCTTTGGCGAATGCCGATCCATCCATCGTCGAGGTACACCACCTGCACGTCTGGCAGATCGCTTCCGGCTTGCGCATGGCGACGCTGCATGCACGGTTGCGCGAGGACGAAGATGCACAGCGGGCGTTGAGGACGATCCAGAGCACGTTGCGCGAGCGCTTTTCGATCGACCACGTCACGGTGCAGATCGAATCCAGCGAGTGTCTCGATCCCGAACCGGATGGCGGGCGGCATGATCACCGGAATATCTGACGACGCGCCGGGAGTGCAGGGCACGCGTGACTTCCGGCATTTTCTCCGTCCGCATGCAGCAGATGACACTCGCAACTGATCATGACGCCAAGGAGGTACTGCAATGAAGTTTCTGTCCAGCCAGCGGTTTCTGATGATCTATTCCGGTGTGTTGACGCTGGTGTTCGCCGGCAGCGTGCTGATGGGTGCGACGTCGACCACCCGCAACGCCTCGTTCGACCAGATTACGGTACATCGCATCAATGTCGTCGAACCGGACGGCACCATGCGCATGGCGATCTCGGACGCCGCCGAGGCGCCGGGCTCCTATTTCCGGAACAAGGATTATCCGCGACCGGATCGCAGGGTTGCCGGCGTCGTCTTCATGAATGACGAGGGCACCGAAAATGGCGGCTTGATCTTTGGCGGCAGCAAGGACAAGGACGGCAAGGTGTCGAGCTTCGGACACCTGAGCTTCGACAATTACGATCAGGACCAGACCCTGGTGCTCCAGAATAGCCAGGACGCTACGGACAAGAAGGCAACCTACATCCAGATCAACGATCGACCGGATTGGCCGATCCACGGGTTGGCGCAAACCATGCGGCGGGAGGGCGCGATGACCGATCCGGCGAAACGCAACGCCCTGCTCAAGGAGTTCTTCAAGACCCATCCGCGCGGCAGCCATCGAGCCTTCCTCGGCACCCGCAATGATCATTCTTCGGAGCTGGTATTGCGCGATCCCCAGGGCCACCCGCGGATCGTGGCCAAGGTGGCCGCGGATGGAAAACCCGAACTGCAGTTTCTCGATGCCAGCGGCAAGGTCATCGAGCAGTTTCCACAGGGCGTGAAACACTGAGCGGCCGTTGCGCGGTGGCGGCTTGCTGATACCATGCCCGTCGCTGCGCGCGTTGCGCGGCTTCCAGACAACAAACATCAGGAACCGACATGGGCAAGGGTGACAAGAAGACACGCAAGGGCAAGATCTACGCCGGCAGTCACGGCAATGTCCGCCCGCATTCGCCGAAATCGAAAGCGGCAGTGAAGACGACGATGGTCAAGCCGATCGCCAAGGCGCCGGTGAAACCGGTGGCCAAGGCGGCAAAACCGGCAACCCGCGCGCCGGCGAAGAAAACGGCTGCAAAGAAGGCGGCGCCCAAAAAGACCAAATAGAACGCTCTCGTCGCGCAACCCGAAAAGGTCCCGTCCGCGGGGCCTTTTCTTTGGACGCTACACGGTCTTTTCGATGCCGGCGACGAACACCCGCGCCGCCAGCGTGTCGGCGATCCAGTACGAAAGCTCTGCAGGGTGATGTGCATGCCAGGCCACCACATCCGCGCGTTGCCCGACCGCGAGCGTGCCGCGATCCCGAAAGCCCAATGCGCGCGCCGCATTCCGGGTTGTGCCGCGCAAGGCTTCTTCGGGTGTCAGGCGGAACAGTGTGCACGCCATGTTCATTGCCAGTCGCAATGAACGCAGCGGCGAGGTACCGGGGTTGAGGTCGGTTGCGACGGCCATGGGCACGTCGCGTTCCCGCAAGGCCTCGATGGGCGGCAGGCGTGTTTCGCGCAGTGCGTAAAAGCTGCCCGGCAGCAATACCGCGACGGTACCGGACCGCGCCATCGCCTCGGCCGCTTCGGCGCCGGCGCATTCGAGGTGGTCGGCAGAGAGTCCATTGAAGGACGCGGCCAGCGACGCGCCGCCGAGATCGGACAATTGGTCCGCGTGCAGCTTGACTGGCAGGCCCAGCTCGCGTGCGCGTTCGAAACAACGCCGCACCTCGTCCGGCGTGAACGCGATGCCTTCGCAGAAGGCGTCGACGGCATCGGCCAGTTTTGCCTCGGCGATCGCAGGCAGCCATTCGTCGCAGACCAGGGCCACGAATTCCGCACGGCGGCCCGCGAACTCCGGCGGCAATGCATGCAATCCGAGAAGCGTCGTCCTGACCGTGATGCCGAGCGTCCGGCCGATTCGCCGCGCGACCCGCAGCATCTTCATTTCGGTTTCAAGGTCGAGCCCGTAACCGGACTTGATTTCGATCGTCGTCACGCCATCTCGCAACAAGCCGCGTGCGCGCGGCAATGACTGCTCGAACAATTCGTCTGCGGACGCGCTGCGGGTCGCGCGCACCGTGGAAAGGATGCCGCCGCCGGCACGCGCGATCGCCTCGTAACTCTCGCCGTTCAGCCGCATCTCGAATTCGTTGGCCCGATCGCCGGCGAACACCAGGTGGCTATGACAGTCGATCAAACCCGGCGTCACCAGTGCGCCGCCCAGGGATTCGACGCGAGCCGCCGATGTTTCCGGGTCGCCCGACGGCAGCTCGCGCATCGGGCCGACAAACGTGATGACACCGCCGCGCCAGCCGATCGCATCCGCGCCGGTTGCGCCGCAACCCTGCGGGTCCGTCAACGGGACAAGATTGCAATCCAGCAGCAGGTGATCCCAGCGGGTGCCCATGGCGTTCGCATGCTTGAATGAGGTGGCCGCGAACCGCGGCCAGCGTGTCACAATGGCGGCATCCTAACAGTGCCGTGCAGACCAGCGGCGCAGGAGTGCACGTGCCGGCGGATGGCTTGCGGATTGATCATGCGTGGACGCCCGTGGGTTGGCAGCGTGATGTGACGGTGCAAGGCGGTGCCGGTGAAGCGGTACACGCGCAGTTTGCGCTGCCGGGCATGCCCAATCTGCACTCGCACGCGTTCCAGCGTGCGATGGCGGGCTTGGCGGAGCGGCGTGGCCCTGGCGACGACTCGTTCTGGACCTGGCGCGAGACGATGTACGCGTTCGCGTCACGGATCGGCCCGGATGAGTTGCGCGCGATCGCGGCGCAGTCGTACGTCGAGATGGTGAAAGCAGGGTACACGCACGTCTGCGAGTTCCACTACCTGCACAATGCGCCGGAAGGCAGCCCCTATGCAGACCCGGCGGCGATGTCGCTCGCCATCGTCGAGGCGGCGCGAGAAGCAGGCATCGGTTTGACCCTGTTGCCGGTGCTGTACATGACCGGTGGTTTCGATGGGCGGCCGTTGTCCGGGCGGCAACGCCGATTCGGGCTGTCGGTCGATGCGTATCTGCGTCTGGTCGAGTCGCTGCGTGCGCTGGAGTCGCCCGGGTTGTGCGTGGGCATGGCCCTGCACTCGTTGCGTGCGGTGCCCGAGGCGGCGATGAACGAAGTGCTGGGTTCGCCACTCGCACAAGGCTGTCCGATCCACATCCATATTGCCGAACAGATCGGCGAAGTGCAGGACTGCCTCAACCTTCGCAATGCGCGACCGGTGCAGTGGCTGTTCGACCATGCCGATGTCGATTCACGCTGGTGTCTTGTGCATGCGACGCATGTGGATGACGCCGAAACGCGCGTCATTGCGGAATCCGGTGCAGTCGCGGGTTTGTGTCCGACCACCGAAGCCAATCTCGGTGATGGGTTGTTTCCACTCGCGGCCTGCATGGATGCAGGTGGCACGCTCGGCATCGGCTCGGATTCGAACATCTCGGTATCACCGGTCGAGGAACTGCGCTGGCTCGAATACGGTCAGCGGCTGGCGACGCGTCATCGCAACATCGCTGCGCGCGAATCCGGATCCAGCGTCGGCGAAACCTTGTGGATGGCGGCGCTGCGCGGCGGGTGGCGAGCGGCCGGTCTTGCAAATGACAAGTCGCACGCTGATTGCATCGTGCTGGACGAGGCCTCGCCGCTGCTCGCAGCCCGCGACGAATCCAGCGTGATCGATGCGTTCCTGTTCGCAGGCAACGCGCCACTGGTGCGCGACGTGATGGCGGGCGGCGAGTGGCTGGTGCGTGATTTTCGTCACCGCGGCGAAGATCGCATTGCGGCGCGCTACCGCAAGGCCGTCGATGCACTCGCTAGCGGGTGAAACGCAAGGTCTGCAGCACCGCATGCATCTTCGCGAATGCCTGGGCATTCGAGAAAGGCGGCGTAGCGGGCGGATCGTAAACTTGCGGGTTCACGCCGAACACGAGCAGATCGACGGCGTAGCAGGTTCCGTCGTGCAACACGCGCCAGGCGTGCACTTCCAGGTGATGGCTCATCGCCGCGTCGCCTGCCTCGAAGATGGTGAACGCGACCCCGTTGATGCGTTGCGTCGCCACGCTGCCGGGGCGCATGGCAGATGGCGGCGTGGTGCAGCGGCGCACTTCGCCGGCGGCACGACTCGCGCCGATCCGGAGTTCGGCATCGCTGATGCGATTGGAACCCGGAACGGTCAAAGTCAGTATCGGTTTGCCTTGCGAATCCGGCGGAGCGAAGGTTTTCCATGCGCCGTTCGCGAGATAACCCGAACGGAAATCATGCCGAACCTCCCAACCTGGGGGCGCCTCGATGCGAAAGCCCCAGGCATCGTTGGTGAGCGTACGATTGTTCGTTCTCGTTGGCGCGGTCGATGCGATTGCAGCTTGCGCGCCCGCATCCGATCTTGTGGCGGACGATTGATCCTGATTGCCTGCCGAACACGCCGTCAATGCAACGCAGGACGCCAGCAACAGCGTCACGAGGATGCCGTCTGATACCCGGCAGCCTCGTGCGACGGTCATGGCTTCACGTCTACTCAATCCGCCGCTGCCGCAGACGAAGCGGGTGCACCAGCCGGTGCTCGCCGCATGTGTGATTCACGCCATTGCTTCATCTTCGCCTCGCGCTGCGAACGCATGCTGGCCAGTTGCGTACGCTGGGCGGGCGTAAGCAAGCCGTAGATCCTGGTGCGCAGTTCGGCCCGGCGAAGCACGCGCGCATGCGCGGCGTTCGATTCGGCCCGGGCTAGATCGCTCGCTGCCGTCCGGTAGCCGGAGCTGCCGGGCGTGGCGTTTTCGAATGCCATGCGCTGCTGGCGCAACGCGTGCATTTCAGATCGTGCCCGATCGAAATTTTGCCGGATCAGCTGGCGCACGTTCGAACGTTGCGCGTCGGTCAGGTTGAGCCGCTTGAAAACATTCATGGCGCGCATGTGGTGGTGCATGCGTTGGTGCAGGCGGTGCCTTTGCGGTTGACTGGCCGCGTCGGTGCTCGAATTGGCAGCTGGCGGCGGAGCTGCCGCAAGCGCGAGCGACGAGCAGGCGAGGGCCGCGGAAAGCACGGCTGAACGGATCGGAAATTTGCGCATCGGAGCGTCCTCGGTGAGGTGGTTGTAGCGGGTGGTGCGGCGGCGGTGGGGTGGATTCACTAAAATGATGCGTTTGGTGTTTTGCGGTGCGGGATGCAGTCAGCTTTGCCGCTGTGGGTCACGGGCATGTTCGTATCAACGCCGGTGATGCCGTGGCGTTGACACACCCGCAAAACGAAATCCGGGGTTGCTCCGCAGCGGCTGCCATACTGCGGTGCGCACCTTTGACCATGGAACCACCATGGCGCTGCGGCAAGCGCCTTGTCTGGCAACCGCTGCGGAAGCAACGCGGTTCACTTGGCATGGCGTTGACAGGTCCTGGGAGATACATCATGCAAACACGCACACTCGGCCACAAGGGGCCTCGGGTTTCCGCCATCGGTCTCGGCTGCATGGGCATGAGCGAGTTCTACGGCGCGCACGACGATGCCGAATCGATCAAGGTGATCCACCACGCGTTGGGTGTAGGCCTGAATTTCCTGGACACCGCCGACATCTACGGTCCGCATACCAATGAGGTGCTGGTGGGCAAGGCCATCAAGGGGCGCCGCAACGAGGTGTTTCTGGCCACCAAATTCGGCATCATGCGCGATCCTAACGATCCGGCGAAGCGTGGCGTCAACGGCCGGCCGGACTATGTGCGCGGCGCCTGCGATGCCAGCCTGCGGCGCCTGGGCGTCGATCACATCGATCTGTACTACCAGCATCGCGTCGATCGCGCGACGCCGATCGAGGACACCATGGGCGCGTTGGCCGACTTGGTGCAGGCCGGCAAGATCCGCTACGTGGGGTTGTCCGAACCATCGGCGGCGACGCTGGAACGCGCGCACAAGGTGCATCCGGTTACCGCGGTGCAGAGCGAATATTCGCTGTGGACGCGGGATCCCGAGGACGGCGTGTTGCAGACGTGCGAAAAACTCGGCGTCGGATTCGTGCCGTATTCACCGCTGGGTCGCGGGTTCCTGACCGGCGCCATCAAGAGTCCCGGCGATTTCGGCGATGACGACTACCGCAAGCACAGTCCGCGCTTCGAGGGAGAAAATTTCGCGAAGAATCTCAAACTCGTCGAAAAGGTGCGAGAGCTGGCGCGCGCGAAGGGTTGCACGCCCGCGCAGCTGGCGCTGGTCTGGGTGCTGGCGCAGGGCGAATGCGTCGTGCCGATCCCGGGCACCAAGCGCATCAGGTATCTGGATGAAAACCTCGGTGCGCTGGATGTCGCATTGAGTGCCGCGGACCTAGCGGCAATCGACGAGGTATTCCCGCGCGATGTCGCGGCCGGTACACGCTATCACGCGCCGATGATGGCACTGCTGCGCGGCTGAACGAACGGTGATGATCACGCAAACCCTGGTCAACGTTGCCCTGTCGTAGCGCGTTTTTGCGTACATGTCCCCACGCGGAGAGCGCGCATGAAACGCAAGTTGATGTGGTTGTTGACCGGCCTGATCGTCCTCGGTGGTACCGCGCTTGGCGGTTGTGTGGTCGCGCCGCGGCGTGCCCACGTGGTGGCGGTTGCGCCTGCGCGGGTGTGGGTGCCGGGCCATTGGGTCTCCGGACACGTGTGGGTTCGCGGTCATTGGCGGCTTCGCTGAATTGCGTCGTCGGGAAGAAGCCCCACGTGGACCAGCGCCTGTCAACGCCATGCCACTTGGCGTGGCATTGACAGGCCCGTTGTTGGCAACCCGGTGCACAAGCTGCCGTAATAAGATGCGCGGATGAGCGCCATATCCGCGCAACCCGGGGATACGCTTCCTGCGCATGATTTCATCCGCCGCGGCACGCCGGCGTTTCGGCGCGTCAATTGGGCGCTGTTCGCGGCGGGGTTCGCAACGTTCGGACTGCTGTACTGCGTGCAGCCGTTGCTGCCGGAATTCACCCGCGATTACGGCGTGAGTGAAGCGGTCAGCGCGCTGTCGCTGTCGTTGACGACGTTCGTGGTGGCGTTCGGCATGCTGTTCGCCGGTGTGCTTTCCGATGCCTGGGGGCGCAAGCCGGTCATGGTTGCCTCGACGCTGGGGTCGGCGCTGCTGGTGCTGGCATCGGCGCTGATGCCGAACTGGACGACGTTGCTGATCGTGCGGGCATTGCTGGGCGTCACCTTGAGCGGGCTGCCGGCGGTGGCGATGACCTACCTCGCCGAGGAAATGGATATCGCTTCGATCGGCCTCGGCATGGGCCTGTACATCAGCGGCAACGCGATCGGCGGCATGGCCGGTCGGCTGATCACCGGCGTCATGGCCGATTTCGCGGGCTGGCGCGCGGGCGTGATCGTGGTCGCGGTCGTCGGCATTGTTTGCGCGCTGATTTTCTGGCGGCTGCTTCCGGCGTCGCGGCACTTCAAACCACAGCCGTCAAGTCGTCGCGTGCTCGCCGAACGCTTCGGCGTGATCTTTCACGACCGCGGTTTGCCGTGGTTGTTCGCCGAAGGATTCCTGCTGCTGGGCGCATTCGTGACCCTCTACAACTACATCGGCTATCGCCTGCTGGCGCCGCCCTACAACTTGAGCCAGGCCGCGGTCGGCGCGGTCTTCGCGATTTATTTCATCGGCACTTTCAGTTCGCCATGGGTCGGCCACCTCGCCGGCAAACTCGGGCGGCGCAAGGTGCTGTGGACAATGCTGGCGCTGATGCTGATCGGCACGCTGTTGACGGCGTTCACGCCGTTGTGGATGATCCTGCTGGGCGTGAGCGTGTTGACCTTCGGATTCTTCGGCGGCCACTCCGTCGTGAGCAGTTGGGTGGGGCGCCGCGCCGGCGCCGCCAAGGCGCATGCGTCGTCGCTGTACCTGTTCTGCTATTACATCGGCTCCAGCATTGCCGGTGCGTGCGGCGGATTGTTCTATGCAGCGCACGGCTGGAACGGCGTCAGCATCTTCGTCGGTGCGATGGCGCTGGTTGGCCTGGTGATCGCGCTGGGTCTGGTTCGATTGGCGCCGTTGCCGCAGAACACGGCCACACCGCCGACGCCGATGAGCCGTGGCGCGATGGGTTGAGCTGTGACTGTTGCCGCGGACGCGGATACCGGTTGCATCGCCAGTCGCACCGCTTGTCACGCGAAAAATGCCGTTGACAACAAAAAGGATGCGCCCCCGTCGAGTGGCGACGAGATTGGTTGTCTGCATTTTCCGGAAGGAACGGCACCGCATGAAGGCAGCACGGGTGGCGGCGGCGATGGCGCTGTGCGTGATCGCGAGTGGCGCGCTCGCTGGCAACCCCGCGAATCCGGCGACAGCTTCCGATGCCTATCTGAAGCCGCATGTCCGGGTTGGCGAGCGGATCACCGATGTCTATTCCAAAAGCTTCTCGTGGTCGGGCAAGGGCCTGAAAGGTTTCGTGTGGCGCTACAGCGGCGCTTCGACTTCCACCGTCGTCGCGGTGACCCCCGAGGCAATTGTGTCCGACGAGGCCGATCGGACGGATGGCCAGGCTCCGACACCGCCCGCCCGTGCAAAAGTGCTCGCAGACGGCAATACCCATTGCTACAAGGGCAAGTGCCGGATCGATCGTGAAACCAGCGGCACTTTTTTCATTCCATTGCTGTGGGGGCATGCACCCGCGCGCGTGCACGCGGGTTCGCACTGGACCGTCACGATCGACAAACCCTGGGAAATCGGACCCCGGGGCACGGAGCTGGTGCAGGTGGTGAGCACGGATCCCGCCCACGGCGAAATCATGCTGGTGCGCCACGGCACGGGAAGCGGGGTGACCCAGGATGAGCTGCGATTGATGGCGCAGGAACATCCGATCAAGATCACGACGAGCGATGGAAAAAAGATTGCCGTGACGCTGCATCCGGGCAAGGCGACGTGGAGCGGTTACACCACCGTCCGTCGCGGGGTGATCGTCGGCGACGAGATCATGCTGACCCAGCAGGTGCAGTTCGTGGCGAAAAACGGCAAGGCCTGGAACGCCGAACTGCGCGTCTACACGTTGCTGAACCTCGGCGGCGATGAGGGGTCTGAGGCCGTGTTGCGGTCATGACCTGCGTTGCATATCCATCCTGGAGGAGTGCCCCATGAAATTCGCGATACCAACGGTTCTCGTTGTCGCCGCCATGGCGCCCGCGGCGCTCGCTGCGCCCGCACAAGTCGCGCTGGCAGCGCCGAAAATATTCGCCCCCGGCGTGATCTCGAGCCCGGCCAACGATAGTCCGCCGACCTTCAGCCCGGATGGCAACACGTTGTTCTTCGCGCGCTATGGTGCCGGTGGTGCCACGATCATGGAGTCGCATCGCGTACGCGGCCATTGGACGAAACCCGTGATTGCGTCGTTTTCAGGAGACTGGCCCGAGCTTGCGCCGGAGTTGTCGCCGGATGGTTCATACATGATCTTCGTTTCGGCGCGAGCGCCCGCCAACGCGGTACCCGGCAAGCCCTCGCATGCAGTGATTCACCTCTGGCGCACGGATCGCACAGGCCCGGACTGGGACCATTGGAGCAAGCCCAGGGAACTGCCGCCGGCCGTCAACATCAGCAATGCCGTGTGGAGAGGCAGTGTCGCTGCCGACGGCAGTATTTATTTTCTTTCCATCGATCCCGGCAAAGACAAGGGCAAGCGGCTGTACGTTTCGCACTTCGAGCATGGAAAATACCAGCCGGCGCAGCCATTGCCGTTCAGCCATTACGGCGACGATGACGTGGACCCGGAAATTGCCCCT
>DASUJD010000101.1:0-10412 GCA_036279455.1 Rhodanobacteraceae bacterium | reverse complement strand
CAGCGCAACCGGCAGCCAGGATTCGGCGAAGTCCCCGGGCAAGCCGAACCGCACCACGCCGCCGATCGATGCGCCATGCACGGCGTGCACCGCCTCGTCATTGAGCGCAAGGATGCGCAGCGCATACGCATGTACGCGGTCGCCCGCTTCGGTCAACACCACCCGGCGCCCCTGCTTGCGGAACAACGGTTGGCCCAACTGCAACCCCAGCTTGCGCATCTGCTGGCTGATCGCCGACTGCGAGCGCCCGATCCGGTCCGCGGCACGGGCCAGTCCGCCGACACGGAGGATCGCCACCAGGCTGCGCAACGCCTGCATGTCGAGATTGGGTAGTGGCATCGATAAGCAATTCGAAAAGGTTGCCATCGAATTATTCGCTTTTTATGCATGTTTGCAAGTCCTACGATCGGCGAGGCCTCACCAGTGAGTGCGGCACCCCGCACCCCGATTCGAAGGAGCAAACCCCATGAACCTGCACCGCATATTCTCCCGCCTTGCCGTCATCGTCTGTCTGCTGCCCGGCCTGGCTTGGGCCTCCGGCTCCAGGATGGCCGATACCCGCGGCGATGTTTCGCTGGCCGGAACCTGGACGCTGGTGGCCGCCGACGTGATCCATCCGGATGGATCACGCTCGCACGACTATGGCGATGCGCCGAAGGGCCTGCTGATGATCGACCGCGCAGGGCGCTACTCGTTGCAGATTCTCCGCAGCGATCGCCCGCGCTTTGCCGACCCCGCCAAAGCCAAGGCCAGCGCGCAGGAATATCGGGCCGCAGTGATGGGTTCGAGCACCCATTACGGCACGCTTGCAGTCGAACCGGCGAAACACCAACTGGTGTTCCACATCGAAGGTGCCTCCTTCCCCAACTGGGAGGGGCAGGTACAAACCCGCACCTTCGAATTGCACGGCAACACGCTCAGCTATCGGGTGCCGCCGCGTCCGAACGGCGACGTGCCGATATCGGTTTGGCGGCGCATCGGCCACTGAATCGCGTTGCCCGTGAGCGGGGTCAGCCGCCTTTCTCGCTCGGCGAATCCGCCTTCTCGCTTTCGCATTCCGGATCGCTTTCCGGCGCATCCACGTCCTCTTCGCCGCGTTCCCGTTTGGCGCGGGCTTCTGCTGCAAGCTTGCGATAGCGTTCATAGTGTTCATCGAGCGCCTTGTCGTCCAGCTTTTCGAGATCGAGCAGGAGGTTGTGGGCGCCCTCCATGGATCGGAGAAGTTCATCCAGCTTGATCTGCACCGCCATGCCTTCGCGGTTCTGGCTGTTCTGGATCAGGAACACCATCAGGAACGTGACGATCGTGGTTCCTGTGTTGATGACCAGCTGCCACGTATCGCTGAAGTGGAAAATCGGGCCGGATATGCCCCAGACAACGACGACCAACACCGCCAGGATGAATGCGTAGGAGGACCCCGTCTTCCGACTCGCCCAGTTCGCGAACCGGACGAAGAAGGGTGGTTTCTCTTGTGCCATGTTCTGCCTCCTTGAGGAAACGCTCCAAAGCCCCCCGATTGCGCCAAATCCTGGGTATCGACTGGATTCCGGGATCGTGGCGCGGAAAGCATACGCCCAAAAAAAGCTGCGGAACAAGGAACGGGGTCGGGTTCACTTGGCCATGCGTTCGGCAAGTGAGGCTGACCCGTTACTTCACATTGCCCTGTTGTTGCGAGTTTCTTTTACTTTTTGTCACGCGGTGCAGGGTGAAGGTGTTCCAGTTGCGGGGTGTAGGCCTTGACGAAGGCGTTGTGCAGCACGTTGACGATCGCGCGCCAAGTGCCGAATTTCTTGTCGTCGATACGGCCGCTGATGGGGACACGTGTGGCGAACTGGTCCTTCTTGTGGTTGGTGAAGATCGAGGTGATGGTCTCTGCGATGGCTTGCCAGGCGACTTCGAACGGATTTTCGTGCTCCTTCGTCACGTCCTGTTTCCAGCTGAAGATCTGCATGTCGTGGAACAGTGGCTTGGCATAGCCGTCGAGCCTGCCGTCGCGGGCGTTGAGCTCCATGACGAAGTCGCCGTGGCCGGACGCGAAATCCAGCTTGGCGTAGGCGCGCGCCAGGTCATTGAGCTTGACGAGGTCGATGTGCAGGATGCGCAGCTTGAACGTGAAGTCGACGGATTTCCCCAGCGGGTCGAAACTGGCGGAAGTTTCCATGGGTGCCTCGCCCAGAACCTGCGCGGTGGCGTGCATGTCGGCGACGCGGCGTCCGCCGCTGCGGTCGGCGTTGGTGAGGTTGGTGACCACGGCGTTGACCCGGGTGGCCTTGATGTCCACCCGCGGCTTGGACACGAAATTGCGGAAGGTGATGGTGCCGTTATCAACTTTCACTTCGTCGAGGCGAGTCGGGATGAGGCGTTGCAATTGCGCACGCCAGTCGACGCCGCCGCCGGCCTGGGTATCGGAACCCTTGTTGCCATCGACGAAGTTCAACACCGGGCGCTGGAATTCGACGCTGGCCCGGATCGCGCCGTGCATGAGTGCGTGCCAGCTCAGGTGGATGTCCATGCGTGGCGTCTGCAGAAGCGGCACCGGCACCTTGCCGCTGACCTTGACGATTTTCAGGTCATCCAGGCTGTAGGCGCCACGCCACAAAGAGATGTCGACATCGGCCACATGACCGTGGTAATCGCCCATGTGATCCATGTGCTGGTTGAGGGTATGCCGCACGATCGTGGGCAGGGCGATGCGCAAGCCGATCAGCGCGACGATAACCGCCGCCAGTGACCATAAAAGAATGTTGCGCGAGCGCCGTTGCATGATTTCAGTCTAGGCTGACGGTTGGTGGAAATCACCCGCGTGGCCGGATGCCGTTCAGCGGAAAAAGGGAATGAGGTAATCAAAGGCGACTACCATCGCATCATGTCCAGGCTGCTTCTGAACCTTCGCAACGTGCCCGATGACGAGGCCGACGACGTGCGGGCGCTGCTCGACGCGAAGCGGATCGCGTTCCACGAAACCACGCCAAGTCCCTGGGGCATCTCGGCCGGCGGAATCTGGGTGACGGAGGACGCGGACTTCGCGGATGCAAAACGTGCGTTCGACGATTACGAGCAGCAGCGCAGCGTCCGCGCCCGGGCCGAATACGCCGCTGCCAAGCGCGCAGGCACCGCGGAGACGTTCTTTACCGTGCTTCGTGCGGACCCGCTGCGCGTCTTGATGACCCTGCTGGGCATTCTTCTCGCCCTGGGTTTGGTGGCGCTTCCGGTCATCCTGTTGCGGGGCTGAAGAACAGGGACGGGTTCACTTCCCGTCGGGTGACGGGAAAAGCAAATACGCAGGTCGGCGGGAACCTGCAGCCCGAATGGGCGACAGCGGTTTGTAATCCGGATTCGGGCGGGCGAATACCCCGAGGTTGACACCGACCGCGCGCGCTTCACCGGCATTCCCATCAGGCTCGTGATCGCTCGGGTAATTGATGATGCGCGGGCTGGGGTCCGCAATTGCCATGGTTGTGGAACCGCCTCCATCGAAATTGAGCGCCCGGACCGCACCATGTGCAACCAGGAACCGGGCCACCTCCCGCAGGCTCATCCCTTCGCTGAATCCGGGCTGGCGTCCGTCGACGGTCATCAACAGCAGGCGACCCTCGCGTGTGACCGCAACGGCCGTGCGCGGAGGATGGCTGTCGTCGAACTTCGATCCCGTGGGTGCCACAACCTTTCCGTGTTCCACGAGCAAATCCGAACCGGCGATCGCCTCGTGGAGTTGGCTATCCGGTTTGCCGACCTCGCTGGCAGTGACCTTGCGGATTTGAACGCGGTTGTCGGGCGTGATGTTGAGAACCCAGGCGCGATGCGGATCCAGCGGAGCAATGACGTGCCCGTCCGAGATCACCAGTGATACGTCATCCGTGTCCAGCGTGTGTTTGACGAAGGTGAAGAACGACCCGTTGATTCCCAATTGGGCGTGTTGCCGGGTAATGAACTGGAGTGTGGTCTCGCGGGTGGTTTCGAGATTGGGGTCGCCCGGCAGCGGTCCATTCGGATCACCGTTGGACGGGGTGACGAGAAAACGAATGCCGGGCGCCTCTGGATCGATGATCGCAAGATGGATGATTTCGGGCCTCGGCGTCGACCTTGTGATCCATTCCAGTTGCACACCCACGAATGGCTCGCTGGTTTGTACCGCGGCTGCGGACAGGCCCGGTACCAGCAGCAACACCAACATCGCGAAGAACGGCGTCAGGTTCACTTTCTGTCGGTTGCTGGAAGGAAAAAGGGGACGGAGGTGCAAGCAAGCTTGATTATCTCCGCCCGCTTTTTCGGATTAAGTCGCACCAGACTGGCGCAACATCATCGCATCGCTCGTCGTTGCGTTCTCCACGGAAGACAGGGTTCGCACGATCAGGAAGGCCAGCAGCGGAATGGCGATTGCGTAGATGTACTGCGTCCGCGACACGCCGATGCCGAACGGAAACCAGATGCCCGGCACGCCGATGCTGTCGAGCAGCTCGCTGCCGAACAGCTCGACCATGATCGAGGCCAGCGTGATGAGCGCCAGGCCCCGGATCGGACTACTGCGGACCATGCGCGCGGCAATGACGACAAACAGGGCGAGCAACCCGAGCCGACAAACGTTGGTCATGCTTGCCGAAGGGGCAAAGACGCCGATGATTCCGACGACTGCCAGCACGACGGCCAGCGCATCGATGCTTCGCCACGGGCGCAGACACCAGCGGTTCCAGGCCAGCACCCAGGCCGCCATTATCGGCACCCACATCACGGACGCCAGCCACGAATAGGTCGTCAGATCCTGCAGGTCGGTCCACGAGACGATCGCATTGTTGAGTCGCCGCTCCGCCGCAAGCGCAAGCGCGATGCAGGCAAAGACCAGAAAACCCTTGTGGCTGCTGCGGCGCCAGCACCAAAGCGCCAGCCCGACGAGCGCCAGCATTGCGAGCGGCTCGATCGCATCGACGATGTAGCCGGCGATGGTCCGCTCCCATTGCACGCGGTGGAGTGCGGCGCCTGTCGGTTGCGGAGCCAGGATGGGCGCGCTGTGCATGCCGCCGCCGTCCGCGCTGCGACCGGGGCCGGGAAGCATGTAGGCGCGGACGGCAAGCACGCCTCGTGTGCCCGCCGCATCGGCGGGAAGGGCGAACAGCAACGGCCGCGTGCCGACGAGGCGCGGATGCGGACCGAGCCGGCCTGACCCGCCCAGCAGCTGCCCGTTCCAGTACAGCTCGTAGCCGTCCTCGACGAGAGTCGGCCCGAGGATGACCCATGACGCGTGCCCGACCGGCACTGTCACCACACGCCGGTACCAGGCGTAGCCCTGATAGCCGGGGTGACCGTGTGCCATCCACCCACCCACATAACCAGGCAGGCCCACGTCGCCGTCGTGGCTGCCCGGCAACGCGGTCATGTCGATCGTTTGCCAATCGGTAGCGTCCATATCGGGGGCCGCCCAGCGCGGGTCATCACCGGTATGGAACTGCCATGGGCCAGCGAGCAGGGTGGCGGCGGCGCGCAGCGCCGGCGGATCGGGACGGCCACCGCGTGCCAGGGAGATGATCACGATGGCGAAGAGCAACAGCGTCGTGATGGCGATGCCGATCATCAGTTTGCGCCGTGTTGGGCGGATCGATGTCGCCGCCGAAACCATCGGTTTGAGCATCATGCAATGACCTCATCGTCGAAAGCGCGTGCAAGGAAACGGTGCCGGCAATGCTGGATCCCGACGGCGCGGAAAGAAACCGGGTTTTTGGTGGTGCATCGAGTAGTTCGTCGGTTTGCGCGAGATGTATCATCGGGTCCGGATATTTTCGGGCGGCCACGTGAGCGATCTCGAGAGCGCACAGGCGCTCGATGGATTCATGCGCGAATACCAGGGCGGAAGCCTTGCGGCTTTCGAAGCCCTGTATCGCGCGCTCGCTCCGCGCGTGAACGGATTCATTCGCGCACGGGTCCGCGATGATGCCCATGCGAGCGATCTGCTCCAGGAGGTCTTTCTTGAACTGCATCGCTCACGCCACACCTATTTACCGGGCCGTTCCGTCATCGGATGGGCCTTCGGCATCGCGCAGAACGTGTTGCTTCGACATCGTCGTGAAGCGCACCGGCGCGATCGGCACGAAGTTCTGACGGATTTGCTGGAACTCGAGGAGCGATTCGCACCACGCGCCGCCGACTTCGAATTGCAAGCGCTCCAGGATGCGCTCGGCCGCCTTTCGCCCGATTCGCGCGCGACCTGGTGGATGCGAAACATCGAAGGACTCTCGTTCGATGTCATCGCCCGGCGGCTCGGGATAGCGGCGACCGCGGTGAGATTGCGTTGCAGCCGGGCCTCGCGGGCGTTGCGGGCGGCGCTGGAGAACGGGGCCGACCATGATTGAATCCAGCGTGCCTGTGTCGCTCGTGAATCGGGTTCGCGTGGACATCGCGCCGGTGAGGCCGCTCGCGTCGCCGTCGCGCCGCTTGTTGGCGCTGGTGCCGCTTGCGCTGATCCTGTTCCTGGGGCCGCCGCTGTACCACCACTGGCGCGAAAATCTCGCACAGATGCCGGCATGGACGAGTTGGGGGATGTCGGCGCTCGAATCGCTTGGCGGGATCGCGCTGCTGGGCTTCGCGCTGCGTCAGGCCGTGCCCGGAATGGCCGCAAGGCCAGGATGGGTGATGTTGGCGCTGACTGCCGGGCTTTTGCTCTTCACGGGCGTTTCCCTCACCACGGCGATCGTGCTGCCGACACCGCTGCACGATCCGGATTCCTGGGCGCGGCTTGCGTGGGAATGCGTGGTCATGGAACTGCCGTTCGCGATACCTTCGCTGGCCATTTCCGCGTGGCTTGTCGCGCGGGCGTTGCCGACGCGCCCCGCGCTCACGGGCGCAGCTTACGGTCTTGCAGTCGGACTCATGACCGACGCGGGGATGCGGCTTTATTGCTGGATCGATCAGCCCCTGCATGTTTTCTGCGGACATGGAGGGACCATCTTGCTGGGCATGATCGGTGGCGCCTTGATGGCGGCATTGATCGAGCGCGTGAAGTACCGGCGCCTGCGCAGTTCGGCAGTGAAGTGAATCTGGCGCCGTTTTTTACAGCGCGCGGATCTGGTCGATGCTGAGTGCCTCGCTTTCGCTCGGCGGCGGCAGGCCGATCTTCTTGCAGAAGGCAATGAACTTCGGCTCGCTGCGGAACTGCAGCATCACCGGGTCGTACAACACCTGATGGATGTTGATGTCGCGGTTGGCCCAGGTGCGCTCCAGCCATTCCACGGTCCTGTCGACATCGCCGCGCAGCGCGTATACCGACGCCAGATTGTAGGGCTTGCGTTCACTCAGGTCATTGTGGTCCCGCAGCAGCTTCGCCAGCGCGGCGTCCGCCGCCGCGCGATCGGGGCCGATCTGCGCGGCAAGCGCCAGCGACAGATCGCGCATGCCGGGGCTCGTTTGCGCGGCTGCTTCCAGCGCGGTCTTCGCATCGCCGCGCAGCAAGGCGAAGCGCAAACGGTAGTACGGTTGCGATGAGGTACGCCCCGACAATTCGATCCCGGTCTTGACCTCTTTTTCAGCCTCGTCCAGCCGGCCTGCGGCGACCAGCAGCTTGACGTAGTTGAAGCGTTCCGGAACTTGCCGCGGGTCGACCGACAGCGAACGCTGCCTTTCGGAGATGGCGTGGTGCAATTTGCCGGTCGCGGCCAGCGCACGGCTGTAACCGCCATGCAGCGGGCCGATTTCCGGCGCGAGTTCGATGCCGCGACGAAATTCGGCCAGCCCGCCGTGCCAGTCGAAATCCGCACCCAGCAGCAGGTTGCCCAGGGCGCCGTGGGCGAGGCCGAGATCGGGTGCCAGCGCCAGCGCCTTGTCCGCCGCAATGCGCGCTTCACGATAGGCGGCTTGTGCCTTCCCGCCGGTTCCGTTGAAGCCCAGACGCGCCCATGCGACCGACAGGTGGGCCCAGGCGGCGGCATAACCGGGATCCAGATGGGTCGCCAGCGTCTGATACTTGATCTCCTCGAGGCTGGCGCCCTGATAGAAGAACTGCATCGCGCGCAGGTAGGCGGCATACGCGTCCATGTTGCCGCTGGGCGGTCGGTCGCTCTGCTTTGCGGCAGTGCCTGGTAGCAGCCTGGCCTGCAGGACGTCGGCGACGTTCTGTGCGATCTCGTCCTGCAGGGGGAACAGGTTCTTGTAGGGACGGTCGTAATGCTCGGCCCACAGCGTCCTGCCATCGGCGGCGTTGATCAGTGAGGCGTTGATGCGCACGATGTCACCTGCGTGCTGCACGCTGCCGCTCAGCAAATAGGACACACCCAGCTTGCGGCCGATGCTCGCGCTGTCCTCCTTGCTGTTGCGGAACTGGAACGCGGAGATGCGGCCGATCACCTTCAGCCGGTCATAGCGGGACAGCGAATTGATAAGGTTTTCGGAAAGGCCGTCGGAAAAGAACTGCTGGTCCGGGTCGTTGCTGGCATTGACCATTGGCAGCACTGCAATGGAACGTGCATCCGCGTTCGGCTGCGTTTGTGTGGATGCGGCGTCTGTCGCCGCGACTTTCGCGACATGCTGCGCCGGGAGCGCATGACCGTGGAAGAACCATCCGAGCGCGACGACCATGAGCGCTGCCGCGATCGCGAGCATGCCCTTGCCGGCGGGCGTGCTCACGTCCAGCTTCACGCCGTCCGGCGCGAGTTCCAGCGACCAGGCCATCAGCAGCGCAATGGGAAAGCCGAGGGCGAACAGCAGGACGACCAGGCGCAGCGTCCACACCGGCAGATCGAATGCCGGCAGGATGGTGGCCGTGACTTGCACCAGCAGCCAGGCCACCGCGAGGTAGCCGATGGCCACCTGGAAGACCTTGCGCTTGCGGAGCTCGGCCAGCAACGGCATACCTGATCAGCCCTGATGCACAGTCAAGAGAGTTGTTTGACGGCCCCGGCCGAGATCCCCAGAGCAACACCGCCGCATCAATCGCGGGACATCCCGGCCAGGTGAAACTGGTGGTCGATACCTTGCCTGACGGCATGGTAGCACCCGAAAACAGGGGTCAGAGTCGACTTTCCAGCGGACTTTCGTTTTCATTGAGGCTGACCCAGGTTGGCGCGTGATCGCTGGTGCGTTCCCAGCCGCGCACCTCCCGATCCACGCCTGCGGTTTGAAGGTGTCGTGCTGCGGCGGGGGTCAACAAAATGTGGTCGATCCGCAAGCCGGCATCGCGCGCAAATGCGTTGCGCAGGTACTTCCAGAACGTGTAGATGCGCGCGTCCGGGTGCAGTGTACGCAGCGTGTCTGTCCAGCCTTGCGCCAGCAGGTTCCGGTATGCCGCGCGCACCTCGGGACGAAACAGCGCGTCGTCCACCCAGCGCTCCGGCGCGTACACGTCGATGTCTTCCGGGATCACGTTGAAATCCCCGGCAAGGACCACGGGCAGCCCGGAATCCAGAAGATCGCGCGCATGCGCCGTCAGGCGTTGCAGCCAGCGCAACTTGTAGTCGAATTTGGGACCGGGAGCAGGGTTGCCGTTGGGCAGGTAAAGGCATCCGATGACGATGCCCCGCACTTCCGCTTCGAGGTACCGGCTCTGCGCGTCATCCGGATCGCCGGCCAAAGCCCGCCCGCGTTCCACGGGTTCGCAGCCCTTGCTCAAGATCGCAACGCCGTTCCAGCTCTTCTGCCCGTGCCACACCGCGGCATAGCCCGCTGCATGAATTGCGTCGACGGGAAACAGCTCCTGCGGCGCCTTGAGTTCCTGCAGGCAAACAATGTCCGGCGACTGCTCTGCAAGCCAGCGCAGCAGCAAGGGCAGTCGCGCACGAATACCGTTGACGTTGTAGGTGGCGATCTTCATTGCGCGAATTGAACGGGGTTCGGAGCGTCACTTGACGTGATCTGTGATTGGCAGTCAGTTCACGCCGCAATCCGCTCGACCCGTGCCACCTTCTTGCCGAGCGTGGCGGCGGAAGCCACCGAGGTCGACGTGTCGCAGGCCCGAGGTCAACCTACCGCGATCAGGTCTCGAATCCCGGTGGACGCTCGTGCGCGACTTTCAGCTTGCGCTCCATGGCCAGTCCGACGCGCGCGATCGTGCCTTCTTCGAACAGACGCCCGATCAGGGTGACACCGTAGGGCACGCGGCGCGGTGGATTGAAGTGTGGCAGCGGACGCGCCGGGTCCGGCGCCCAGTCGCTGCGTGCCTCGGAGATGTGCACGAATCCGGTGCGCAGGGTCAGCGACGGTTGTCCGGTGTTGTTGCCGATGATCAGCATTTCGTTGCGCAGTGATGGCACCAGCAGCAGGTCCACGCTGGACATCAAGCGGGCCATTTCTTCGGCCACCTTGCGCCGCATGCGGTCGCCCTGCACGAAGTCCACCGCCGAAAGGAAGCGTGACTCGCGGAACAGGTTCGGCCAGGCATCGGAGGTCTGCACCTTCAGCTCATTGTCCTTGCCGCTCAAGGTCAGTTCCTCGAA
>DASUJD010000100.1:0-52387 GCA_036279455.1 Rhodanobacteraceae bacterium | reverse complement strand
CTTGAAGCCTTTCTGACCCGGATGGCCGACTTGCGGGAGGAGCATGTGGGGCGCTCCCCGCCGGACGAGCGCCCAGGAGCAACCTCGCCGGAGTTTCACGTGAAACGAGGCCTGAGGCGCGGCACGATGCCGGCCGAGACGGTTCCCCGTGCTGACGTAAGCGTGAGCGAAGCGCTGCCCGTCATGCTCCCGTCGTGGCACGGGACGCCCGGACCGCCGTGGCTGGAGGCCTGTTGGATGGTAGAATCAGAGCCCGTGAATGACCGACCGACGGCCCCCTGATTGGGCCAGATTCTTGCCTGTGCCAACCAGAAGGGCGGCGTCGGCAAAACCACCACGGCCGTGAACCTGGCCGCCGCGTTGGCGGAAACCAAACGGCGCATCCTGCTGGTGGATCTGGATCCGCAAGGCAACGCCACGTCATCGTCGGGCGTGGACAAGCGCGCGGCCAAGCCCAACGGTTGCGAAGTATTGCTGGAAGAGGCTGCAATCGAATCGGCCATTGTCACTACCGAAGCCGGTTTCGACCTGCTGCCCGGAAGTCGCGACCTGACCGCAGCCGAGCTGAAATTGACCGACGCGATCGCGCGCGAATCGCGGCTCAAGGAACAATTGGCCAAACTGGGCGACCGCTACGACATAGTCCTGATCGACTGTCCGCCGTCGCTGCACCTGTTGACCCTGAACGCGCTGGCCGCCGCGCACAGCGTGCTGATTCCGGTGCAATGCGAGTCGATGGCGCTGGAAGGCCTGACCGATCTGCTGGACACCATCAAGGCGGTGCGCATGCGCCTGAATCCAAAACTCGAAGTCGAGGGCCTGCTGCGCACCATGTTCGACGTGCGCACCGCGCTCGGCAACGACGTGTCAAGCGAACTCACGCGCCATTTCGGCGACAAGGTGCTGCGCTCGGTGGTGCCGCGCAACGTGCGCCTCGCTGAAGCGCCCAGCCACGGCAAGCCCATCAATCTGTATGACCGAGAATCGCGTGGCGCGATCGCCTATCTGGGATTGGCGGGTGAAATGATCCGCCGCGTGGGCACGGCCGCGCCCGTCGTTCCGCCGCCGTCCGGGCAAATCAACCCACTCATGAAGGTGTCCGCATGAGCGCGACCAAACGGCGGGGCCTCGGTTCCCGCGATCTCGACGTGCTGCTCGGCACCGCGGAAATCGAGAGTGCCGAGGAGTCCGGCGATAGCCTGAGCTCGCTCGCGGTCGGCTCGATCCGTCCGGGCCAATACCAGCCGCGCCGACATTTCGATGAAGCCGGATTGGACGAACTGGCCGCTTCGATCAAGGCCCAGGGCCTGATCCAGCCGATCGTTGTACGCGAACTCGGCCGCGGACAATACGAACTCATCGCCGGCGAGCGTCGCTGGCGCGCGGCGAAGAAAGCCGGCCTCGAAGAAATCCCCGCGGTGGTGCGCGACATTCCTGCGCAATCGGCGCTGGCAGTCGCGTTGATCGAAAACATCCAGCGTGAGGAACTGACCGCACTGGAAGAAGCGCACGCGCTGCGCCGTTTGATCGACGAATTCCGCCTCAACCAGCAACAGGCTGCGGACGCGGTGGGACGCTCGCGTGCGGCGGTCGCGAATCTGCTGCGCCTGCTGGATCTGCCCGAACCGATCCGCGAGTTGCTGGATGAGGGACATCTCGAAATGGGCCATGCGCGTGCTTTGCTGACGCTGCCCGCGCCGCGCGCGATCGCGCTGGCCGAAAAGGCCGCCGCCCAGGACTGGTCGGTCCGCGAACTGGAACAGGCGGTGCGCCTTGCGCAGCTGCCGAAGTCGAACGGCAAGGGCAAATCGCGCCACGTCGACCCCGACGTCGCCGCACTGGAACGCGAGTTGTCCGACAAGCTCGGAACCAGGGTCGAGATCACCCATGGGCGCGGTGGCCGCGGCAAGTTGACCATCCGTTACCACAGCGCGGACGAGCTGGAAGGCATACTCGAAAAACTGCGTTGAAACCTGCCGCGCTCATGCTATCCCGTAAGCCGCACGATCCCGAGGCGGTCTCCTCTCAGGTGAATCTGAGACAACGCCAGTTCGACGCACTCGTGCACGCCCACGCGGCCGACCTGTACCGCTTCGCCTGCTGGCTGTGCGGCGATCCCTCGCGTGCCGAAGACCTGGTGCAGGAAACGATGCTGCGGGCCTGGCGGGCGCTGGATTCATTGCACGACGCCGCCGCGGCAAAACCGTGGTTGCTGACGATCCTGCGGCGGGAACATGCGCGCGGGTTCGAGCGCAAAAGGCTGGATCTCACGATCCTCGACGACGGCCTCAAGGAAGCCATCGCCGATGAAACGACGGGCGCCGACCCCGAACAGGCCGGCAGCGACGCACAGTTGCGCGAAATCATCATGCAACTGGAACCCAAATACCGCGAACCGTTGCTGATGCAGGTGCTGGGCGGGTTTTCCTGCGCGGAGATCGCTGAGGAACTCGGCGTCAAACCCGGTACGGTGATGACGCAACTGTTCCGCGCGCGCCACAAACTGCGCAACATGCTGTCGGGCGATGCTGCCGCCAGAGAGGCCACCCATGGATTGCCTTGAATTTCGCCGTCGCCTTGGCAGCGACCCGCAGACGCGCGATCCGGAATTTCTCGCGCACCGCGACAGTTGCCGCGCCGGTTGCGCCGAAAGCTGGCGACGCGCGCAGCGTTTCGAACGGCGCGTCATGGATGCGCTGAAATCGATCGAGACGCCGCCGGATCTGGCAGAACGCGTGTTGCTCGCACAAGCAACGTCCTCGCGGGCACGCACCCGCCGCTTCTGGCAAATCGGATTGGCAGCGGCGGCGGCGCTGCTGGTGGCGCTGGTCGTGGCCGGCTACGCCTGGAACCTGCGCGCCGACGCCAATGGCGGTGCATTGGCAGGGATGGCGATTGCCCACGTGCGCAGTGAAGCGTATTCGCTGACGATGAGCCACACGCTTCGCGACCGCGAATTGCAATCGGTGTTCGCGGATCGCGGCTTGGCCATGCGCGGTGCGCCCACGCACGCGGTGTTTGCGGCGGATTGCCGCGTCGGCCCGTACAAGGCGGTACATCTTGTGTTGCGCGAAGGCGGTGAACGGGTGACCGCGTTGTACGTGCTGGGGCATCGAATTGCGCAGGCGCGGGATTTCCACCGCGCCGGCTGGCGCGGCCGCGAACTGCCGATGGGCGCCGGCACGCTGGTGCTGCTGGGCAACGACACCGGGGGTTTCGCCGCCGCCGAACGTGCGGTCGCGAAAGCGCTGTTGGGCTCTGCGTAGCTTGGGCCGAGCCCGGATCGCCGGTGGAAGCCCAACGTGTGACGCCGACGCCACCGCGTGTTGGGCTTCGCAAAGCTCAGCCCAACCTGCATTCGGAACCGGCAGCAACCACGCGCCGCATCGGCGATAATCCCCGCCTGTCCCGCGCAAGGCGCCGTCGATGCCCGAGTTGTCCGTGGTCGTGCCCGTTTACAACGAGCGCGACAACATTCCGCCGCTGCTGGCCGAAATCGCCGCCGCGCTGCGCGGACGCGTCGATTACGAGGTGGTGTACGTCGATGACGCGAGTTCCGACGATTCGCTCGAAGTGCTGAAGGCCGAACGCGCGAAGCATCCGGAACTGCGCATCGTGCGACATCTGAGTCGGAGCGGTCAGAGCACCGCAATCCGGAACGGCGTACGCGCGGGGCGGGCGCCGTGGATCGCCACGCTGGACGGCGATGGCCAGAACGATCCTGCCGACATCCGGAAACTGATCGAGGCGCGCAAGGCCGCCGATCGGCAAGTGAAACTGTTCGCCGGTTGGCGCACCACCCGCCGCGACAGCTTCAACAAGCGCATCTCCTCGAAGATCGCGAACGGCGTGCGCTCACGAATGCTGCGTGACGCCACGCCAGACACAGGCTGCGGGCTGAAGCTGTTCGAACGCGAAGCGTTTCTTGACCTGCCGTACTTCGACCACATGCATCGCTTTCTGCCGGCATTGTTCCGGCGAGCCGGTTGCGAGAGCGTCAGCATTCCGGTCGGGCATCGCCCACGCACACGCGGGGTGTCCAAGTACGGCATGCTGGATCGGCTGTGGGTGGGCATCGCCGATCTGCGCGGCGTGGCCTGGCTGATGCGGCGCGCGAAGGCGACGGACATCGAAGAGGTCTGAAGACAATACCCACCCCCTTCGCTCGTGAAGGGGGTCGCGCGCAACGCGTGCGGGGGGATGACGTCATATGCCGCCGCACATGTTGCGAAGCCCTCGGCCGCCGCACCTGCATTCCGGCACGCAGCCATTTACACTTCCGCGCGGAGGCCGGCCTGTCGCCGGCGGGGAATCTCTTCCAAGGTGGCGGAAAGCCGAAGCTTCATCGCCGAACTGGGTCGTCGCCACGTCTGGCGCGCGGCGGTGCTGTATGCGGGCACGATATGGGCGCTGTCGCAGGGCGTCGCGCAGTTGACGCCCGCGCTGGGGCTGCCGGGCTACGCCACCCGCTGGTTCCTGATCGCGGCCGCGATCGGTTTCCCGTTCTGGTTTGCATTCGCGTGGTTCTACGAATTCACGCCGCAGGGTCTGAAGCGCGAAACGGGCATCACCGGTGACGCGCCCCATCGCCACACCGTCGCGCGCAAGCTGGACTTCGCAATCATCGGCGTGATGGCCGTCGCCATCGCATTGCTGGCATCGGGCTACTTCATCAGGCGCCATCCGACCGCCGCGACAACCGCTTTCCACCCGCCCGCCGACACGCTGGTGGTGCTGCCGTTCACGAACCTCGACAAGGATCCCAGGCAGCAATACTTCAGCGACGGCATTACCGAGGAACTGACCAACGCGCTCGGCCAGAACACCGGCCTGCGCGTAATCGCATGGAACACCGCGTCCAGGTTCCGCGACAGCACGCAGAGCGCCACCGACATCGGCAAGACGCTCGATGTCGCCAACGTGCTGACAGGCAAGATCCTGCGCCAGGGCAACGAGGTGCGGGTGATCGTGGAACTGGTCAACGCGCGCACCGGCTACCAGACCTGGTCGTCGCATTACGACGATTCGCTGGCCAACATCTTCCAGGTGCAGGATCACATCACCCGGTCGATTTCGGATGCGCTGAAGGTGAAATTCGCTGCCGCGCGCGCAGTGCACACCGTCAATCCGCAGGCCTACGACCTGGTGCAGCAGGCACGCGCCGTGATGCACGTCGGACTGGCCTCATCCACGCACTTCGAGCAGGCCCGTGCACTGCTGCAACGAGCCATCGCGCTGGACCCGGATTACGCCGAAGCGCACGGGTTGCTGGCACGGACATGGTCCGACCTGATCGGGATCTCGACGCTGTCGCTGGACGAAGGCCTGGCCAGGGTGCAGGAGGAAGCCGACAAGGCCTTGTCGCTCGATCCGCGCAACGTGGACGCACTGATCGCGTTGGGCAATGCCGAAGCAACCAGGGGCGACGATGCCAAGGCCCGGACCGAATACGAGCACGCTCTGGCGATCGACCCCAGCAATGCCGTCGCGCATCTGGATTACGGCAACATGCTGTCCTTCAAGCAAGGTCTGGTGCAGTACCTGAAAGCCGTGCAGCTGGACCCCGAGAATACGGCTGCGCAAAGCAACGTCGCGCTGATTTACATGGACTTGGGCAAATACCGGCAGGAACTCGCGTACTCGCAAACCCTGGTCCGGCTGGCGCCGCACAGCGCAGCCGCCGCCCTCAACCTGGCGCAGAACTACGCGCTGCTGCACCGAGACAAGGATGCCGTGAAGGCGTTCGACGAGGTGCAGCCCGACACCGAACTCGGCAAGGCACTGGTTGCGGCGGGTCGGCTCGCCTACCAGTCGGTGCTCGATCCGGCATTGCGCGACCGGGCACTGGCGGCGGCCGATGCGCTGTACCGGCGCCATGATCTCGATGCCGTTTCACAAAGTGATCTGATGGAAATCTATCTGGTGCTCGGCAAGAAGGATCCGGCCTTGGAGCTCTTGTCGGAATTTTGCAAATTCGAGCCCTACAGTTGCGCCGACTTTCCCGACGATCCGACCTACAACCTGTTGCGCGGCGACCAGCGCTTCGAGGCGCTGGAGAAAAAGTACGGCGGCGACTTGCCGCCGGCTTCGGCTGCGTCTTCCGCGCCATCCTCGCCATGATGCGCTTCCACCCCCTTCGGCACGGAGGGAGTCGCGGCAACGAAATCGCGGGGGAGGCCACCCCCTTCCAACGGAAGGGGGTCGCGCGCAACGCGCGCGGGGGGATGATGTCCACACCTGAGCGACGCCGCGTCACCGCGAACGGCAAAAAGCGCATCCCCCTCAATCCCCCTCAATCCCCCTTCCTGCGGAAGGGGGGAAGCTGCTTTAGCGCTTGCCTTTCGCCAGCGGCAAATCTGCGCGCCGCCAGGCATCCAACCCTCCGGCCAGCGTGGCGACATTGGTGAAACCCGCCTTGACCAGCCGCCGCGCGGCCTTGCCCGATTCCATGCCGTTCTTGCACACAGTCACGACCTGCAGCTCCCTGGCCTTGGCGAGGTCCTTGTTTTCGGGGTCGAACTGGCTGGGCGCGACGTGTTTGGAGCCGGTGATGTGGCCCTTTTCAAAATCGGCGAACGCGGACAGATCGATCACAAGCGGCTCGCCGCGATTGATCATCTGCACCAGCGCGCCCGGCGTCAGCTCGCGGAAGCCGCGGAACTTGCGCGATATTTCCAGCCCGATCAGCGCCAGGATGATCACGATGAGCGCCCCGACCAGCAGCGCGTGGTGACCGACGAATTGCGGCAGACGGGTCAGGAATTCTTGCATCGGGGGGATTTGACCGAAGGGGAGCCGCGCATTATCGAAGAACAAAGGCAATCATGCATCAACCGGACTCGGAATCTCTGAAGAACCGTCGCGAGCGAAAGCAGATTGCGTGATGCCGACTAAATCGGCAGGACTGCCGATTTGAACGCCGAAGGCGGCTCGTAGAGCGAGCCACAGGGACGTGGCGAGTCAGCGCAGCAAGCGGAGCGTACACGCCAGTACGTGAGCATTGCGAGCACCGCCGGCGCGCAAGCTGCTGAGCGCAGCAGGTTATTCAGAGATCCCAGGCGAAATGTCCGGCAACCCCGTTTCCAGCCACCAATGCTTGGCCTTGGCATCCCAGCGCCACGTCTGATGATCGACTACGCCGTATACGCGCTGGCTGGTCTTGACGATCAGGTTGATCCGGGCCGTCTGCGAGAGGGTGTTCTCGTCCGTCGCAACCGGATCGGAGGCCTGGTAGTCGGCCACCCGCACGGTGTCATACAGCGCTTTCCGCTGCGGCGTCAGCGGATGCGCCGCGCGCACCGCCGGATCGACGTATTGCCATGCCTGCTGGAATCCGCCCCAGCGCAGCGCCACGGCGTAACCATTCAAGGTCTCGTCGCGCGACTGGTTCTTGTTCTGCAAGGTGGCGCATGCCGCCAGTGACAGCAACGCGACACCCACGATGACCATCCTGCGCATGGCGGCCTCCCCGCAACGGCTCGCTGCCGATTGTGCCCGATCATCCGCTTAACTGCGCAACCTCGCAAAAAAGCGCGCCGTCAGGGTGGTCGCCGGGCGTCGCTGGCCGGTTATTTCGCAGGTCACGTCGGTGCGCCCCTTGCCGCGTTCCCGCAGTGAGGACGCGAGTTTGGTCAAGGCTCCGTCCTCGGAAAACCGTGCAACGCTGCGCAATTCGCTCCACACCGGTTCGTGGTAGCGCAGGTGCGAATCGCCGACGTAGATGTCGCAGGCAAGGCCCTGCGCACGCAGGCCCAATTCGATCAAGCCCCAGCCGGCCAGCGTCAGCAGCGACGCCATGCTGCCACCGAACGCGCAGCCCTTGTCGTTGGCGTTGGGCGCGAGCGGCGCGGTCATTTCGAGCAGGTCGCCGGTGTAACGACGCACCTTCAGATCCATGGCGTCGGCGAGCGGGATGTTTTCGAGAATGTGGGCTTCAAGTGCCGCGGCGGCGGAATCATTGGCATTCATCGCGCAAGTCTGACGTGGCGCGGAGGTTGCGACAAGTCTAGGGTCTGTTGACGTCATGCCAAATGGCCGACGGCGCGGCCGTTTGGCATGGCGTCAACAGACCCTTGTGCGCTGACCTATCATCCGCACATGCCTCCACCGCGACCCCTCGCAGGCTCCCGCATCGCGATCACGCGCCCCGCCGGCGCGGGAAGCGCGTTGGCACGTCGGGTGCGCGCACTGGGCGGTACGCCACTGCGGTTGCCGGGATCGAGCCTGCGCGCGCCATCCGATGCAAACGCCGCGCGCGAAGCACTGCGTGCCGCAATGGCTTGCCATGTCACGATCTTCACCAGCCCTTCCGCGGTGCGTTTTGCAAAGCGTCTGGCCGCACTGGACGGCCGCGCCCGCGTGCTCGCCCCGGGCGCGACCACCTTGCGCGCGCTGCGTCGCGCGGGTTGCGCGAATGCACAGGCGCCCACGCGCGAAGACAGCGAAGGCTTGCTGGCGCTGCCGGTCCTGGAAAACATCCGCGGCCAGCGGGTCGGCATCGTGGGCGCACCGGGCGGACGCGGACTGCTGGACCGCCAGCTTGCAATCCGCGGCGCCACGATCGTGCACGTGCATGTGTACCGACGCCAACCGGCGCGGCTGGATCGCCGTCACGCCGACGCGCTGCGGCGTGCTGCGCAAAAGCCGCTGTACGTGTTGTTGTCCAGCGTGGAAGCATTGGACAACATTCTGGACGGCTTGCCGGATGACGCACGGCGACCCCTGCTGGCAGGCGTCGCCGTGGTCAGCAGCGCGCGCCTTTCGGCCATCGCAAACAAGGCCGGATTCGCGCGCGTGCTGCGTGCCGGGTCGGCACACGCCGAAGCCATGCTGGCCACCGTTGTCTCAGATATCGATTCGAAGCGGCTGTTGTGAAAAGTCAGGGCGAAGACGGGCGCCTAAGCGATGCCGGGGACATCGCGTGCCCGACTGAGCGCCCGGCCAAGGATGGCCGGGCTGGCGATCGCACCACGTATGGTTGCTCGCCGTCAATTACCGTAGTGCATACTAGAAAGTTACTGTTCGACCACGTGATATCGCGGCCGCCGGACGCAGCGATCATGGACGATCGCACCTGCTAGGATTCCGAGATGATCGACGACACCACCGACGACGCAGGCGACGACAGCGCCGGACCGAAGCCGCGCAAGCTGCATGGACGCTTGCCCGGGCTGGCCACCATCGCCGCGGTCGTGGCGATTGCGGCTCTGGCGGTGGCCGCGTGGAGCATCTGGCGCTTGCAACACTTCACCCACGCGGAACGGGCTGCGCGCAAGCAGGACACGGTGACGATTGCCGACCTGCAAAGCCGGCTCGCGTCCGGCCAGCAACAAGCGGAAGCAGGCAACCATCGTCTCGGCAATCTGGAATCGGGGCTGGATGATCTGCGTTCGACCACGCGCGGGCTGGACCGCCGCATCGCCAACCTCGAAACCGCGTTCAACAACCTGAGTGGGCAGCAGCAGTCGGGACGCGACACCCTGCTGCTCAACGATGCCGAGATGCTGTTGCGCACCGGTCAGCAACGCTATGGGTTGTTCCACGACAGCGTTGGCGCGCTGAAGGCCTATTCGCAAGCCATCGAGGCGTTGGCGCAGGTGCAGAATCCGGCCTACGCAGCGGTGCGCGCGAGCGCCATCACCGAGCGCGACGCGCTGGCGGCCGCGGCGCCGCCCTCGCGGCAGGGCGCGCTGGACAGCTTGTCGGCGCTGCGCAACAAGGCCGTTTCGTTGCCGCTGGCAACATCCAGAACCGCTACCGCCAAGCCGTCGAAACCCGGTTTCTGGTCGCGCATCGGACACGCCTTCAGCGGAATCGTCAAGGTCACGCACGAAAACGGCAAGGCCGCCCCGCTCGCCGACGCGCGCTTCGCACACCAGGCGCTGGCGCTGGACCTCGCGCAGGCGCAGGAAGCCCTGCTTGCCTTCGACAGCGCCGATTACCACAGCGCGCTGCAACGCGCCGACGCCACATTGGCGGCACAATTCGAAACCGGCGACACCGGCGTGAAAGATGCGCGCGCGCAAATCGCGAACCTGCTGGCGCAGCACAGCTCGGGCACGGTGCCGCAGCTTGGCGGCGCGCTCGCACAACTGCAAAGCCTGCGTGCGAATCAGGGACTCACGCCGCCTGCACCCGCGTCCGCGTCCAGCAGCGGGACCCGGCCGTGAAGGGCAAGCGCTGGCTGGTTCTCGCGATCGTCGTCATCGTGCTTGCCGCGATCGCGTTCGTGTGGCTGGCCGCCGACCCCGGGTACGTGCTGATCCGTTTTCGCGGCTGGCGCATCGAAGCCAGCGTGATCGGAGCAGTGGCGATCCTGGTCGCCTTCTGGGTCGCGATCGGAATCGTGTGGTGGCTGTTGCGCTGGCCGTTCGGTGCGCTGTCGCGGCGGCACCGGCGAATCAGCCACGAGCGCCTGCGCGACGGATTGGTCGCGATGACCGAAGGCCGCAACGTGGAGGCCAACCGCACCCTGCAACGCGCCGCGCAATATTCCTCGCTGCGTTCGCCTGCGCTGCTAGCCGCGGCCGATGCCGCGCACCGCCACGGCGACACCCAGCGCGCACTGGAAGCGCTGGACGAAGCCGCACAGCACGCGCCGGAGGCGGCTCGCATCCTGCGGGCACGCATCCTGCGCGAAAACGCCCGCGCGGAGGAAGCCCTGCAACTGCTCACCCCGGGCGCCGAGGCGGGCAAATTGCCTCCCGCCGGCTGGCATGAATTCGCCCTGGCCGCGCTGGCCACCGGCCAGCCTGAAAAAGCCCGTGCCGCATTGGAACCCCTGCGCAAATCCGACATGCTGGGCAGCACGGGTTACGCCGAACTGGTCGATCGGGTGCTCGGCGCCTCGCTGCGCAATGCGCCCAACGCGGCGAGCCTGCAGGAACTCTGGAAACGCGCGAATCGCCAACAGCGTCAGATGCCGGCGCTGCTGGACGCCTATGTGCGGCGCGCGTCTGCGCTCGGCATCGCACATGACGCACTCGACACCGTCGAGGAGTCCTTGAAGCGCGAATGGAATCCTGCCCTCGTCGCTGCCTACGGCGACGCGACACCGCCGGAAGAAGCCGCCACGCGTTTGAACGCTGCGACACGCTGGCTGGATGCGCACCCGGGCGACGATGCCCTGTTGCGCACGCTGGGCGTGCTGTCGATGCGAGCGTCCGATCCGCGCGATGCGCGTGAATACCTGGTACGCGCGCTTGCGCTGAAGCCGACTGCAGCGAGCTGGGCAGCGCTGGGCGATGTGCAATCCGCATCCGGCGACGCAGCCGACGCCGTGCGCTGTTACGCGAACGCATGGAAGTGCGAACAAGGCGAAACGGTCGCGCCCGGTCCGCACGAGGCCGGCATCGACACCGCGCATTTCACGCTCGAGGAGCGCGACGAGCACGGCATGCCGCGCTTGCCGGGCGAACAGCCCTCAAGTGCGCGTTGAGCGCGCGATTCAGCGGACGATTCGAACGTCCACCACGCGCCCGTCCTGCAAATGGATTGCGCGCGTGGCGCGTGATGCATCGCCCGGATAAACCCAGGTTTCGCCCCATGCCGGCGCCCGCGAACCCATCGCCACCGCAGTGGCGAGCGGGTTGCGTCCGCGCGCCGCAGGAAACCCGCAGCGCGCGATCAGGCTTGCCACACTCATGCCAATCGTGACATTGGTGAAATCGCACGGTCCGCCGCGACCGACGAAACCGTAGCCGAGCGTCTGCATGCGTGCCAGCACATCGCCCGAAAACTCCAGCCGCACCATCAGACGTTGCGGCCCGAAGTTGTAGTACCAGACTTCGCGGACCACCGCGGGCGCAACCAGCTCGACCGGTGTCGTGACGCCCACGCCAGGCCCGCCCACGTAGCGATCCAGAAAAAACGGCGCTCCGCAGGCGTCGAGCACCTGTGCGGCCGTTTCGCCTTGTTTCACGATCTGGTTGCCGCAGCGCAGCGCCCATGCACGCGAGGGCAGGATCAGCGCCGACAACGCCAGCAGGATGCCAACCCACACGACCCGGCTCATTTCTCGCCTCCGTCCGCCCGCAACCCGTCCGCAAGTCCATTTCATTATGGCCTCCAAACGTAAAGCCGGCGTGTACGTGGTCCGGCACATGCGCGACAATGCCACAGCTTCGCAACCTGCCGTGGACGTCGTGCGCATCTGGAAACAAACTGTCGATCTCGCCACCCTCAACGCCTGGAGCGCAGGCACCATGATGCGCACGCTGGACATACGCATCACCGAGGTCGGCGACGATTACCTGCGCGGAACGATGCCCGTCGATGACCGCACCCGCCAACCGTACGGCATCCTGCACGGTGGCGCCTCGGTGGCGCTGGCCGAAACCCTGGGCTCGACCGCGGCGATGCTGTGCTGCGAGGAAGGCCGCGCCACGGTCGGTCTCGACATCAACGCCAACCACCTGCGCGCAGTGCGCCAGGGGATTGTCACCGGCACCGCGCGTCCGATCCATGTCGGTCGCAGCACCCAGGTTTGGGAAATCCGCATCGAGGACGATGCCGGGAAACTCGTCTGCATCGCGCGCCTGACCATGGCGGTGGTGGCGGGCAGCGCGTTCGCGCTGCGGAAGTAGCGCCACCAAAGCCATCCCCTCAATCCCCCTTCGTTCCGAAGGGGGAAGAAAAATACCCCTTTCCGCAGGAAGGGGGCGCGCCGCCGCAGGCGCGGGGGGATGCCATCGTGCTCGCCGAGTCGTACACGCTCCGTCTCGTGGCTTGCGACGGCGATGGCATATCGTCGCCTGTGCCCCCGCCCCGCTCCTACAATCCCCGCATGAATACGACCCTGTTGATCGTGCTCGTCGTACTGGCCGCCATCATGGTCATCCTGCTGATCGTGCTGCTGCTGCGTCCGCGCAGTGATGCGTCGCTGCGTGAAAAAGTCGATGCGCTGCGCGGCGACAACCAGCAACTCGACCAGACCCTGCGCAACGAACAGCGCGCGGGCCGCGGTGAATTGACGCAGTCGTTCACGCAGTTCCAGAACCAGATGAAATCGCAACTGGATGACTCCGGCGTACAACAGCGCGAGCGCATCGATGATTTCTCCAAGCGCCTCACGCAACTGACCGAACACACCGATCGTGGCGGCGAGGCATTGCGCAATACCCTGGTCGAAGACGCGCGCAAGAATCGCGAGGAAAGCCATGCCACGCTGCAGCGGCTTGGCGAACAACTGCAGAAAACACTGGCCAACCTCACGGCCGACAATGAGAAGCGGCTTGGCGAAGTCCGCGGCACGCTTGAAACGAAATTGAAGGCCCTGCAAGACGACAACAGCCTCCAACTCGACAAGATGCGCAAAATCGTGGATGAAAAGTTGCAAGCCACCCTGGAAGCGCGTCTGGGCGCATCGTTCAAACAAGTATCCGAGCACCTCGAAGCGGTGCAGCGCGGCCTCGGCGAAATGCGCAGCCTCGCCAGCGGCGTCGGTGATCTCAACCGCGTGCTCAGCAACGTCAAGAACCGCGGCATCTTTGGCGAAACCCAGTTGGCGACCCTGCTGGCCGAGATGCTGACACCCGACCAGTACCTGGCCAATGTCGCAACCGTGCCCGGCAGCAACGAACGCGTGGAATTCGCGGTGCGCCTGCCCGGTGTCGAGCGCGAGCAACCGGTGCTGCTGCCGATCGACGCCAAGTTTCCCCGCGAGGATTACGAACGCCTGCTGGATGCGCAGGAGCGCGCCGACGTTGTGGCTGCCGGCGACGCCGCGCTCGCGCTGGAACGGCGGGTACGCGATGAAGCCAAGACCATCCGCGCGAAGTACATCGCGCCCCCCGCGACCACGGATTTCGCGATCCTGTTCCTGCCCACCGAAAGTCTGTACGCGGAAGTGCTGCGACGACCGGGGCTGTTCGAAGCGGTTCAACGCGAATGCCGCGTCACGTTGGCGGGACCGACGACCCTGTCGGCGCTGCTCAACAGCCTGCGGCTGGGATTCCGCACGCTCGCGATCGAGCAACGCTCAAGCGAGGTCTGGCAGATCCTCGGCGCAGTCAAGACCGAATTCGGCAAGTTCGGTGACGTGCTGGGCAAGGTCAAGAAAAAGTTGGACGAGGCCAGCACCCAGATCGACGCGACCGGCGTACGCAGCCGCGCGATCGCTCGCAAATTGCGCGATGTGGAATCGCTGCCGGCGCCGGATGCACAGGCACTGCTCGGTGATGCCTCGGCCAGCGTCGACGACGACGACGAGCCGATCTGAAAGCACGCATGACGGGCGATGACCCGCGGCGGTGACGCACCGCGGGGCCATGGCTTATGCAGGTTGGGCTGAGCTTGCGAAGCCCAACGCGGGCGAAGGAAGACGCCGGGGTTCGCTTGAAACCGCTTGCCCCGGCCTGCCCGCTCAACGGCTGGGTGCGTTTCGCTCCTCCAGCCTCACGACGCTTCCGGTCCGGCACATGCCCCGACAGCGTTACACTGTGCCGTTACCGTTTGCAGGAGTCCACGCCATGAGCGAACCGAGTCAGCCATCCCTGTGCGCCGCCGCCAAACCGACCTCACCGCCGGTGACGCACGAGCAGGCCATGGATGCGGTCCGTACGCTGTTGCGCTGGGCCGGCGACGAACCCACGCGTGAAGGCCTGCTCGATACACCCAAGCGCGTGGTGGACGCCTACGCGGAATGGTTCTCCGGCTACCACGAGGATCCGCAGGAATACCTGCGCCGCACCTTCGAGGAAGTTGCCGGCTACGACGAGATGATCGTGCTGCGCGACATCCAGTTCGAATCGTTTTGCGAGCACCACATGGCGCCGATCATCGGCCGCGCCCACGTCGGCTACGTGCCGGACGGCAAGGTCGTGGGTATTTCCAAACTGGCGCGGGTGGTGGACGCGTTTGCGCACCGCTTCCAGGTGCAGGAAAAGCTCACCGCGCAGGTCGCCACCTGTATCAGTGAAGTGCTGCAGCCGCGTGGCGTCGGCGTGGTGGTCGATGCGGTCCACCAGTGCATGACCACCCGCGGCGTGCACAAACGCGGGGTATCACTGATCACCAGCCAGATGCTGGGCAGTTTCCGCGAGGACGCACGCACCCGCGCGGAATTCCTGCGCTTCATCGATATCGATGGAGGCCGGTAAAGCACGCTCGTGACCGTTCAGGCACTCGCTTCGCCCGAGACACGGGTTTGTTCCCCTCTCCCTCAGGGAGAGGGTGCCCCGAAGGTGCGAGTGAGGGTACCGCACACCGCAACGACGCTCCATGCAAACGGCAGCCATCCGCTTGCACGCACCATCATCCGGCGCTACGCGCTCCCTTCTCCCGGTTGGAGAGGGAAAACCCTTTGATCCTCGACATCAGACCCGGCAAACGTTGCATGTTCCCGTGCCCGCATGACTGATCCCACCGCTCCAGACCACCCGCGCCGCCGCGCCGCGGTGATCTTCATCTTCGTCACGGTGCTGATCGACATCCTGAGCTTCGGAATCATCATCCCGGTGTTGCCGCACCTGATCGTGGAGCTGGTCGGCGGCAGCATTTCGCGCGCAGCTGTCTGGGCCAGCGGCTTCGGCGCCGTATTCATGCTGACGCAGTTCCTGTGTTCGCCGATCCAGGGGGCGCTGTCCGACCGCTTCGGGCGACGTGCGGTGATCCTGATTTCCTGCTGCGGGCTGGGCGTCGATTTCGTGGTGATGGCGCTGGCGCCGGTGCTCTGGATCCTCTTCATCGGGCGCACCATCTCCGGCATGTGCGCAGCAAGCTTCACCACCGCCAACGCCTACATCGCCGACATCACGCCGCGCGAAAAACGCGCGGCCGCGTTCGGACTGCTGGGCGCGGCGTTCGGTCTCGGCTTCATCATCGGCCCGGCGCTGGGCGGCTTTCTCGGCCACATCTGGATCCGCTTGCCGTTCTGGGTGGCCGCGTGCCTGTCACTAACCAATTTCTGCTACGGCTTGCTGGTGCTGCCGGAATCGCTGCCGCCGGAACGCCGCAGTCCGCAATTCGAATGGAAACACGCCAACCCGCTGGGCGCACTGCTGTTGTTGAAACGCTACCCGCAGGTATTCGCGCTGGCGGCGGTGTTCTTCCTGCTTTCGCTGGCACAGTATTCGCTCAATGCCACCTTCGTGCTTTATACCGATTACCGTTTCGGCTGGGATACCAAAACCGTGGGCCTGGCGCTCGGACTGGTCGGCCTGTGCACGGCCATCGTGCAGGGCGGGCTGGTCAGGCCGCTGGCGCCGAAGTTGGGCGACCGCAAGCTGATGCTGGCGGGGCTCGGGTTTGCGGTGATCGGTTATGTCGTCTTCGGCTTCTCGCCTTCCGCGTGGCTGTTCTGGGTCGGCATCCCGTTCCTGTGCCTCGGCGGCCTTGCCGGTCCGCCCGCGCAATCGGTGATGACCCAAATGGTCGATCCGGCCGAACAGGGCCGATTGCAAGGTGCACTATCGAGCCTGCGCAGCTTCGCCGGCATTTTCGGACCGCTGTTGTTCGCCAACCTGTTCGCCCTGTTCATCAGCAAGCACGCGCCGATACGCGACTTTTCCGGGGTGTCGTTCGTACTGGCCGCGGCACTGGTCGTGGCGGCGTTGGCGTTGACCGCCTACGCGACGCACGGCATGGCCTCGCCCGCACCGGTACCCGCCGCCGAAGCCGACGCGGGCTGAGCCTTGTGTTTGCGTCCGGGCAATACCATTTGCACTGTCGTCACCCTTGCCGACGCATCCATGTTCACCTTCCTGCTGTGGTTGCTGCTGCTGATTTTCTGTTGGCCGTTGGCACTGCTGGCGCTGATCCTGTGGCCACTGGTGTGGCTGCTGACGCTGCCGTTCCGGTTGCTCGGCATTGCGGTCGACGGCGTGTTCGCATTCCTGGGCGCGTTGCTTTTGCTGCCCGCCAGAATCCTGCGCGGACCGGGGTAATTTGTGCGATCGTCCCTGATCGCTGCGCAACAAAACGTCGGTATCGCTGCAGTGCCTTCGCGTCAGCAACACCAGAACGGGCATCAAGGCCGCCATCCATGGCCGAGAGCTCCGTCCTGACTTTTCACAACAGCCGCTTCGAACAGAATCCTGTCGGAAGCGGTTCAGGCAACCAATCACTTTCCACCTGGAGTTCAAAGATGACAATCTCGATGTATCAGGCTTCCGTTCCCGTGTTCGTGCGCGCACTGACCAATCTGGCCAACGTGTTGAAGAAGGGCGAGGCGCACGCGAAGGACAAGGGTGTCGAACCCGATAACCTGCTGCAGCAGCGGCTGATCTTCGACATGCTGCCGCTGATCAAGCAGATCCAGATCGCCTGCGACATGGCGACACGCGGCGCGGCACGCCTGGCCGGCGTGGAGCCGAAATCTTTCGAAGACAGCGAGAAGACGCTGGCCCAGGCGCATCAACGCATCGACGCCGCAATCGCCTACGCCAAATCGTTCAAACCCGAACAGATCGACGGCAGCGAGGAGCGCCGGGTGCGCATGAAGACCCGCGACGGCGAGATCGAAATGTCAGGCCTCGAATACCTGCAAGGCTTCACTTTGCCCAACCTGTTCTTCCACTGCGCCACCGCCTACGACATCCTGCGGGTGGCCGGCACCCGGATCGGCAAGAAGGACTTCATCGGCGAGCGGTAACAGCCTGACGCACATCGCCGAGACATGCACAAAACGGCAGGTAGCCAGGGTCCTTTGCAGTTGGGTTGAGTCGGGGCTTTATCCGGGCGAAACCCAACTTCCGGTCGGTGAATGTTGGGGTTCGCAAAAAACGCCCACCCCAACCTGCCTGATCATCCCCGCCGCGCGGCTTCGATCGCGGCGATGTCGATCTTCTGCATCGCCATCATCGCCTCGAAGGCGCGTTTGGCGGCGGCGCCGTCGGAATCCGCAATCGCGTCCATCAGGGCGCGCGGCACGATCTGCCAGGAAAGGCCGAACTTGTCCTTGCACCAGCCACACGCGCTTTCCGAGCCGCCGTTGCCGACGACCGCGTTCCAGTAGCGATCGGTCTCGGCCTGGTCGGCCGTGTACACCTGGAAGGAAACCGCTTCGTCGAAATGGAAATGCGGGCCACCATTCAAACCGAGGAACGGCATGCCGAGCACGGTGAATTCCACCGTCAGCACATCGCCCTGTTTCCCGTCGGGATAGTCGCCCGGTGCGCGGTGCACCGCTTCGACGTGCGAATCCGGGAAGGTGTGGGCGTAGAAGTTGGCGGCTTCTTCGGCCTGGCCGTCGAACCACAGGCAAACCGCGATGTTCCTGGTTGCGTTGGCGTTGGGCATGTCTCGATCCTCTTGTCGGGCGCGGGCGGGGAATCACCGGGATTGCATGCTGCATTGTCGCGCTGCTGGGTGTGACGAACGAAAGCATGGAAAATCGACAAGCTCGATTCACCGGAGGGGGAGCCGCCGCATGGCTAACACATCGGCTTGCGACCGCTTTCGTGCACGACGTGGTGTTGTTCGGTGCATGCCTGATCGGGGCGATCGCCGATTTCGCGGTATCGCGTCGACGTGATCACGACGCGGGCGTGGTGTACCCTGACGGCCGTTCGCGTTCGACGCGCCGGCCTTGGCGGTTGGCGTGCCGGCGTGTACGGTCTTTGCGTTCCTGCCGACCAGCGGTTGATCGGCGTGAATCCTTTCATTTGACGGAACCTTTCAGATCGGCGCGCGTCCAACTGGACTGGTTTCAGGTTTCGGGGGTAACGTGACTCGGTACAAGTCGGCCAGAGGCAAGATCATCGGCGCGATCGTGGTGATCATCTTCGTCGCGATCGCCGCGTGGTGGTATTTTTCCCATGTACCCGGGGTCGATTTCACCCAGCACGGCCCCGCGCCATCCGGCCCGGCCAGACCCGGCATGGCCAGCACTGCGCCGCCACCGATCCAGCACCCCATCAGCGAAGCACAGACCCGCCCCGCCCCGGCCGCGACCGCGCCGTTGCCACCGCTGGGCAACAGCGACAAGGCGGTGGCTTCGGCGCTGGCCGCGATTCCCGGCGCGCAGGGACTTGAGCATCTGCTGCTCGCGCGTGGCCTGGTCCCGCACATCGTGGCCACGGTAGACGCTCTGCCGCGCCACGAAATCGGATCCAGCATCCTGCCGCTGCGTACGCCAGGTGGCGAGTTCACGGTAGACCAATCGGATGGCCAGCCGGTGCTGGGTGCGAAAAACTACGCCCGCTACGACGCCTACATGAAAATGGTCCAGGCTGTCGATGCGCGCACCCTGGTGACGTGGTACGTGCACTGGTACCCACTGTTCCAGCAAGCCTACCGCCAGCTCGGCTATCCGCACGCTTATTTCAACGATCGTCTGCTGGCGACCATCAACAACATGCTGGCCGCGCCCAATGCACGGCCGCCGGTGCCGTTGGTCAAGACCGACAACGGACATTACCTGTTTTCCGATCCGACCTGGGAATCGCTGTCGGTGGGACAGAAATTGATGATCCGCATCGGCCCGGATCACGAGCGCGCATTGAAGGCGAAATTGCGCGTGATCCGCGCGCTGCTGTTGGGCAAGGCGCCAGAATTGCATCCTTCCGGCCCGGCCAATTCGTCTCCGCCACCCGCGTCCGTGCCGCCGGCGCCTGCATCATCGTCCTGACGGGTCAGGCCAGTCACCGATCATCCGTGAAACGCAGCGTGGTCTGCCCCTGCGGCGTGCCTTCCGACCCGAAGCGGTGCTCGATGATGCAACCGCTTCCATCGCGATCCCAGGCAATCAAGGTGGTTGCGCGCGTGCCGTACAGGGCGCCGCGCACGAACAACGGCGACAATTGCCGTTCGCGGTCACGGCCAATGCCGGTGTCGGGCAGCTCTGCATCGGGTGCGAGCGTGTCATCAGCAAGCGCCTCGAACAACGGCGCGAAGTCTTCCTTGCCCGCTTCCAGCCAGACGCGCAGCGCCGCCGTCGCGCGACGCACTTTCGGCCACGCCGCGTCCAGGTTCCCATTCGACAGGCCATGCAGGCCCGCGGAAATTTCAAGCGTGCGCACGGCGGGGTGATTGGACACGAAGCGCGCGGCGTCGCGGTCGAACAACAGCAGGTTGAACGGGCGATAGCGGCCAGCCTCCTCCTCCAGCGCCTGCGCGTGGCGTGCCGCTGATTGCTTGCCGCGCAGGAAATCGGACACCAGCCACCCACGCGAAGCGCCCTCATGCGCCGCACGTGGATCACGCACGTTGGTCACCACGGCGACGCGCCCGGGTTCATGCACGCCCATCCAGGTTCCGCCTGCTTCAAGGTCGCGCCCTGCGAGGAGGTGCGGTGCATCGCTCCAGCGCGCGAGCGGCGCGGACGGTCGTGCATGCAATTCGTCACGGTTGCCGATCAGCAACAGGCGCCAGCGTGGATGGGCATTCCAGGCGAAAGCGATCACGCACATGCTAGGACCTGTCAACGCCATGCCAAGTGAGCCGCGTTGCTTCCGCAGCGGTTGCCGGACAAGGCGCGCGCCGAAGCGCCATGGTGGTTCCATGGTCGAGGCGTGCACCGCCGCATGACGGCCGCTGCGAAGCGACCCCTCGGGGCGGGGCCGTTTGCCCGCATGGCGGTGTCATCGCTCGTCGAAGTATCGACATACGTCTTCCTCGCTCTTCCTTGCCCTGCGGACAAGCGGCCAAGCCTGCCCCGGACTCGATCCGGGGGCGCGGCCACGTGGCACATAACGTTGACAGACCCCCAGCCTAGCGCAATCCGTACACGATCCCGTTCCGGATGTTCCGCAAGCGCCGTTCGCGGCGATAATCCGCGCACATGCAGCTTCAAGCTTCCGCTCCGCGACGAATCCTGCCGGCGACCGCCCTGTGTGCGCTCATCGTCTTCGCATCCGCCGCCCACGGCTTCACGCCGCCTGCGCCATCCACGCCCGCCACGGCTTCCAGCTCGGACAGGCAAGCCGCAACCCGCACGCAACTTGCCGCGGTGCGTGCAAAAATTGCCAGGATCACGGCCGCACAACATGCAACCGCCGCGAAGCGTGGCGCGATCAACGCGAAGCTGGCCGGCCAGGCCGCACAACTCGGCAAGGCCGCCAACGCGCTGCGCGGCACCCAGGCCGCGATCGCGGCCAAAACTGCGGCGCTCGCCGACCTCGAACAGCAACGTACGCAACTCGAACAGAAGCTGTCGGATCAGCGCGCAGCGCTGGCCGGCCTGCTGCGCGCGGTCTACACGCTGGATCGCGGTTCCGACCTTGCGCTGCTGCTGGGCGACGTTGACGTCGCGAAGGTCAATCGCGCGCTCGTCTATTCGCACTACTTTCAGCATGACCGGATTGCGCGCATCCGCAAGCTGTCAGGCGAGGCCGCGCAACTCGAACAGGTCAAGGCGTCGATCGAGACGGAGGCCGTGGCATTGCAGCGGCAGCGTGATCAAGGCGTGGCGCAGACCAAGCAGCTCGAACAAGCACGTGACGCGCAACGAGCGTTGCTGGCCGAGGCCAACCGACAACTGGTGCAACAGAAAGACAAGCTGGCGGCCCTGCGGCAGGATGCCGATGCCCTGAACCAGCTGCTGCAACGATTGCGCGACGTGTTCGCCGACATTCCCGCGCACCTCGGCGACACGCCATTCGCAAAATTGCGCGGCAAACTTGCATGGCCGGTCACGGGCGCGCCGCACGAGGGCACCGGGACACTTGCGAACGGCATCGTGATCATCACCAAACCCGGCGCCGAGGTGCGCGCCGTGGCTTACGGGCGCGTGGCCTGGGCAAGCTTCATGCGGGGTTACGGCATGCTGGTGATCATCGATCAGGGCGGCGGGTGGATGAGTCTGTACGGCGGCAACGAGGCCACGCTGGTTTCAGTCGGCGATTGGGTCAGGCCTGGCCAGCCCATCGCAACGGTAGGGCGGGATCCTGAACAGGGCGGCGCCTGGTTCGGATTGCGCAAGGGCGGCAAGCCGATCGATCCGCAAGGGTGGTTCGCTTCACATCGTTGATACCCGCAAAGCGCCTACAATGGCCCTTGGCTCTCGCCAAGCGCATGAATGTGTCCCTGATCCGGTATTGCACATGACCCGATATTCACGAGTTTTTCTTGGCTGCTTGCTGACCACTCTCACGGGCGTCGCGTTTGCCGCGCCGCCTGGGCATTCCGCGGCGGCGCCTGCTCCGGCGGACACAGCCGCTGCGCCTGCCTCCGCGTCGAGTGCCGGCAGCAGCGATGTCCCGAACGTCGAGGAAATCCAGGCGTTCACGCGCGCGTTCGAGATGATCAAGCGGGCCTATGTCGATCCCGTCAGCAACCGGCAACTGATGCACTCCGCGATCCGTGGAATGCTGGCGGGTCTGGACCCGCACAGCGCATTCCTGGGCAAGCGCGAGCTCAACAGCCTGACCGAAGATACCTCCGGCGCCTATTCCGGTCTCGGCATCGAGGTGGCGCAAGAGAATCACCAGCTCGTGATCGTCACACCGCTGGATGGCAGCCCCGCCAAGCGCGCCGGCATCCAGCCGGGCGACGTCATCGAGGCCATCAATGGCGTCCTGGTGCAACCCGATGCCATCGACGCAGCGATGAAGAAATTGCGCGGACCAATCGGTTCGAAGATCACGATGACGGTCCTGCACCCCGACGGCGGCAAGCCGGTCACGGTGCACATGACCCGTCAGCGCATCCACGTCGCAAGTGTCACCGCACACATGCTGGCGCCGGGCTACGCCTACATCCGCATCAGCGAATTCCAGGAAGATACCGCGAACGAACTGACAAGCGCGATCGAAAAACTGCAAAAACAACACGGCACGTTGCGCGGCGTGGTGCTGGATTTGCGTTCCAACCCGGGCGGCCTGGTGACCAGCGCGGTCGGCGTCGCCGATGATTTCCTCGATTCGGGAATGATCGTCAGCACCCGTGGCCGCCTGTCGCAATCCGACCTGAAATTCAGCGCGATGCCGGGTGATCTGCTGAACGGGGCACCGATGGTGGTGCTGGTGGACAACGGCACCGCATCGGCAGCGGAAATCGTCACCGGCGCGCTCAAGGATCACCACCGCGCACTGGTCATGGGCCGACGCACGTTCGGCAAGGGGTCCGTGCAAACCATCCTGCCGCTCGGCAATGGTGATGCATTGAAGCTGACCACCGCGCGTTATTACACGCCCGACGGCACTTCGATCCAGGTCGCCGGCATCACGCCCGACATTGCACTGGGCAACATCACGGTCGGCGTCAACCGCGGCCCGTCGCTGGTCGACGACGAGCACGAAGGAGACCTGCCCAACCATCTTGCCGGCACCGAGGCTGCGGCCATCGATGGGGATGCCGGCGATCTTGCGGTCAAGGATTATGCGCTGTCCGAAGCCCTGCATGTGCTGGAAGGCCTGGCGTTGGCGCGACACCCGTCGGCGGTCCCGGCGCCGTCATCCAACCCGCACTGAACGACGAGCGTAGACGCGGCAACAGATCAAGCGTACGCCGGAGCGTTGTCGGTCCGCACCCACAGATGCGACGGTATTCGCTGCCCCTGGCGCAAGCCGATGGGCGATCGCCTACGCATTCCATCGACACACGCCGATGGCCGCGTTCCTCGGTCGATGCCACGCTTTGCCGATGTCGCTCGACGGAGACATCGACATGCTGCATACCTCCCCGGGCAACCGGAACTCCGCGCATGTCGCGCGCTCGGCATTTTCGCGGGCAGCTTTCGCGCTGATGTTGTGGGCACTCGCGGCCGGCGGCGCACATGCAGCCTCGGTGTACCGCTGCGTCGACGCACACGGGCATCTTTCCTATCAGGACACGGCGTGCCCGGCGCGCGCGCAACAAAGCAAAATCGATCTGCATCCGCAACCACTCATCGGCGCGCCCGGCGGTGCCGCAACGCGCCCCGTTTCGACAACGCGCCATCACGGGCATGCAAGATCACGCCGACGTTCGGCGCACACGCGCCACGCCAGGCCCGTGATGTCATGGGAATGCCGGGCCGCGGACGGCGAAGTGTTCTATCGACACACGCGCTGTCCGTCTTCGATTCCGGGCGACGGCGTGGTGCGCAGCCGCTACGCCGGGAAGACTTCCGGCGAACATTCGCGACGACGACTCAACGGGTGGAGCCGCGTTCGCGTGCATGGCGTGAGAGTCACCCGCGCCGAAGCATGCCGACGCATCCACTCTGCCGGAGCAGCCGGGCGGGATGGCCATCTGCGCGATGCAACCGTCTCGACCTATGACCACCTGATGGGGCGCGACCCCTGCGATTGACGACGACGGTCGCCTGTCAGTGGGCGCGTTTGCGCCGCTGCACTGTCGCGCGCCCGTGGACCGGCCGCTGTCGCCCCGCAAGCAATCCGGCCGGCGGCGTGCTGCGAAAGCTGGCGACTTCGTCCAGCAGCCATTCGCGAAACACCACGAAACCCGGATGTTTGCGCGAGCGTTCGGGGTACACGAGGTAATGCGCCGCATCGGATTTCATCAATTCGGGAAACAGCGCAACCAGCGTACCGTTTTCGATCAATGGCCGCGCCATGGTCGTTCGCCCCAGCGCCACGCCGATTCCCTCCACCGCTGCGCGCTGGCGTGATTCGGGATCGCCGAACGAGGCTGCGTAACGTCGGGGTTGGCGACCGCCATACAACGCGAACCATGTGGGCCACGGATCTTCCGGACACAGCAGCGGCAGGTCCCCGAGTTCTTCCAACCGCGGCCGCTTGCGCCCCGCGAGCAAGCCGGGACTGGCGACCGGCGTCAGCCACTCATCCAGCAACGGTTCCACCACCACGCCCGGCCATTGCCCCGCGCCGTAGCGCAACGCCGCATCGAAGCGGCCGTCGGCAAAATCCACCAGTTCACTCGACGAATCCAGGTTCAATTCGATCTCCGGATGTTTCGTCACGAAGCGCGGCAGCCGCGGCAGCAACCAACTCGACGTCATTGACGGCATGGACGACAGCGACAAGGCATTGTCATTGTGCGCACACAACGGTTTGAGGGCATCCTCGATCGCTTCCAGATGCGGCGCGACGTTGTCGAGCAGGCGCTGACCCACCGCGGTGAGTTTCAAGCCACGCGGACCACGCAAGAACAGCGCACAGCCGACCCGCTCCTCCAGCTGCCGGATCTGGTGACTGAGGGCGCTCACGGTCAGGTGCAGACGCTCGGCCGCGCGGGTGAGGTTCTGCGCGCGTGCCGCGGCGACGAAGGTTTGCAGGGGATTCAGTGGGGTACGGCTCATGTTCGAAATTCCTCAACACTAGCTTGAAAAATCATCGCTTCCGATGAACGCGGAAGTGCCCTATTTTTACGCCTCAAACGGCTTCCATGCAACACGGCAGGAGATGTCACATGTTGAAGGAATTGATAAAGCATTTTATCGGTACCGGCGCGCAACCCCAATGCCGCGAGGCGAACGATCAGCCGCTCACGGCCGGGGTGGCGCGCGAGGATTCGTGGTCGGGATCGGACAAACCCGGACAAAAATCCTTCGGCGGTCGCGAAAACGGTCCCGGCCGGGACTGGCGGCCGCGCCTGTATTGGTAAGGAGCGCCCCATGTTGAGGGAATTGGCAAAACTGTCTGGCGGCATGCTGTTCCTGGGCGGTCATGTGACCGATGCAGACACCCTGCGGCAACTGGCCGGCGACGAAGCACCCGCGCGACCCCCGCGCCGGGGCAACCGCGCCCGCAACGACGGAGTGCGTGAATGGGGTTGGCGCACCCCGATCGAATTGCTGATGCTTGCCGCGATCTGGGGCGGCTCGTTCCTGTTCCTCAGGATCGCCGCGCCGAAATTCGGCCCATTGCCTTTGGTCGACGTGCGGCTCGCGCTCGGCGCACTGGTGCTGTTGCCGTTCCTGTGGCGTGCGCGACGGCAGCTCGCCGCGTTTGGCTGGTTCAAGATCGCCGCGATCGGCCTGGTCAACACCTTGCTGCCATTCCTGCTGTTCGCGTGGAGCGCGGAACGCGCGCCGGCCGGCGTCAGCGCGATCGTAAACAGCATGGCGGTACCGTTTGCGGCGCTCGCAGCCTTCGCACTGTTCGGCGAACGTATCGGCAGTCGCCGCCTGATGGGCCTTTCGATCGGATTGATCGGTGTGGTGGTATTGGCGAGTGGCGACGTGGGCGGTGCGGGACTCGGTCCGGCTGTCGCGGCCGGCACTGCCGCCGCCTTCCTGTACGGCGTCTCCGCGAATCTGGTGAAGCGTTACTTCTCGGGTCTGCCGCCAGCGTCGGTCGCCGCGGCCACGCTGGCGTGGGGCGCCGTGTTGCTGGCGCCGTTTGCAGCATGGCAATGGCCGTCCGTGCATGTGCCCGTGCAGGCATGGTTCAGCTTGCTCGCACTCGGTGTGGTCTGCACCGGATTCGCCTATGCGATCTACTACCGCCTGATCCAGCGCATCGGCGCGCCACGCGCAACCACGGTGACTTACCTCGTGCCGATTTTCGGCGTGTTGTGGGCATGGCTTGCGTTGGGTGAGCCCTTGACGATCAACATGGCTGCCGGCGGCGTGCTGATCCTGGGCGGCATGTTGTTGGGACAACGGCAAGGGCGTAACAAGCGAACCCGGCCTCGTGCGGGCTTCGGATGGTCCAGAAGGCAGCATGTGCGAAGTGGTTGTTGAGGAGCCGTCGCAATGAACGAGACTCTGTCGCCTTCAATTCCGGACATGCTCGACGCCATGCGTGTGGATGAGGTGGATCCGATTGTCGTCGGGCCAGGTTGTCTCCGTCGCGACCTGCCGGGCCCCGACGGGCTGCGCGTGTGGATGGTAGACATGGCGCCCGGCAGTGTCTGGCCGGTGGTCGACGAACACGACACGGGCGAAACGGTTTACGTCGTCGCGGGCGAGGTCATCGAGGACGGCCAGCGTTTCGGCATGGGCACTTATCTTTATTTCAAGCCGGAAGCCGCCACAGGCCGCGCACCGAGAAGGGCGCAAGATTGTTCGGGATCAACCCGCGGAGAGGAGAATGACGGCGCACTTCCCGTCTGCAGACGAGTACTCGGCACAGAAGGCCCGTTACCCCTGTCTGGAAGTCGTCGACATACGTGCTCATCAGGCGGGCGTCCGCGAGTCGTATCGAAACGAGGTGCTGTCGAACATCAACGGTGATTGCATGCGGCTGGCGGTTCTCGAGAACGAGTACCGCTGGCACCATCACCCGGATTCGGACGAACTTTTCCTGGTGGTGGCGGGCAAGCTGCAAATCGATCTGGCCGACGGCGACACCGTGGAACTGGCCGAGTGGCAGTACGTGGTGGTGCCGGCGGGCACGGTTCATCGGACACGGGCCATCGGGCGCACGGTGAATATCACGTTTGAAAAGCAGGGCGCCGGAACCGTGTTCGTCGAAGAAACCGAAGGCTGACGACTCCGCCCGAACCGCACCTGCTTCGTGGCTCGGACTGATTCCGGGTGTCGCTCGACATTGGAGAATTTCATGATTTGCCGCATGTGGCACGGGATCACGCCACGCTCGAAAGCCGATGTCTATGCAAGCTTCCTCGAGCAGCGCGCGATTCCCGATTACCGCTCTATTCCCGGCAACCTCGGTGTAGCAGTGCTGCGGCGGGACGAGGGTGAGGTCACGCACTTCATGACCGTTACCCAATGGGAATCGGAGGAGAGCATTCGTGCTTTTGCCGGCGACGATCTGCTCAAGGCCAAGTACTATCCGGAAGATCAAGACTTCCTTTTGGAGTTCGAGCCACAAGTCCGGCATTTCGTCGTGTCGGCCATGGAAAACGCCTGCTGACGCGCTCGTTGCAGCCTCCCGGTTCAAGTGCCTGGTTCGGCGGGCAACGCAAGAACGCAACGGGTACACTGCGGGGCATGAATACATCTGCCCGGCCTTTCGCCAATCGTCTGTTCCCGTCGTTGGTTGCCGTGTCGGCATTTGCGTTGATCTCGGCCTGTTCGCAACAAGGCCCGGCAACGCCTGCGGCGCCCTCGGCTTCAGCACAAGCTGCCGCCGACGAAACCGCCGCAAACAAGGAGTTCAAGCTGTACCAGCAGATGCTGGATGAACACAACGACGCACTGGCGGCTCCGCTGGGCGAGGAAATCGTGCAGAAATACCCCGACACCTCCGCCGCCGCCGAAGTACACAAGACGTTGCCGAAAGTCGCCGCGGCCGCCAAAGCCACGGCCGAACACGATCGGCTCGCGGGCTTGTGGTACTACCAGACCGCCAACGTGGATGGCCGGCAATCCACTGCAAGCATCTATTCGACCCAACCATCGGGCGATCAGCGCGTGCGGCTGGTGCTGCGCCGGCACGTGAAGTGGGGCTTGAGCGTCTACCTGTTCGCGCCCGACGGCAGCAAGGGTTTCGTCTGCAAGGGCGAATGCAACGTGGTGATGCATTTCGACGGCAAGCGCGAAACCTGGAAGGCCTACTTGCCAAAGACCGGCGAGCCCGCGATGTTCATCAAGAGCGACAAGCGCTTCATTGCGGCGATGAAGAAAGCGAAGGTCATCGAAATGGACGTCACGAGCCGTGAGCACGGCACGGAAACCCTGAAGTTCGAGGTCGGCGGCTATGACCCGGCAAAGTTTCTGCCGTTGCCGAAGAAGTAATTCCCCGCGGCGGGCGCGGTTTCACGACAAAAATCGGCCTCTGGGGTGCCCGTCCACGGTGTTTGCTGGCGCGATTTCCGTCGCCATGCTCCGAATTCATCCGCAAATGCAGCGTAGGCAGCATTGCGACGTTCCGTTCAGGTTACAGTCGGCAATCGTCGAAACTGCGTTCATGTTCGGGGCTCAAACTGGATATTCATTGATTGAAAGGAGGCGCCACGACATGTCCATGCACCACAAACAGTCTCGCGGTCGCACGTTGCCGATGCTGCTTGCTGCAGCCTTGCTCTGCGCCACCGGTGTCGCCGCTGTTGGCACGGCGTCGGCTGCGCAGCCCGATCTGGATTGCAAACTGACCTTTTCGCTGACGGGCTGGTCGGTGATCTACAAGCACGCCGACGGTAACGGCGTGGTGACCTGCGCGAATGGTCAATCGATGCCCGTGCATATCCGCGTGCGCGGCGGTGGCCTGACCGCGGGCAAATGGCGCATCAATGACGGCAAGGGCAAGTTCACCGACGTGTACAAGATCAGCGACGTGCTCGGAAACTATGCGCAGGCCGCGGCGAGCGCCGGGCTGGTCAAGTCATCCACCGCGCAGGTGCTCAGCAAAGGCACGGTATCGCTTGCGCTCGCCGGAACCGGGCAAGGCATCAACCTCGGCATCGCGGGCGCCAAGTTCACCATCAGCCGCGGCAGTACCGCGCAAGCCGCCGACAATCAGGAATAGCCCTCGGCAGCACTCACCAAAAACGCGGCGCCCGGGCGCCGCGTTTTCGTCTCTCAAACCGGAACGCGGGATGTTGCAGTTGCTGGCGCAGTTCAAAGCCGGACACCAACGTTACTCGATGGTCACCGGCGCGCGATTGTCGCCGCTGACACGATCGACCAGCTCGTTGAACGGATCGATGCCGGCCTCGTACGGCTTGCTGTCCACCGTCACGGTGATGGTGCTGTCGCCGTCCTTGACCGGATATTTCGCGAGATACAGCGGCTTCTCGTCCTGTTCTTCGCCGTTCTTCGCCTTCGCGAACACACCAATTTCGACCGGGATGTCCACCTGCGCGCGCGTCTGTCCACCCTTGCCGTCGACGTAGAACTTGGCCGCGTGCACGTGCATGGTGACTGCGTACTTGCCGTTCGACAGTTTTTTCGAGGTGGCCGAAACCATGCGATCGTCGAACAGGGTGATCTTGTCGAAGAAGTCGGTGATCAGGTTCTGGTATCCGGGGCCGGCTTCCGCACGCAGGTCCGTGATCAGGGCCCGCGTATCGGTGTAGGGGGGGTGCTGGAATTTCACGCTGTCCAGCCACTTGCGCAACGCCGCGTTCACCTTGTCCTCGCCGATGTAATCGGCCAGCGCGTAGAAGATCACCGAACCCTTGGCGTAGTGGATGTATTGCTGGTTCTCGACCAGCGCCAGCGGCATTTCCTCGACGCGCTCCCCGGGACGCCCGCGAAGGTAACGGTCCAGTTCGTATTTCAGGAACTTGCGCATCTTCGTCGGCCCGTAGAGATGCTTCATCACCATGAGCGCCGAATATTGCGCCAGCGACTCGTCCAGCATCGTCACGCCCTGGACGTTGGCGCCGATCGCCTGGTGTGCCCACCATTGATGCGCGATCTCGTGCGCTGTGACGTAGGTGACATAGTCGATGTCGGACGGCTTGCGCAAGTCGGCGATGAAGCCGATGGATTCCGAGAACGGCACGGTATTGGCGAACGATTGCGCGAACGAGGCGTAATCCGGGAACTCCAGGATCCGGAATTGCCGGAATTGGTACGGCCCGAAGTGTTGCGTGTAGTAATCGAGCGACAGCTTGATCGCCTTGAACATGCGCTGGATGTTGTAGGGATGTTGCGGGTCGTAATAGATCTCCAGGTTGACGTCGTGCCACTTGCCGAGCGCAACCTTGTAGCGCGCCGACTGGAACGAGAAGAAGTCCAGAATCGGCGTGTCCTGCACGTAGTGGAAGTAATTGCGGCCGCCTTCGGTCCATTCCTTTTGCAGATAACCCGGTGCCAGCGCGATCTGGCCGGCGCCGGTCGAGAGCGTGGCCTGGAAATGTACCCAGTCGGCGTCGCAGGAAACCAGGTTGTTGGCGTGCGCCGCGGCATCATCCCGCCTGGGCAAGCGCTCGGCGGGACCGAGCCCGTACTTGCGACGATCGTTGTTGTCGGTGAGCTCGCGGCCCTTGTCGTAGCAGAAATGCGGAAACACAAAGCTGTTGATGAAAGTGCCGTTGTGGACGATCTGCTCCCCGACCGGCTCATTGGCGAAACCCTTGTAGGCCACGTGCATCCTGAAGCCGAAATCCAGGGACGCGCCGGGCGCAAGCGGCATTTTCAACTTGTACAGATAAAAACCCTGTTTCGCGTCGGCGTGGGCGACCGTATGCGCCGGGAATTCAAGATCGACCTTGTAGTCGCGGGTCGACAAGGTCGGCAACTGCACCAGCAATTCGTCGATCGGCCTGGCGTGCTCGTTGACAAGCGTGTAGTGGCCATCGACGTCGATGCGCCGCTGGCGCGGATACATCGCGACGTTCACTTTTACATCGGTGATCCGCGGCTGGGCCAGGCCCATGTATTTTTTGTAATCCTTCTCGTAATTCGCGGCGAGGCGCTGCTGCTGGTCGTGGGTCTGGTAGTGATACAACCCATGGGTATTGTGGGAGATGAATACCCCGATCGCGACAAAGGCCGCCAGCGAAGCAGCCAACATGACGATTGCCGGTGCACGCAAGCGCTGGCCTGCGATGCGTCCGCGTGCCCGCCAGCCGCTGTCGTTTCCGCGTTGCCAATACAGCGCCGCCGCCACCAGCAGCGCGAGCGCGAACGCGCCCCAGTAGGCGCGAAACCACAACGTTCCGACCCGGAATGAACCGAACCCGTTCATGTCCGAATACGGCGTACCGGGCGCGCTGCCGTAGCGGTAAAGGTGATCCGCGAGGTGGAACTGCGTCAGCGCGATCGACAGCACGATCCACGCGACGATCAGCGCATAGCCGACGAACTTGTTGCCGGACCAGACCTGCAATACCACGGCCAGGATGCCGACCAACAGGAACCGCAACAGGTCCAGGCCGATGAACTGAAGGTACAGCAGCGGCTGCAGGTGGTGATAGCCGCGGATCAACTGGTACCCCATGCACGCAAGCGTCCCGATCGCGAGAAATACCGCGATCACCGCGGCCAGCGCCACGATCTTGGAAACCAGCGGAATCCAATCGGGGGTCGGATAGGTATCCAGCACTTCGCTGACATGATCCTGACGTTCGCGCCATACCAATTCGCCCGCGTAAAAGAACACCACGAGCAGCAGCAGCCACGTGTAACTGCCGGTCATGAACTGCGCCATCTCGTGCGTGACGGGAAGGGTGCTGGTGCCGTAGAGATTCCCGCTGAGCGCAAGCGTCGCACCGAGGTTCATCAGCCCGAATACCAGCACCACCAGGAACGGCACCCCGCGCAGCACGCCGCGAATATCGAACCGGGCGAGCTTGAACAGCTGGCGGGCGCGCGCCGCAGGGCCGGTATGCAGCGTCACGACCGGCAGCACGATGTTTGCAGCAGGCACGACGCTGGATACGCCGGGCGCCGCGGCACGTTTGCGGCGACGGAACCACCGCAGCCCGTCGTGATCGGGCTTGAACAGCCAGAATGCGGCAGCGAGCAGTATCGCGCCGATCGCAATCCACAGCCCGCGGTTCGCCAGCAGCAGTCCAGTGAGCTCGGGGATGCGGGCATTGCGGTCGGCCGCGGTCCAGTACCGCATCACCAGATCCACCGCGCCCATTCCGAACGGATCCATCAACGCACCCGCGGTCTGGTGCTCGAGGTTGCCGCCGCCCAGCGTGATGCTGGCGATGCTCCACAACATGAAGAAGGCGATCACGCCGATATAGGCGCCCAGCATCGAGCGCGTCACGACGGCCAGCAAAAACAGCAGGGCGGCAAGGAAGAGCAGATTGGGCAGCACCACCACGCCCAGTGCCCAGCCGTACGCGGCCCACGGCGTCGGGCCCAGCCGCGCCGGGTCCAGCCACGGCATCAGCGAACCCAGCCAGAAGCCGATGGCGATCGCGACCAGCACCAGCACGCTGACCAGCCAGCCGGCGGCGAAACGACCTCCAAGGTAGGCTCCACGCGACATCGGCGTGGCGAACATCATGTCGGCGGTGCCGGTGGTGAAATCGCGCAGCGCTCCGCCCACCACGAAGATCGGGATCAGGAACAGGCCGAGCACCGAAAAGATGCCGAGCATCTGGATCACGACGTAGGGCGCGTTGCGATGGATGTTGCCGACGCCGCCACCGATCGTGACCGAGTCCGAGCTCGCGCCCGCGAACGCGAGCGCCCCTAGGCCGAATGCGATCAACCAGAACAGCGGACTTCGGAGCTGCTGGCGCAACTCGAAGCGGAATATCTCGCCGAACACGTCAGGCGGCCTTGCTGGCGGCGGCGTGGTGGAGCTGTCCGAAATAGACGTCTTCCAGGTCCGGCGCCACGCTCTCGAAGCCTTCCTCCGGTTTGGCATCGGCCAGCACGTGGATCAACGTCGCACCACCCGCGAGCCGCGTGGACAACACGGTCATGCTTTCGCGATATTGCGGCAACGCGGTCTTGTCGATCGCGCGCCGCCAGACCCTGCCCTCGAGCGCACCGATGGTCTCGCGCGGTTCGCCGGCCAGGCGCACGCGGCCTTCCGCGATGATCGCCATGCGCGGACACAGTTCGGTCACGTCCTCGACGATATGGGTGGACAGGATCACCACCACGCGTTCGCCGATTTCCGCCAGCAGATTGAGGAAGCGTTGGCGTTCCTCCGGATCGAGCCCGGCGGTGGGCTCGTCCACGATCACCAGTTTGGGATCGCCGATCAACGCCTGCGCGATGCCGAAGCGCTGGCGCATGCCGCCCGAAAACCCGCCCAGCTTGCGTTTGCGCACGTCCCACAGGTTCACCTGCTTCAGCAGCGCATCCACCAGATCGCGGCGCTCGCTGCGGCGGGTCACGCCTTTCAGCACCGCGAAGTGATCGAGCATCGCTTCGGCGCTGACCTTGGGATAAACGCCAAACTCCTGCGGCAGGTAGCCCAGCAATTTGCGCGTTGCCTGTTTGTCGGCCAACACGTCGAGATCGCCCAACCTGATGCTGCCGGAATCTGCATCCTGCAGCGTCGCGATGGTTCGCATCAGCGTCGATTTGCCCGCACCGTTCGGTCCCAGCAGGCCGAACATGCCATTGGGGATGTCCAGCGATACCTCGCTGAGCGCACGTACACCGTTGGGGTAGGTCTTGGACAGATTGCGGATCGTCAGCATGGCCCCGGTTCCTCGATATCTGCTTGCGGCCGGAAGTCTGCCCCCATCCAGACCGTGCTGTCATGCGCCACTGGTCACGGTGACTTTCGGCTCCGGGATCTCCAGTACATGACGAAAGCGGCCAAATGCGCGAAACTGGGCATCTTGCAGCTCTGGCAACAATAAGGAACCGGACATGGCAGACGTGCGCGAAGCGAAGGTGCCGGACATCGGCGATTTTGACGGCGTGCCCGTGATCGAGGTGATGATCAAGCCCGGCGACCATGTGGAAAAAGACCAGGGCCTCGTCACGCTGGAATCGGCCAAGGCCACCATGGAAGTCCCGGCGCCATTCGCCGGCACCGTGAAACAGGTCAAGGTCAAGGTCGGCGACGAGGTTTCCCAGGACAGCGTGATCGCGACGATCGAGGCAGAAGGTGGCGAAGCCGGAAGAGGCTCTGCGCCAAGGCAGGCACCCGAAGCCGTCAAGCAAGAAACCCCTCCTCAAGAAAAGAAAGAAGAAGCGCCGAAGGCAAAAAGTGGCAAGCCTACGCAAAACAGTGATTCACCCCCCCCACCCCGACCCTCTGCTCCGCATGGCGGGGACGAGGAAGCGGGTCCGCATCGCGCCCCACCGATCCCGTTCGACTCCGAATCGGTCATGCCGGACAAGGTGCCTTACGCCAGCCCCGCGGTGCGCGCATTCGCGCGCGAACTGGGCGTCGATCTCGGGCGCGTGACCGGCAGCGAGCGTGGCGGGCGCATCACCAGGGAAGACGTGCAGAAATTCGTGAAGTCGGTGATGGCCGGCGGCGCGACGCCCGCGGCAGGCGGCGGTTTGAACCTGCTGCCATGGCCGCAGATCGACTTCACCAAATTTGGCGAAATCGAAACGAGGCCACTATCGCGGATCAAGAAACTGTCGGGCGCCAATCTCGCACGCAACTGGGCAATGATCCCGCACGTCACCCAGTTCGAGGACGCCGACATCACCGACCTGGAAGCGCTGCGCAAGAACCTCAACAAGGAAAACGAGAAGGCCGGCGTCAAGGTCACCCTGCTCGCATTCCTGATCAAGGCATCAGTCGCCTGCCTTCAGAAGTACCCGGAGTTCAATGCTTCACTGGATGCATCGGGCGAGAACCTGGTACTGAAGAAGTATTGCCATATCGGATTCGCCGCCGACACGCCGAATGGCCTCGTGGTGCCGGTGATCCGCGACTGCGACAGGAAAGGCGTGCTGGAGATCGCACAGGAAATGTCGGCGCTCGCGAACAAGGCGCGCGAAGGCAAACTGACGCCGGCTGAGATGTCCGGTGGGTGTTTCTCGATTTCCTCGCTGGGCGGCATCGGCGGCACCATGTTCACGCCGATCATCAACGCGCCGGAAGTCGCGGTCCTGGGTGTCTCTCGCTCCTCGACGAACGCGGTGTGGAACGGCAAGGAATTTGCGCCACGCCTGATCCTGCCGTTGTCGCTCAGCTACGACCATCGCGTGGTCGATGGCGCCGCCGCCGCCCGCTTCACCGCCTTCCTTGCGCAGCTGCTCGCCGACATGCGGCGCGCGTTGCTGTAACGCGGGAGAACGAAATGCCGAACACGATCGAACTCAAGGTGCCCGACATCGGCGACTTCCAGGACGTACCGGTGATCGAGGTGCTGGTGAAGGTCGGTGATCGGGTCGAGAAGGACCAAAGTCTCGTCACGCTGGAGTCGGCCAAGGCCACGATGGAAGTGCCGGCAAGCGCAGCAGGCGTGATCAGGGAGGTGAAGGTCAAGGTCGGCGACAACATCGGGCAGGGCTCGGTGATCGCGATCGTCGAGGCAGAAGATTCGCTCCCCTCGCCCGCCGGGAGAGGGGCTGGGGGTGAGGGTACGGGTCCCGCGCAGCCTTCGACCAGTGCACCACCGGCACCGGCCAAGTCCGAACCCTCACCCGGCGCTACGCGCCACCCTCTCCCGAAGGGAGAGGGAAACGGCAGTGCACCGCAAGCCGTCAAGGAAACCGGCCGCAAGGCCGACCTGGAATGCGCGATGCTGGTGCTCGGCTCCGGCCCCGGGGGTTACAGCGCGGCGTTCCGTGCTGCCGATCTCGGCATGGACACGGTGATGGTCGAACGCTACGGCACGCTCGGCGGCGTATGCCTCAACGTCGGCTGCATTCCGTCCAAGGCCCTGCTGCATGCGGCCGAGGTGATCGACTCGGCAGCGCTGATGGGGACGCACGGCATCGAATTCGGCAAGCCGAAAATCGATCTGGGCAAGCTGCGCGATTTCAAGGACAAGACCGTCGGCAAGCTGACCGGCGGTCTCGCGCAGATGGCCAAGCAGCGCAAGGTTCGAGCTGTTCAAGGCATCGGCACGTTCGTGTCGCCGCATGAGCTCGAAGTCGTGCACGGCAAGGACAAGAAACTCATCCGCTTCGAACAGGCCATCATCGCCGCAGGTTCACAAGCGGTGCACTTGCCAATGCTCCCGTGGGACGACCAGCGCGTCATGGATTCCACCGCCGCACTGCAACTGAAGGACGTGCCGAAGAACCTGCTGGTGGTCGGCGGCGGCATCATCGGGCTCGAAATGGCGACGGTGTATCGCGCGCTCGGCAGCGCCGTCACCGTGGTCGAGTTCATGGACCAGCTGATGCCGGGGGCCGATGCCGACCTGGTGCGCCCGCTTGCGGGGCAGCTCAAGAAGCAGGGCGTCGCGGTGCACCTGAAAACCAGGGTCACCGCCGCGAAAGCACAAAAAAGCGGGATCGCCTGCGAGTTCGAGGGCGACAGCATTCCGGAGAGCAAAACCTTCGATCGCGTACTCGTGGCGGTCGGTCGCAGCGCCAACGGCGACAAGATCGGCGCCGACAAGGCGGGCGTCGAAGTGACGGACCGTGGTCTCATTCCGGTCGACAAGCAGATGCGCACCAACGTCGGGCACATCTTCGCGATCGGGGACCTGGTGGGTCCGCCCATGTTGGCGCACAAGGCGGTGCATGAGGGTCATGCGGCAGCGGAAGCTGCAAGCGGGATGAAACGTTTCTTCGACGCGCGCGTGGTGCCGTCGGTCGCGTTCACCGACCCGGAAGTGGCCTGGGTCGGCGTCAGCGAACGCGAGGCCAGGGAAAAGCAACTCGATGTCGGCGTCGGCAAGTTCCCGTGGGCGGCCTCCGGCCGCGCGCTTGGCATGGATCGCGCGGAAGGCTTCAGCAAGCTGATTTACGACAAGGCCACGCATCGCGTGATCGGCGGCGGCATCGTCGGTGTGCACGCCGGTGACCTCATCTCGGAAATTGCACTGGCGATCGAGATGGGCGCCGAAATCGGCGACATCGCGCTCACCATCCATCCGCACCCGACACTCGGCGAATCGATAGGCATGGCGGCGGAAGTCGCCGAAGGCACCATCACCGATCTGTACATCCCGAAGAAGAAATAGCAGCTCAGCCTTGGGGCGGTTGGCACAATCACCAGCCCGCGAAAACAAAACAGAGCAATGTTCAGTGGCGCTCTGCCACGGTCGAATCCTTGTGCAAGACGACCACGAGATCATTCTCTACCGAAGCAATGTTGCCATCGGTGGACTCCATCGCGATTCGTACCTGCTCCACCGCGTGCAGGAAGGCCAGCGGATCGACATCGCGGCCTTGGTCCAGATCGGTCATGAGATTCGAGATCTGGGGACCGTTCACGCCTGCATACGAGCCGGTTTGCTCCCACCTGCCCAACGCACGCAAGTCGTCGTAGGCCTTGGAATAGCGCTGCAACCGGTCGGGAGCGATCCAGTCCACCGACTGGTTGGCCACCGCCACGTCCCAGGCACTGGTCGAGGTATCAGGGAAATAGATCTCGGACTGGAATTCGTCGCGGTGGGCACGGATCTGTTCGTTGATGATTTTGGCCGGAATATCCTGACGCAAGTCATCGGCGATCAGTTTGCCAAGGCGGTCTAGGCCGCGTGCGTTGGCACGGTTACTTTTCAAAGTGCTGTGGATATCGTCGAGAACGGCTTGCAGTTCCTGATCCATCTGGGCGCTGGCGGCGGCCGCAGCCTGATCGTGTTGTACCCTCGTAATCCAGGCACTGGCAGCCAACGCAGTGACGACGCCCAGCACGACCAACAGGTATTCCTTGAAGAAATCCTTGAACGAGTGCAACGGACGTTTGAATGACGTGAGGCGCATGCGCGGTAACTCCGGACACGGCATGGGTGCAAGCGTAGCCAGCCTCACGCTCGCAGGGAAGTCCTGAGCTTCAGGGGGCTTCAAACAATTCGCGCTGCGCCTCGTAGCTGTCGCGCTCGACGAAGCCGGCGAGTCCCACTCCAACCAGTCTGTAACACGTGCGCGCAGGCAATGAGACCCGCGCGCGCAACCCACAGGCAATTTTTGCCAATTCGCGCGCGGAGGATGGCCGTTCGGCCGGCGTCAGGGTCCGCGTCATGATGCGGAACTCCGCTGTCTTCAGCTTCAGCACCACGCTGCGCGCAACGCGGCCATGTTCGCCCGCAGCCTCGCGCTGGTGCGCGGCCCAGGTTTTTTCGGCCAGTCGTTCGATGTGTGGCGCCAGTTCGTCGAGCGTCAAATCGTGCTCCAGGGTGTCTTCGCTGGAAATCTGCAAGGTGGGGCGATCCGGGGTTACCGCGCGTTCGTCGATGCCCTGTGACAATTCGTGCAGACGTTTGCCGTAACGACCGAAGCGGCGCTCCAATTCATGGGCATCGGACGCGCGCAGGTCAGCAACAGTCGCGATTCCAAGTTCAGCGAGTTTGCCTTGCATCACCTTGCCCACCCCGGGCAGACGCTCGACCTGCAGCGGGGCAAGGAATGCCAGCGCCTCGCGCGGGCGCACCACGAACAGGCCGTCGGGCTTGCGATAATCCGACGCGATCTTGGCGAGGAACTTGTTGGGCGCAACGCCAGCGGACGCCGTCAGCCGCGTTTCTGCGCGAATCTCCACCCGGATGGCTTCGGCCACCGCGGTGGCCGAAGCCAAGCCTGATTTCGGCTGCGTGACATCAAGATACGCCTCGTCCAGCGACAGCGGCTCGATCAGGTCGGTGTGGCGGGCGAAAATTTCCCGCACCTGACGCGATACCGCCTTGTAACGCGCGAAGTCCGGCGGCACGAACACCGCCTGCGGACACAGCCGCTCGGCGCGCAGCGCCGGCATCGCCGAATGCACGCCGAACCTGCGTGCCTCGTAACTGGCCGCGCATACCACCGAACGCGCGCCCTTCCACGCCACCACCACGGGCCGGCCGCGCAAGCGCGGGTCGTCGCGCTGCTCGACCGACGCGTAGAACGCATCCATGTCGACGTGCACAATCTTGCGCGTGGACCCGGCCACGATCGATCAGGACGTCTGGCCCGCCGCATCCGGCGCAGGTTTTGGCTTGACCAGGAAGCGCACCGCGACGATGCCGAGTTCGTACAGCACCACCATCGGAATCAGCAACAGGCACATCGATGTGATGTCGGGTGGCGTGATGGCGGCGGCGACGGCAGCGGCCACCACGATCGCGTAACGCCGCCAGCTCTTGAGCTTCTGCACGCTTACCAATCCGGTTGCGGCCACGATCACCTCGACAACCGGAATCTCGAAACACAATCCGAATGCGAAAAACACCATCATCACGAAATCGAGGTAATGCGTGATGTCGGTCATCATCTCGACGCCGGGGGGTGTTACCGCGGTGAGGAACCGGAACGCAGCGGGCAGCACCAGGAAATACGCGAACGCGCAGCCACAGTAGAACAACAATACCGAGGCAATCAGCAGCGGGCGTGCAAGGCGTTTTTCGTGCCGGTACAAACCTGGACTCACGAAAGCCCACAGCTGGTACACGATCACCGGCATGCTGACGAACAGCGCGATGTAGAACGCCAGCTTCAAGGGCGTGACGAAGGGACTGGCAACTTGCGTGGCAATAAGATGCGCGCCCTGTGGCAGGCGTTTGACCAGCGGTTCGGCCAGCCACGTGTACAGCCGGTTCGCGAACGGCACCAGGCAAGCCAACACGACCACCACGCATGCGATCGCCTTGACCAGGCGCGAGCGCAGTTCCAGCAGGTGCGAAAAGATGCCTTGTTCCAGATCGAAGCCGTTGCCGGTTCCGGACTCCCGATCTGGGTCTCGTTCAGGCGTCGCCATCACCGGCTTCCTTGATATGCCGGGCATCGGAGGGTTCCGTCACTTTCCCGATATCCGCAACGGTCTGATTCACTGACGCGTGCGCCGAGCGCATTACGTCGGCGGCAGAGTCTTGCATCGACCTCGCGCGCTCGGTCGCCTCTTTCGCGGCGCGCCGGATTTCTTCCATCTCCAGTTCGCGCTCGACCTCGCTGCGCACGTTGTCCCAACCGGTCCGCAAGCGCCTCAGCATCGCGCCGGCCATGCGTGCAGCCTTGGGAAGCTTCTCAGGCCCCAACACCACCAGCGCAATCACCGCCAGCAGCAACAGCTTCGAGAAGCTGAGCTCGATCATCGCGACGCACCGCCCCGGTTACTTGGACTCGGCGGAGTCGCGCTGTTCCTGATGCGGAGCGCCGGTGGAAGGCGGATCAGCCTGCAACTTCTCGCCGCCGTCGGCCGATTTCGCCTTGTCGGCCTCATCATCGTCGTGCAGCGCCTTCTTGAATCCGCGCACGGCGTTGCCGAGATCGGGACCGATCTTGGTGAGCTTGCCGGCACCGAAGATCACCAGCACGATCACAAGCAGGGCCAGCCAATGCCAGATGCTGTCTAAACCCATAAAAACCTCTTGCGGAACCCTGTCCGACCGTCGCGGGACGCGACAGCGGACTTTTCCGCTGTCGTCCAGTGTACCGCAGCGCGCCAGCGCATGATTGCCCGCGCTGGACGGTGTGCTGTGGCAGACTGGGGTGGACAGGGCCGGTTGACGCCATGCCAAACGGCCCTAGTCGAAGTTCGCCGCAGGACCGCACAAAATGCCCCGTTATTCCGGTTTCGATACCGCGCCTGAACAGCCAGCGGGCCCAAGGACAGCGGTGCTGCTGGTGAACCTCGGCACCCCGGCTGCACCCACTACCGACGCGGTGCGCGATTACCTTGCCGAATTTCTTTCCGACCCGCGCGTCGTGGAACTGCCTCGCTGGCTATGGTGGCCGGTACTGCACGGCCATGTCCTGCGCAGCCGGCCACGCCGTTCGGCCGAAGCCTACGCCAAGATATGGCTTGACAACGGTTCGCCATTGCTGGTTTTCAGTGAACGCCTCGAGCAAGCTGTCGGTTCCGAAATTTTTCAGCGCAGCGGCGGCAAGGTGGCGACCGCGTTGGCGATGACCTATGGCGAGCCATCGGTCCACACCGTGGTGGCAGACCTGATGCGAAGCGGCGTCCGTCGTTTGCTGGTGCTGCCGCTGTTTCCGCAATACTCGGCGACGTCGACAGGTGCAGCGCTCGATGCGGCGATGCGCGCCATGCAGGCCTTGCGCTGGATGCCTTCGCTGCGCACGATCAATGATTACCACGCCGATGCCGGTTACCTCGCCGCGCTGGTCGGCAGCGTGCAGGCACATTGGGCCCGGCACGGGCGAGGCGGCAAGTTGCTGCTCAGTTTTCACGGCATCCCGGAAAAGTACGCGGCCGCCGGCGACCCGTATCCGGACCAGTGCCGCGAGACGGCGCGCCGGCTGGGCGACGCGCTCGGTCTGGACGACAATGACTTGCTGGTGACGTTCCAGTCACGCCTCGGTCGCCAGCCATGGTTGCGCCCTTACACCGACGAAACCGTCGAACAACTCGCGCGGCAGGATGTTGAAACCCTGGACGTATTGTGCCCGGGTTTTGCGGTGGACTGTCTGGAAACGCTGGAGGAAGTCGCGTTGCGCTACCGCACGACATTTCTGACCAACGGCGGCAAGCAATTTCGCTACATCCCCGCGCTCAACGCCAGCAACGCGCACGCGACGACGCTGAGCGACATTGCGATGCGGCAGCTCGCGGGCTGGCGCTGAGAGCGGTTGGCCCTGTGGCTTCGATACGGCCGGGCAATCAGAAGCGGTGGATGAACCCCACCTCGAAACCACCGGGCAACCAGCCGAGAATCAAGGGCGAATTCCGGCGTGCGGCCCAGATGCCGACGGCGGTGCCGAGGGCCCAGCCCGCCAGCACGTCGCTCTGCCAGTGGCCGCGAGTCCTCACCCGTGCGACCGCGTCGTAGAGCGGCAGCAGCTCCAATGCATAAACCGCCGGGTGGTCGTGTCCGTAAGCGACGACGAACGGCGTCACCGCGCCGGCAATGGCGGTCACTTCGCCGCTGGGAAAACTTTCGTACCGGGTGCCCTGGAAAAACTTGTCGGGATCGTTGGTCTGCGACGGTCGTTCGCGCTCGAATGTCAGTTTCGCGCCTTGCGCGATGATGGACGAGACTGCCATCGAATCCAGCGAGCGCCAGAAAGTGTCGCCGAGCTTGTTCTGGCCACCCAGCAGCAGCGAGCCGCCGATCACGGTGACGATGGTGCCGCCCATCAGCAGTTTCTGATCGCTGCGGCGCCAAATGCCGCTGTTGTCGTAGCGGACCCGGTGGTCGATGCCGAACGAGCCGCTCGCGGCCAACGCCGAGTGCAGCGGGGCCGCTGCGCAGACGCAGACCAACAGCGGCACAGCGAATCGCCGCATCAATGCAATCGACTTCCCGGCAGCCATCGCAAAAGTGTGACGAGCGATGCTTACGCCACACTTTGCGTTTGCTTAGCGTCTGCTTCGCCGAAGCTTTCGCAAACCTTGCAGTTCCATCGCGCGCCGCGGCTGACGCCACCGGCACGTGTCCGGGGGGCTTCACTCCATGAGCATGGCGATCCCTGAACGAACGTCCCGGAAACCTCGTGCGATCAAATCAGCGATCGTCGACGGTCAGGATTTCACCGGCGCGTGGATCGCACACGAATACGTGGCCGTCATTGTCATCGGTGACGCAGTGGGCGTGCCCGGCGGTCCGGTAAACGGAGAGTGGATGGAGCTTGCCCGAAGGCGCCACGTCGAAAATCGTCAGCGTGGCGGAACGAGCGCCCGGCACATACAAATGATGCAGCTTCGGACTGTAGCTGATGATGTCGACGCCGGCGCCGGCCATGGCGCTGGCCAGTACTTTGCCGTGCTCGCCGGGCGCGAGCGTCACCACCTTGCCCCCGCCACAGGCGACGAATACGTGGTCGTGCACCCGGTCCAGGGCGATGCCATGCGAGCTTTTGCAGGTGTCGGGCCATTCGGCAATCACTTTGTGGGTCGTGAGTTCCATCTCCACGGTTTTGCTTTTCCAAAGGTTGGAATACGCGCGATTGCGCTGATTGTCGATCTCGAGCGATTCCGGCCCGCCCTGGATGGAGATCACGGTCTCCGGCGTGAGCACGGGCGTGGGCGAGGTGCCGAGTTTGAACACCTGGATTTGGTGCTTGTCCGGCTCAGTCACCCAGATCTCGTGGGTGCGGGCCACGTAACGGACGTAATCCGATCCCCCTTGAAGGGGAGTACGTCCGATGATTTTTCGGTTGTGCGGATCGATGGCCACCACCGCTGCCGGGTCGTGATCGCTCGCGAACAGATAGCCTTCGGCATACGCGGCGGAGCTCGTACCTTCGCGGCGCGCCGTATGGCCTGTCGGTGCGGCGCTCACACCGGGAATGGCCACGAGCGCACGGGTATCGGGATCGATCAAGACAAGGCTGCCCGTGGCACCGGCCGGGACCATCACGCGGTGCAGGGCGGCGGCATAGCCGATGTCGTCGAAACCGATGCCGTGATTGCCGCCCGGTATCTTGATGACGCCTTGCGCAGCCCGCGGCGGCGGTGCGGCGAGTGCAGAAAACGGCAACGCGGCGGACAGCAGTAGCGCGGGCAGGAGCGATTTCATGGAAAGGGCCTCGTGACAGGGGTGGTGGCGTCGCCACTCGACCATGGAGTGGCGCCGGTGGCCGTGGCTGCACGACACGATACTTTATGCCGGCCTTTGCTTAGCGCACGCTTTGTCGCCGCCGTTCCGGTGAACCCTGCAACGCCGCACGAATGATTGTGTCGCCGTTGGCGGCGTCTGATCCACGATCAGGAATCGGTGCCGGTGAGCACGCTGCGTATCCTGCCGTCGCGTAACGACACGCAATAGTGCGCCACGCTTTGGTCGTGGGCCTGGATGACGTCCAGGTGGCGTCAGATCCTGGATCGCCAGGCTTTGCCCATGCATTCTTTGCGTGTGCTTAGCATCCGCTTAGTGGTGGACGAGTGATCCCGGTGATAGTTTTTGCGCATTCGGGCCTGTTGGCAGGTCTGGTTTGGAGTGTCACGCGTGAAATTGCTGCTGGTCGAGGACTCGGAACGTTTGCGCGAAAATCTTGCGCGCGGCTTGCGCGCAGAAGGCTTCACCGTCGATGTTGCCGTGGATGGCGTGGAGGCCAACGGATACCTGGCCGGATACGCCTACGATTTCGTGGTGCTGGATCTCGGTCTGCCGCGTCTCGATGGCTTCGGCGTGCTGCGCACATTGCCGGTCGCCGGCGAACGACCGCGCGTGCTGGTGTTGTCCGCGCGCGACCAGGTGGGTGACCGCATCGAGGCCCTGAACTCGGGTGCCGACGATTACCTGGTGAAGCCGTTTGCGTTCGAGGAAGTGCTCGCGCGCCTGCACGCGCTGGCGCGACGACCGGCCGAGACGCACGCGGATGTGCTCGAGCATGCCGGGGTGCGGCTGGATCCGCAGGCCCGTCGGGCATGGACGAACGGCGTGGCCTTGAACCTGACGCCGCGCGAATTCGCGCTGCTGGAATTGTTGCTGCGTCACCGCGGCCGGGTGTTCGCGCGCGCCACGATTCTGGAACGGATCGCCGGCAGCGAAAGCGAAGTTTCCGATCGCAGCATCGAGGTGGTGGTATTCGGGTTGCGCCGCAAGCTCGCCGATGCGGGTTGCGCCGGCATGATCGAGAACCGGCGTGGTGCGGGATACTTTATTCCATGAAAATGATGCGGCGGAACGCCGCTCTGAATTTCTTCCTCCCGCTTGCGGGAGAAGATGGTCCGCAGGTCGGATGAAGGGAGTGGCGTGCGCAAGAGTCTGAAAAGCTCTCGAACCTTCTCGCTGCGCGCGCGGCTAACGCTGCTGCTGGCACTGGCGGTGCTGGTCGCGCTCGGCGCCGCGGCCAAGATCGTGGACTGGCGCGCCGACACCGAAATGCAGCAGCGTTTCGACGCGTCGTTGCTGGCACGCGCGCAGTCGCTTGCTGCGCTTGTCCAGATCGAAAACAGCCGGATCATGGTGGATGCCGAGGACGCCACGACCGCCGTCTTTCCCGGCAACACCGACACCAGCTGGTACAGCTTGCGCTGCAGCGGCAAGGTGATCGCGCATACCGCCAAGGCGCCGCCGCCCATCGCCACGGGCGCGCAACCGGCGTTCGCGGATGCGCAACTTCGCGACGGGCGCACCTTGCGCATCGTCGCATTGCAGTTCAAACCCATGGCGGAAGGCGGCCATGTGGTGGCGGACGCGCCCACCTGCACGCTGCGTTACGCACTGGATCGCGGATCGCTGGATGAACTTCTTGACACCCTCGATTTCATTCTGCTGGGTAGCCTGCTGGGCGCCTGCGCGCTGGTGATGCTGGCGACGCCTTGGCTGGTGCGGCGCGGGTTGCGTCCGCTCGCGGTGCTGGATCATGCGATCTCCGGGATCGGCCCGGACACACCCGGGGCACGTTTGCCGATGAGCGACACCACCGAACTGGCGCCGCTGGTCGCGCGTTTCAACGAAGTGCTCGCGCGCATGGACGACGGACTTGCGCGCGAACGGCAGTTCGCCTCGGGTCTGGCGCACGAATTCCGCACGCGTCTGGCGGAATTGCGCACACTGGTGGATGTGGAAACACGCTATCCGAGCGGGCGCGATGCGCACAGCCTGCTCGGTGAAGTCGGCAGCATCGGCGCGGAACTCGAGGCGACCATCACCGCCCTGCTGCAATTGACGCGTATCCAGTCCGGCCTGGAACGGTCGCGACCGGAAAGCGTGCCGTTGCGGCCGTTGCTGGCGCGCATATGCGCACGCCACCAGGACACCGCGCGCACGCGCGCGGTACGCGTCGAATCCGATTTTGCGCGCGATCCGGCTTGCGCGATCTCGACAGATCCCGCGCTGCTGGAAATCGTGCTGGACAATCTGCTCGGCAACGCGGTGGCCTATGCGACATGCGGCAGTGTGGTCATGCTGCGCGCGGATCAGGATGGCATCGAAGTGCGCAACGCGGCGCCTGCGCTGCGTGCGGAAGACCTTTCCAGCTTCGGCCAGCGCTTCTGGCGCAAGGATGCGCGGGGCGAAGGCCACGCCGGCCTGGGCCTGGCGCTGGCTGGCGCTGCCGCGCGCGCTCTGAAGATGCGGCTGGCGTTCGCGCTGGACAATGGCGTGTTGCGCGCGATGCTGCACTGGGAACAGTAGGAGCTCCTGCGCGATCAGTGCCGTCGTGCACGCGATGCCTCATGGTCGCCAGCAGGCTGGCTCCTACAAGGAGCACCGGGCTGACCTTTTCATGGGAGCGCGTCCGCGTGCGACCACGGGGCTCTTGACCAGGGATGGCGGTTAGCCGAAAAAGAAGACAGGCGCTGCGCGCCAGCCGGCTATCATGTGCGCGTACGGCGCATCGCCAGCGCATACAGCGCCGGCATCACCACCAGCACCAGCGGCACCGCCACCAGCATGCCGGCGATGATCGCGATCGCCAACGGCTGCTGCATCTGCGCGCCGCGCCCGATCGCCAATGCAAGCGGCGACAGGGTCAGGATCGCGGCAATGGTGGACATCAGGATCGCGCGCGTGCGATTGTGGCCGGCCTGCAGCAGGGCCTCGCGCAAACCCAGCGGTTGCTCGTCGCGGGCGGCCTGGTCCTGGATTTCGGCCAGCTCGGAGAAATAGAAGATCGAGAGCTCGGTGACGATGCCGACTATCATCGTCATGCCCATCATCGAGGAAATGTCGAGTTCCGTGCCCGTGACCCACAGCCCGATGAACACCCCGCAGATCGCCAGCAGCGGCTGGATCAGCACCACGATCGCGGCGAGGAAGCTTTCGTACAAGAACAGCAGCAAGGTGAACACCAGCGCGATCGCGGTCAACAGCACGATGGTCAGGCCATGGAAAGCGATCTGCTGTTGCAGATACAGCCCACCCAGCTCGTAATACATGCCGTGCGGCAATTCGCCGCGCGTCGCCAGCAACTCCTTGACGTCGCGCATGGTCGAGCCAAGGTCGCGTCCGGTGATGCGGGCGGTGACCGCGAGCATGCGCTTCAGGTTCTCGTGGTCGATTTCGGGTTGACCGCGCTGTTCATGCAGCGTCGCAACCCGCGACAGTGCAAACACATGACCGTGCCCGTCGCTGATCGGCAGCGCCGCGAGCTGTTCGATCTCGGCACGGCGATCCGGTGGCACCCATACGCGCACGCCAACCATTTTGGGCCCACTCGGCAATCGTGCGGCGACGGTGCCGGCGACGGCCGCCGCGACCTGGTCCGCGACACTCTTCGGATCGAGCCCGAGCAACGCAGCCTTGACCGGGTCGACCCTCACTTCCAGCGCATCGCCGGCGGGGTTGATGCCATCCCGCACGCCGACCACGCCGGGGATTTTTGCTAGTTGTGCGGAGGTCTTTTTTGCCGCGGCGTCGAGTTCCTGGGCGTTGTCGGAAAAAAGCTTGACCTCGATGGGTTGCGGCACTTCGGTCAGATCGCCGATCAGGTCTTCCATCAGTTGCGAAACATCGACGTCCAGTCCCGGGATACCGGCCTCGATCTGTTCGCGTATGTGTTCCATCACCACCGCGGTCGGCGGGCGGCTGCCACTCTTCATGCGTACGAAGAAGTCGCCGGTGTTGGCCTCGGTCAGGCCGCCACCTAGTTGCAGGCCGGTGCGGCGCGACCAGGTGTCGACGTAGGGGCTCGCACGCAGGATCACTCCGACCTTGTCCAGCAGGCGGTTGGTTTCCGCGAGCGAAGTACCGGGTTGCGCGATGTAGTCGAGCGTGAAGCCGCCCTCGTCCATTTTCGGCATGAAGCCGGAACCGACCGACTTGTACGCCAGCACGCCGGCCACCACCAGCGGGATCAGGCCGATCAGCAGCAGCATGGGCCATTCCAGGACGCGCAACAGCACGTTCTCGTAAAACGCCATGAAACGCCGCCACAACCTGCCGGGCGGTCGTTCCCCGGCGTGGCGTTCATCGATCAGGCGTTCGACCAGCAACGGCACCGCGATGAAGGTGAGCAGGTACGAAATCACCAGCGCACTCGCCATCGTCAGCGACAGTGCCTTGAAGAACGCGCCGGTGACGCCGGACAGGAACGCCAGCGGCAGGAAGATGATGATCGTCGCCGAGGACGAGCCGGTCTGTGGGCGCGCGAATTCGCGCGCGGCCCGCACGATGCGTTCCCGGACGTGGCCCGCCCCGCTGGAGATGCGGCGCATGATGTGTTCAAGCATCACCACCACGTCGTCGATCAGCAGACCGACCGCGGCCGCCATGCCGCCCAGCGTCATCATGTTGAAGCTCATGTGCAGCACGCCGAGCAGCAACACCGTGATCGCGAGCGTCGCCGGCACCACCAGCATCGCGATCACGATCACCCGCGCGTTGCGCAGGAACACGAACAGCACCAGGCCGGCGAGGACGATGCCGACCAGGATCGCGTCACGCACGCTGCCCGCAGCGCCTTTGACCAGCTGCGTCTGGTCGTACCAGATCGCGATCTTCACGCCTTTCGGAATCTGCGGCGCATAAGCCGCGAGCCGCGCCTTGACCGCATCGACCATCTGGATGCTGTTGGCGGCGGGCTGCTGGAAGATCTGCATCAATACCGCAGGTTTGCCGTCGGCGGTGACCCGCACCCATTGCGGCTCGGTGCCCTGCTTGACCGTCGCAACATCGCCGACGCGGACCACGCCGCGGGGACCGGCGCGCACCACCACGTCGCGCAACGCCTGCACGCTGGCGGGCTGGTTGTTGGCCAGCAGCAGGAAAAGTTTGTAATGATCGGCCAGCCGGCCCAGCGCGGTAATGTCGGCCGCGTGGGTCACGGCGCTGACCACGGCTTGGAGGGTCAACCCCTGCGCGCGCAGCCTGGCCGGGTCGATGTCAATGTGGAATTCCCCCACCGCGCCGCCCTGCACTCCTACTCGCGCCACGCCGGGTATTCCGGAAATCAGCGGCCGCAACTGGTATTGCGCAAGGTCGTACACCTGGATCGGCGTCAGGGTCTTGCTGCGCAGGCTGTAGGCGAGGACCGGAAACGTGGTGGGGTCCATGCGCCGCGCGCCGACGCGGGTGCCAGCCGGCAAATCCGGCAGAATCTGGCTGATCGCGGCATTCACGTCCAGGAAGGCGCGGCCCATGTCCGCACCCCAATCGAAGGTGACGTTGATCTCGGCGCTGCCGCGGCTGGTGGTCGAGCGCACGTCGCGCACGCCGCGCACGCGCCGGATGGCTTCCGCGATCGGCCGGGTCACCGTGATGGCCATCTGGTCGGCCGGGCTGTCGCCGGCATCGACGCTGACGCGCACGCGCGGGAACGAGACATCCGGGAAAAGCGAGATTGGCAGGTTGAATACCGACGCCAACCCCCCCAGCGCAAGGATCAGGATCAGAAACAGCAGCGAGCGCCGGTGCGCATGGAACCACGCCACGGCATTCATTTGCATCCCTCTCCCCATGGGAGAGGTGGCGTGTGGCGCCGAGCGCGCAGCGCCGGGGTGAGGGCACGCGTCGAGGTTCGTTTGCGCATGACCGGACCCTCACCTGCCCTTTGGGCACCACGGAGCTCTCCGGCCATGGATGGTGGCTTTCCCGGAGGGAGCGGGTGAACAAACGGAATCGCCATCGGAAATTTCATAACTGCCCAGCGTGATCACCGGCGCACGTGAATCGAGTGCGCCTTCGACACCGATCGGGCTGCCATCCGGCGCAAGCACCTTCACGTCCACGCGCCTGGCTTTGCCATGCTCGATCTGGAACAGGTAGTCGCCCTTGGCATCACTTTGCAGCGCGGCACGCGGCACCGACCAGGCCTTGAAACTGGAAGTGTCGATGGTCGCGGACAACGCGGCGCCAGTCACGAGCGACGCCTGATCATCAAGCGTGGCCACGACATCGACCAAATGCGTTTGCGGATCCACCGCGTCGCCGACCATGGCGACGGTACCATGCAGGGGCGTAGCACCCTGTCGGGAAAAAACTCGATCTATGGTCACCGGCATGCCAACCCGGACGCCGGCGGCGGCTTCGGGTTCGACACCGAGTTGCGCTGCCAACGCGGCCGCGGGTGCGAACTGGATCAGGGTGATGCCCGCGGCGACGCGCTGTCCGCGCTGCACATCGAGCGCGGTGACCACACCATCGGCCGGCGCCTTCAATGCGGTGGTTGTCTGCGCGCCGCCAAGCCGGGCTTGCGCATCGAACGCCGCCTGGGCGTCGGCGAGCGTCTTGCGCGCGGTGTCGAGCTGCGCGTTGGTGGCGAGTTTCCCGGCGTGCAGGCGCCGGCTGCGCGTCAGATTGTCGTGCGCCACACGCAACGCGCTTTTGGCTTGCAGATACGCACTGCGGGTTGCTGGATCGGTGGCGAGCTTCAGCAGCACTGCACCGCGTCTGACGCGCTGGCCCGCCAGCACCTCCGTCGCGACGATCTGCGTGGCATGCGGCAGCGAGAGCGCCAAGGCGTTGCGGCTGTCGGCGGCGAGTTGTCCGAACGCAGCGACCCGGCCGTGGAAAGTCTCGAGCTTCGGCATCGCGGTGCTGACTTCGACCGGGGCCTGCGCTTGCGTGCCCGATTGACCGCCCGAAGAACATGCGACCAGCAGCAGAAGCAGTCCGCCAATGAATGCGAATGAGCGCCAATGAAAGGCGGAAAGGAAAATTGAAATGACTTGGCTCTTTGTGTTGTTTGCGTTCATTGTCGGGCCAATGCTTTCGATCGTTCGGAGTGCGCCGCATGAGGCCAGTGTCCGACCAGCACATCCAGCGCGATCGCGGCTTCGTGGGTGTCCCGGTCCAGGGTCAGCAAGGCGGTGTCGGCGGCCAGCGAATTCGCGCGGATCGCAAGGTAGGTCGGCCAGTCGAGCCTTCCCGCCATGTAGTTGGTGCGGGCAGCGTCGCGCGCCTCGGCCATCTGCGCCGTGTGCAGCGCCAGCGCTTTGCGTTGAGCGCGATCGCTTTCAAGGTCGGCCAGCAGGCGCTGGACGTCATTGCGGCTGGTCAACAGGCGCGCCGTGTATTCATCGTGCAGCTGCTGCCGTGTGGCGCGCTCGATCGCGATGTTGCCGCGGTTGCCATCGAACAGCGGTAGCGACAGTCCGATCGAGAAGCCCGCACTGGAGATGTTGCTGTTGTCGCGTGCGCGTACGAAGCCGACCGTGATCGCCGGAAATTGTGCCAGGATCGCCGCGCGCAGCTTTTCCCTCTGCGCATGATAGCCAGCCTTGAGGGCCAGCAGATCCGGACGGCGCTGCGCCATGTCCGCCAGTGCACGCTGCACTTCCTGCTTGTCGGGGTCCACCGAAAAGGGCATGCCCGTCAGACGCAGCGGCACGGAAGCGTCGAGCCCCAGCAGACCATGCAGGTCGTGTTCGGCGAGATGGAGTTGGCGTTGCGCGTCGCCGATCTGGTTGGCGACGTCGGAGGCCGCGTTCAAGCCTGGGCCCGCGACTTCGTAGGTGAGATCGCCCGCGTGCAGCGCGCGTGTAATCGCGCCTTGCACCGGCGCGAGCGCGGCATGCTCGCGTTGCAACCGCGCCACGCTCTGCCGCAGGAAATACACGCGATCGAAAAGTGTGCGCGCCTGCGCGATGGCCTGCCATTCGCTCCAAAGCAGATTCAGATCAACTTCGCGCGCCCCGGCGCGCGCCGACTTCACGCGCGCCGAACGCGTGATCAGGTTGCCGAGGTCGAGCGACAAGCCCGCGGTGTAGGAATCAGTGGTGTCCGGCTGCTTGCTGGTCGGGCGATCATGCTCGTAATTCAACTGTGGGTCAGGCAGCAGGCCGGCCGCGTAGGCCTGCGCATGCGCCACGCCGGCGGCGTCGCGTTCGACCTTCAACTCTGGGTCGTTGGCGACGGCAATCATCGCGACTTCGGTGACGTCGAGACCGTTGGACGGATCGAACGTGTAGGCGCGCAGTTCGGGCGTTGGCATGAACTCGGCGGACACCGTGATGTCGGCGACACGCGCGACCCCGTGTCCGTTGTCGAGCGGCAGCGGATGGAAGCTGGCGCAGGCGGCCAGCAACACGGCCGTGAATGGCAGGAACGCGCGCAACTTGAACGCCGGGTGGGTGGGCATCGGGGCAAGGTGTCAGTCGAAACTTAGGTGGCGCTTAGGAGCGCTCGCCCACGGCATGTCTCGCCCTTCATTGCCAACTTTGCCGAACCGTTCAATCACGCCAAAAGAAAGGCCTCCGTCTTTCGACGGAGGCCTTTGCGTTTTGAAGCCCCTGGCAGTGTCCTACTCTTGCATGGCGAATGCCACACTACCATCGGCGCTGGTGCGTTTCACTTCCGAGTTCGGGATGGGATCGGGTGGGACCACACCGCTATGGCCGCCAGGGAATCGGTGCGATGCGCG
>DASUJD010000099.1:0-11722 GCA_036279455.1 Rhodanobacteraceae bacterium | reverse complement strand
CGACCAGGTGACCACGGTGGCGCGCGAGGTCGGCGTCGAGGGGCGGCTCGGCGGACAAGCCAAGGTGCCGGGCACCGCCGGCATCTGGAAGGATCTCACCGCCAACGTCAACCGGCTGGCGGCCAACCTCACGACGCAGGTGCGCGCGATTGCCGAAGTCGCGACCGCGGTGACGCAAGGCGACCTGACCCGCTCGATCCAGGTCGATGTGCGCGGCGAAGTCGCCGACCTCAAGAACAACATCAACGCAATGATCGGCAACCTGCGCGGCACCACCGAGCGCAACCGCGAGCAGGACTGGCTGAAGACCAACCTCGCGAAGTTCAGCGACATGATGCAGGGCCAGCGCGACCTGATCACACTGGGCCACATGCTGCTGACGGAACTGGCGCCGCTGGTCAACGCGCAGCAGGGCCTGATGTACGTGGTCGACGTCGAATCGAGCGCGCCGCGCCTGCGCCGGCTGGCCGGCTACGCCGACGCCAACCTGACGGGCCCGGAACACCACATCGACATCGGCGAGGGCCTGATCGGGCAGTGCGCCGCGCAGCGCCAGATGATCCTGCTGCAGGACCTGCCGAACGAGGCGGTGCAGATCCGCTCGGGGCTGATCAAGGCGCGGCCGCGCAGCGTCATCGTGCTGCCGGTGCTGTTCGAGAACGAGGTCAAGGCGGTGATCGAATTGGCCTCGCTGGCCGACTTCACCGAGACCCACCGCGCTTTCCTCGAACAGCTCACCGGCAGCGTCGGAATCGTGCTCAACACCATCTCCGCGACCATGCGCACCGAGCGATTGCTGACCCAGTCGCAGCAACTGGCCGGCGACCTGCAGGCGCAGCAGACGGAGCTGCAGCAGACCAACGAGGAGCTGGCGTTGAAGGCCAAGCTGCTGGCCGAGCAGAACGTCGAGGTCGAGCGCAAGAACCAGGAGATCGAGCACGCCCGCCGCGCTGTCGAGGAAAAGGCGGCGGAACTCGCGACAACCTCGCGTTACAAATCCGAATTCCTGGCCAACATGTCGCACGAGCTGCGCACGCCGCTCAACAGCATCCTGATCCTCGGCCAGCAACTTGCCGACAACCCGGACGCGAACCTCAGCGAGCGCCAGGTCGAATTCGCGAGGACCATCCACGCCGCCGGCACCGACCTCCTGAATCTCATCAGCGACATCCTCGACCTGTCCAAGATCGAGTCGGGCACGGTCACCGTGGAAAGCGAGGAGATCGCGTTCGCCGACCTGCGCGGCATGATCGAGCGCAGCTTCACGCACGAAGCCGAACGCCGCAAGCTCGGGTTTTCGGTGGAGTTCGACGATGCGCTGGGGCGCGCGATCAATACCGACCCCAAGCGCCTTCTGCAGGTCATCAACAACCTGCTTTCGAACGCCTTCAAGTTCACCGAGAAAGGCAGCGTGCGGCTGCATGCGCAGGCCGCCGAAGCAGGTTGGACTCGTGGTCACTCCGTCCTGGACAACGCGCCGGTGGTGGTGGCGATCGCGGTCGAGGACACCGGCATCGGCATATCCCTCGACAAGCAGAAGATCATTTTCGAAGCCTTCCAGCAAGCCGACGCCGGCACCGCGCGCAAGTACGGCGGTACGGGCCTGGGGCTCGCCATCAGCCGCGAACTTGCGGCCCTGCTCGGCGGCGAGATCCGCCTGCGCAGCCGCCGCGGCGCCGGCAGTACCTTCACTCTGTACATCCCGCTCAACTACATGGGCCCGCCGGTCGGCTACGCGGACGAGGCAAAGCCGGCGGCGACGCTGGCCGTTCATCCGCTGCATTCGCCCGAGCAAGTCGACGACGACCGCGCGGTCGTCGCGCCCGGTGAACCGACCCTGCTGATCATCGAGGACGACCACCGCTATGCCGGCGTGCTGCGGGACATTGCGCGTGCCAGCGGCCTGCGCGCACTGGTCGCGACGTCCGGCGGCGACGGGCTGCACCTGGCCCAGCACTACCAGCCGACCGCGATCAGCCTCGACCTCTTCCTGCCCGACGTGCTCGGCTGGACGGTTCTGGCGCGGCTGAAGCAGACGCAGGAGACCCGCCACATCCCGGTCCAGATCGTCACGGTCGACGCCGAACGCCACCATGGCATGGAGCGCGGCGCGTTCTCCTACTTGACGAAGCCTGCCACCACCGAGGCCATCGAGTCGTCGCTGGGCCGCATCACGCAGTTCGCGCTGCGGCCGGTCAAGAAACTGCTGGTGATCGAGGACGACGGCGTCGCGCGCGACAGCATCGTCGCCATGATCGATCATGAAGACGTGGAAATCACGGCCGCCGGCACCGGCAAGGACGCGCTTGAGCAGATCCATTCCGGCGCATTCGACTGCGTCGTCCTCGACCTCCGGCTGCCGGACATGAGTGGCTTCGAGCTGCTCGACCGGATCAAGGCCGACGCTGGCGCCAGGGAAGTGCCGATCGTGGTCTTCACCGGCAAGGACCTGTCGCCGGAAGAAGAGCAACGCCTGCTCACTGTCGCGCGCAGCATCATAGTCAAGGGCGTGCATTCGCCCGAGCGGCTGCTCGACGAGACCGCGCTGTTCCTGCACCGGGTCGTGTCGAAACTGCCACCGGCCAAGCGGGAGATGCTCGAGGCCCTGTACCAATCGGACAGCTCGCTCAGCGGCAAGAAGGTGTTGGTGGTCGACGACGATGTGCGCAACATCTTCGCCATCAGCAGTATCCTCGAGCGCCGAGGCATGCATGTGCTGACCGCGGAGAACGGCCGGGACGCCGTCGCAGTGGTGGAGGCTCAGGACGACGTTGCCATGGTACTGATGGACATCATGATGCCGGGCATGGATGGCTACGAGACCATCCGCGCGATCCGCGCCAGGCCGGATCTGCGTTCGCTGCCCATCATCGCGCTGACCGCCAAGGCGATGAAGGGCGACCGCGAGAAGTGCATCGAGGCCGGTGCGTCGGACTACATCGCCAAGCCGGTGGACACCGACCAGTTACTGTCCCTGTTGCGCCAATGGTTGCACCGCTGATGAACGACGCGTTTGCCCACGGCGAGCCAGCCAACGTCCTGCTGGTCGACGACAATCCCGCGCGCCTGCTGAGCTACCGGACTATCCTGGAGCCGCTCGGCGAGCGGCTGGTCGAGGTCACGTCCGGCACCGATGCGTTGCGCAGCGTGATGGACACCGACTTCGCGGTGATCGTGCTGGACGTGAACATGCCGGGCATGGATGGTTTCGAGACGGCCAGCCTGATCCATCAACACCCGCGCTTCGAGAAGACGCCGATCATCTTCGTGTCGGCGATCAACGTCAGCGACATGGACCGGTTGCGCGGCTACAAGCTGGGCGCGGTCGACTACGTGATGGTGCCGATCATCCCCGAAATCCTGCGGGGCAAGGTCGCGGTGCTGGCCGAACTGTTCCGCAAGCGGCGTGAACTGCAACGGCTCAACGGGCAGCTTGCCGACACCAATGCCCGGTTGGAGCGCAGCAACGAGGCGCTGCGGATCGAGCGCGAGCGCGAAGTGCACAAGCTCAACCAGGCGCTCACCGACAGCAACGTGAAGCTGGCGGCGAGCAACCGCGAGCTCAAGCAGGAGGTCGACGAGCGTCGCCGCATCGAGGAGCGGCTGCGCGAGGCGGACCGCCGCAAGGACGAGTTCCTGGCGACCCTGGCGCACGAGTTGCGCAACCCGCTTTCGCCTATCCAGAGCGCCCTGAACGTCTACCGGCTCGGGCACGAGGTGGGGGGCGCGGACGACGGCACGCTCTACCAGATCTTCGAGCGCCAGACCGGCTTGCTCGTGCACATGGTCGACGATCTGCTGGACGTCTCCCGCATCACCCGCGGGCGGCTGCAATTGCGGCTCGAACGCACCTTGCTCGACGACATCCTGACTGCCGCGATCGAGACCGCGCAACCGCTGATCGAAGAAGGCCGGCAACGTCTGGAGTTGGACCTGCCGCCGCAGCCGGTGCACCTCGAGGCCGACCCGCACCGCCTGACCCAGGTGTTCGGCAACCTGCTCAACAACGCCTGCAAGTTTTCCGATCCGGGCGGTGAGATCACGGTGCGCGCCAAGGTCGGCGACGGATCGGTGACGATCGAAATCCGTGACATCGGCATCGGACTGACTGAGCAGCAGGTGCGCTTCATCTTCGACCTGTTCGCGCAGGCGGACACCTCGCTGGAACGCCCGCACAGCGGCCTCGGCATCGGGCTTACACTGTCGCAACGGCTGATCGAGTTGCACGGCGGTCAGATCCGCGCCAGCAGCGAGGGTCTCGGCACCGGCAGCACCTTCTCGGTGACGCTGCCGATCGCAGTTGCCGATAGCGCTCCGACCGGAGAATCCGTGCCCGCGCCGGCACAGGCAGCCATGGGCAGCCTGCGGATCATGGTGGTGGACGACAACCGCGATTCGGCCGACATGCTGGCGATGTCGTTGCAGATCATGGGCCACCAGTCGCGCGTCGTGTACTCATCGCTGGCGGTGATGGACGCCTGCACCGATTTCGAACCCGAGCTGATGATCATCGACATCGGCATGCCCGAACTCAACGGCCTCGCGCTGGCCGAGCAGTTGCGCGCGCACTCGTGGCGTGGCCGTCAGCCCAGGCTGGTCGCCCTGACCGGCTGGGGCCAAGCCGAGGACTACAAACGTTCCTTTACGGCGGGTTTCGCGGACCACCTGGTCAAGCCGGTCAACCTCGCCACCATCGAGCGGGTCTGCCGCGAGACATCGGCGGCGTGCGAAGCGACGTAGGGAAGTCGCAGCACTGCATCCGTTCGGCACCGCCTCGCGTACTACGAAATGCTGAATGTGGTGGGAACACCGAGAGCATTAATCGACTGTGCGCTTCAAACTTGATGCTACGCGTAAACGCCTACTTACTTTTTGCTATTGTCTTCATTCTCGCCAAGCACCCACTTGCGTCACTTGGCAGGCAAAATGCCCACTTGACCAAGCCGAACGCGACCGGGCTCGCCCCGCGCCATGCGTGCCATAAGATCACGGCGGATCCGATGACGCAGAACGCCAGCCATGCAACGACAAGCGCCAAATCGAGCGCACGCCAGCGAAATGCAGCCGCAACCCCGATGATTGCCAGCATTGCGATGAAGCCTACAGCGTAGCGCGCGCGGTCCCACGTTTTGCGTTGCTGTCCGGTGTTACCCATAACCGTGCTGACGCCCAACGCTTGAATCAAGCGGCGGCGGCACGCCGTCCGCTTGGATGATGGGTGATGCAGCCGCGGATTCCATTTCACTGGCAATCTGGATGACCTTGCTGGAAACACGAAGTACTGGAAGAGAGAACTTGCATGTTTGCCGTGATCCGCGACACTACCCATCCCGCCGACAAGTCGCTCCGCGAACGGCCGGAGTTCAAGGCCTTTCAGGACAAACACGCCGCGCAGCCGGGTTATCGCGGCACGATCGTGACGCATCTGGGCAACGGAAGGCACGTTACCTTGACCCTGTGGGACACCGTCGAGCACATGAATGCCGCGCGCGAGGCGATCGGTCCCGTGGTGAAGACGCTGATCGATCCGATCATGACCACGCCGGCAAGGCTGCTGGGAACCGGCGAAGTGGTTTACATCGACGTTGGTTCCGGGGCGTGACGCGCATGACGACGCGCAGTAACCGCGCCTTCATCGCCGAGATGCTGGGTCAGAAAAAGCGCCTCGAAGACTATCCCGACCGGGTCGACCCCAATCTGGTGATGCATGAACCGGCGTCGCTGCCATTCGGCGGCACCTACAAGGGGCTCGAGGATTTCAAGCGCTTCTATGCCAAGGTGCGCACGTACTACGACTTCGACACCTGGAAACTCATCGACGTCATTGGCGAAGGCGATATCGTTTTCTCGACCTCGCAAGTGCAGGTGGCCGGTCGCGACGTCACGATGCGCATCGTCGAGCGATTCCGCTTTGCCGGCGTCATGTTGGTCGAAGTCCGTGTCTTCATCTGCGATGCAGCCAAGTGCGCGAGGGATGAATAGCAGGCAGAATTCGCACTTTCGATCCCCATGGAGCCGTGTGCGGCAAGCGGTCGCAACGCGCCGGCGCGAACTGCAACGGCTCGCCGCATCACATCAATGGATGTTCGCGCCGCACTTCCCGTTCCCTGGCGTGGGGACGGATCGAGCGTGCAAGCAAAGGTTTCAGATTCCAGCCGGGATTGCCCGCGAACCAATGAGCAAAGGAGAGATGCCATGCAGAATACAAGCCGCGTTTGGTTCATCACGGGCGCATCGTCCGGGTTCGGAAAGGCCTTGGCGGAGGCGGTGATCGGCCGTGGCGAGAAGGTGGTCGTGGCCGCGCGGCGTCGCGAGGCGCTCGCCGAGTTGGCAGCCATCGACGAAAGCCGGATAGTGGCCATGCCACTCGACGTTACGGATGCCGGCGCACGCAGGAAAGCCCTGGCCTCGACGATGGGAAAGTTCGGTCGCATCGATGTGCTGGCGAACATCGCCGGTCGCGGTTCGCTAGGAACCGTGGAGGAATTCGCGCCCGACCAACTGCGCGCACAAATGGAGCTGAACTTCTTCGCCGCCGCCGAAATGACGCGTGAAGTGCTGCCCCAACTGCGCCGTCAGGGCAGCGGACATGTCCTGAACCTGACCAGCATCGGCGGATTGATTTCGATCGGCGGCTTCGGCGCTTATTGCGCATCGAAATTCGCGTTGGAGGCGTGGAGCGAAGCACTGGCCGATGAAGTTGCGCCTTTGGGTCTCCACGTCACGCTGATCGAGCCAGGCAACTTTCGTACCGAATTTGCCGGCGACGCAAACATGCGGCCGGCAACCCAGATGCAGCCGTATCGCCCGGTCATTGCACCGATCGAAGACTTTTTATATGGGCAGAACGGGCGTCAGCCCGGCGACCCGACCAAGGCCGCCGAAGCGATGCTTGCCGTGGTCGACGATCCCGATCCACCGCGGAGGCTGGTGTTGGGGGACGACGCTTACGACGTTCTCGATCGCACCATGGCTGCCCGGATGGCGGATATTTCGCGCTACCGCGCCATGGGCGAGAAGACCGGCTTCGAAGGCGCGGAAGTGACAACGATTGGAGCAGCGTAAGCACTGCGAGATGCTGCGGGAACCGTTGCCTGGTCAAGGAGAACCTTCATGAGGCTGCAATTCCGTTTCCGGAGAACATTGCTGATCCTGATTGCGCTAGCATGATCTGGCATTTCAACAGACTCTCAACCCAACCGTCCACGAAAACGGGTAGAACACATGCAACGTGAAGTTTCAGGATGGCTCACGTCATCACATGAAACCCTTGAACCCCGCAGCAATGCGGGGTTTTTGTTTCCTGGCGCCGAAGTCACCCCTGGCGAGCGCGAAGCTCGTCGGCGGTAAAAATCGCGTCGGGTACGACTTCCAGATGCGCACGACCAATCGGTTTTCCATTTCCGTCGGACAGGCCGTACGTGTTCTCCCGGATTTTTTCCAGGGCGCGGTCGATGGTCGCGATCCTGTCCAGATCGTGAGCGAATAGCGCCTCGTCGTTGGATTGTTGTTCGAGGCGGTCGCCGTCATCGACGGCGTCCTGGGGTTCATCGCCTGCCGCGACCTGCAGTGTGTTTTCGTCCACGCCGGCCGCGTCGCCGCTGGCAATCAATTGAGCACGCAGCTCAAGCAAACGCTCACGTTGACGGGCAATGAATGCATCGTCGAGATCTTGAAGTAACCGTGTCATGACTGCTCCATCTTGGGATACGTTGGGTCCATTATTTGTCCAGCCCTTGATTGTTTGCTGTCCAAACCCAGAGAGACTGGTGGGTCCATTCCGGTTGCAATGCAACGGACTATGACCGACAGTCGGTAGCGAGCGCTGCCGGATCACCGGAAGCAGGGTTCGTTTTCTGTCGAGTCCGCTTGCGGTATGTCGTGGGGTCTTCGCCGTAACGCTCGCGGAATCGCGAACTGAAATGGCTGCGGCTGGAGAAGCCCACGGCTATCGCGATGGACGTGATCGAACCATCAGTCGCCACAATCAGATCACGCGCCCTGGCAAGACGCGCACGCGACACGAATTCGATCGGCGTCGTGCCCGTGGTTTCCACGAATGCCTTGGCAAAGGCGGAACGACTCATGCCGGCGGCCCTGGCCAACGACGCCACGGTGTGCGCGGCTGACGGCTGCGAAAGGATGGCGATGACGGATCTGCCCATCTTGGGGTTCAGGAGGACCGCCTGCGTGCTGCCTGGCTGGTACAGTCGATCGAGGTCGTGCCGCAGAAGTTCGACCAGACACGCCTTCATCAGCGTGTTCGCGAGAATCCGGGAGCCGGCCGTGCGGAATCGGCTTTCGTCGAGCATGGTTTCGAACGCGCTTCTGACAAAAACGTCGTTGTCAGGCCTGGCACTTATGGGGCGGACAAGCCCATCGAATGCGTCGAAATCGTTGGCAAGACCGATCTGGATCCGGCCACACAGCACGCGAATTTCGTGTTCTGCGCCGACGAACGCATCCAGGTACATGAGGTTGTGAAGCCCCACATGGAGGGCTTCTTCGGCGTTGAACGTCCGGGTGATCGATGCCTGGCCCGACAGCGTGCGCGCGAGATTCTTGGGCGACAGCACAATGCTGCCCGCCGGTGACACCAGCGGTTCACAACCTTCAACGGAGAGATGCAACGTGCCCTTGAGCACGTACATGATCTTCAAGTCGGAAATGGCCGGGATGACGAGCGCCGCGTCCTGGGCGATCCGGCATATCGCCAGAGCCTCGACACGAACATCCATGGAGTCGAGGATTCGTTCCGCCAGCGATGCAAGCGAGCCGGGAGGTCCCGACACGGTCGAATCTCGTCGAAACAAACTGTCGAAATCGGGGCTTTTCATGGGAGCGTGATCATGCCGCGAGGTTTCATCAGGTCCCTTTGCCATCATCGAACCCAGGCATGCCCCGGCAATGATAGTCCAATCTGCGAATGGCGCCATTGCCGACGCCATGTCTCGGGAGGTTCGGCACCAGGGCCTGACCGAACTGCAGGACAAATGACCTGGAAGAGAAGTGCTGTGCGGGTAAGACACCTGCATGAAGGTCGCCGAGTGCGGTGTCAAAGGTATTCGGCGCAAGTCCAGTCTCTCGTGACGACGGCTGTCGTGCAATCGGTTTGATCGCGCGTACGTGCGGCAGGGTCCATACGTCGTGCCCCACCGTCCAAATTTTCATGCGTCACTGCAATCCGCTGGTGGCCGTCGTTCTGGCGGCGCACACTGTTGATGTTTTCTCATCGACACGGAGACGTTTCCGGGACGAGCGGGCGTGGCGTCGGTACCGCGAGTCTGTCCGGCAAGGTCGCTGACGCAACGGGCAAGCATCGCTCTTGAAAAGAGGAGGCCAGTGGAATGAAGATCAATCGTTATGTATACGTCGCAGCGCTTGCCGTGGCGGCAACCGCATTGTCGTCGGTGCTGGTATTCGCTACATCCGGCCGATCACTGGCAGCCGGCGTCATGCCGAGGTCGGCACCGCCCGTAGATGCGAAAGGAAATCTGCACGTTCCATCGAATTACCGTCGGGCCTACGAATATCTGGGCTCCTGGGCGATCGCCGCCGACAGCGGTTCGGGATCGAAGCAGATCCATGAAGTCTATGCGTCGCCGGGAACGATTGCGGCTTATCGAAAGACCGGAAAATTCCCCAACGGCACCACGCTCATCAAGGAAGTTTTTGCAACACAGACGTCCCCGATGACAACGGGAACGGTCAGCCGTGTCGGCAAGCTCCAGGGCTGGTTTGTCATGGTGAGGGATGACACAAACGACCATCCCGGCAATCCGTTGTGGGCCCACGGCTGGGGTTGGTCCTGGTTCGACGCGGGCAAGCCAAACAAGACGACCTCGACGAGCTTCGAAGCGAACTGCCAAGCCTGCCATACGCCTGCGCGCGAGACCGACTGGGTCTATACCCAGGGTTACGCGCCGTTCAAACGGTAGGCCGAGAGATCGCGCCGGGTTGGCCATCTCCGTCAATGAGGCGGTCTACTGGGCGATGCGTCAAGAATGCTGTGAGCTCGATAGTGATTCCACCCCGAACCGGAGAAGAACCCATGGCCAATTATCACAAGGATGCGGAAGCGATCGCCAAGCTGTCGCCCGAGCAATTCCGCGTGACGCAGGAAAGCGCAACGGAGCGTCCGGGCACCGGCGCTTACCTCCACAACAAGGAAGCGGGCATCTACGTGGACGTCGTGTCAGGCGAACCGTTGTTCGCGTCGTCGGACAAATTCGAGTCCGCTTGCGGCTGGCCGAGCTTCACCAAACCGATCGAGCCTGTGCACGTCAATGAATTGCGTGATACCACACACGGCATGATCCGGACCGAGGTGCGCTCGGCGCAAGGCGACAGCCATCTTGGCCACGTCTTCCCGGATGGCCCGAGCGACAAGGGTGGCCTGCGCTACTGCATCAACTCGGCATCGCTCCGCTTCGTGCCCCGCGCCGACATGGAAGCGCAAGGGTATGGCGCCTACCTCGATCAGGTGGAGGACATCCAGTGATCACCGAACGCGCGGTTCTTGCAGGAGGCCGCTTGCGGGGAAGGAGACTGACATGAGCAACGACAGGATCATGGAACAGTGGACGAACATTTCGGACCGGCTGCGGCGGCGCTGGCGCAAGCTGACCAATGAGGACGTGCGGTGTCCCGATGGCAGTTCGAAATACCTCGCGGAAAAGTTGCAGCAGCGTTACGGCGTCGACCGGCACGAGGCTTTCCTGCAGGTGTATGAATTCGAGAGCGAGCTTTGAACGCAAGCGTGGCCGTGTCGAGTTGACCGGTTGGAAGCTGTCAATCAGTACACGTCATCAAGGAGTCAGCTCCCGCAGGGGAGTTCGCATGCGATATCCGTTTTACGCCTGACTTCCATCCCTGCAACACTTTCACCAAAGAGACAAATGACTCAAGAGGCAATACCCATGAAGGCAATCGTGGTGAAGGACCAGGCTGCGGGAACAGGCGGGATGAAACTGGTGGAGCGGCCCGAGCCGCAGGCGGCGATAAACGACGTTGTCGTTCAGGTTCAAGCATCGGGTTTCGTCAACACCGAGCTGGATTGGCCTTCGACCTGGACCGACCGCCTCGACCGTGACCGAACGCCAACGATCCCCGGACACGAGCTGGCCGGAGTGGTCACCGCCCTCGGCTATGGCACGACCGGACTGTCGGTGGGACAGCGGGTGTTCGGCCTCACGGACTGGTATCGCGACGGCACCCTGGCGGAGTACGCGGCCGTGGAGGCACGCAACCTCGCGCCGCTGCCGGGTGACGTCGGCTTCACGGTGGGCGCGAGCCTGCCGATCTCGGGCCTGACCGCGTGGCAGGGACTGTTCGAGCACGGCCGCCTTCAGGCGGGGCAGAGCGTCCTCGCGCACGGCGCGGCCGGCGCAGTCGGGTCGATGGTGACGCAACTCGCACGAGAGGCCGGCGCCCACATCATTGGCACTGGACGCGCCGCCGACCGTCAGAAGGCGCTCGACTTCGGCGCGCAGGAGTTCGTCGACCTCGACAATGACTCTCTCGAGGACGTCGGCGGAGTCGATCTGGTCTTCGACGTCATAGGCGGCGACATCCAGAAGCGGTCGGCAGGCCGTGCCTCGATCGGGCCGACGACGGACACCAACGTGCCCCCGGCTCGAACCATGCGCGCTGACCGTTTCCCGATTTCGCCGCCGATGAGATCGAACACCAGATCGACTTCGCCGACATCTTCCAGAGTCTC
>DASUJD010000098.1:0-5389 GCA_036279455.1 Rhodanobacteraceae bacterium | reverse complement strand
GCCGTTGGCGACCGCACCCATCGCGTGCTCACGCACGCCGAAGTGCAGGTTGCGGCCGGCGTAACTCCATACCTCATCGTCGGCGCTTTGCTCGTCCGGTTCCTTGCCGGGCGAGAACACGCCCAGCCCCTTCACAGCGGTGTGGGTGGACGGATCAAGGTCCGCCGAACCGCCGCTGATGGCCGGCAGCTTCGGCGCGACCGCCGACAGCACCTTGCCGCCCGCAACGCGGGTGGCCATGCCCTTGGCATCGGCCGGGAATACCGGCACGTCGGCGTCCCAACCTGCCGGCAATTTGCCTTCGAACGAACCTTGCAATTCCGCCGCAAGCTCTGGAAAAACCTTGGCATATTTGTTCCAGCGACGCTTCCAGCCGGTCTCCGCGCCCTTGCCCTTTTTCTGCGCCTCGCGGAAGTGCGCCAGCGCCTCGTCGGGTACCAGGAACGGGGGTTGTTCCGGCCAGCCGAGTTTCTGTTTGGTCTTGATGACATTCTCGGCGCCCAACGGTGAGCCGTGCGCCTTGTAGCTGTCCTGCAGCGGCGAACCGTACCCGATATGCGTACGCACCAGGATCAGCGACGGCTGATCCTTCTTGCCCTTCGCGCGCTTGATGGCCTTTTCGATCGCGTCGAGATCGTTTCCGTCCTCGATCGTCTGCACGTGCCAGCCGTAGGCCTTGAAGCGTGCGGCACGGTTCTCGGTGAAGGTGATGTCGGTGCCGGCGGCCAGCGTCACGTAATTGTCGTCGTAAAGACAGATCAATTTGCCGAGCTTCAGGTGTCCGGCCAGCGATGCCGCCTCCGACGCGACGCCTTCCATCAGGTCGCCGTCGCTGACGATCGCGTAAGTGTGATGGTTGACCACCTTGTGGCCTTCGCGGTTGTAGCGTGCCGCGAGCTGCGCTTCGGCCATCGCCATGCCGACCGCGTTGGACACGCCCTGCCCCAGCGGCCCGGTGGTGACCTCGACACCCGCGGTGTGGCCACGTTCTGGGTGACCCGGCGTCTTGCTGCCCCATTGGCGGAATTGCTTGATGTCGTCCAGGGAAAGGCCGTAGCCGGTCAGGTACAGAAGGCTGTACAGCAGCGCAGAACCGTGGCCCGCCGACAGCACGAAGCGATCGCGATCGATCCAGTGCGGATTATCGGGATGATGCTTCAGGAACTTCGTCCACAGCACGTAGGCCATCGGCGCGGCGCCCAGGGGCAAGCCGGGGTGACCGCTGTTGGCCTTCTGCACCATGTCCACCGACAGGAAGCGGATGGTGTTGACGCAAGTCTGGTCGAGGTCGGCTGCCACGGCGGTTCACTCCGAAGGTTGGGACGCGGAATTGCCTAGAATAACTTGCCGTTTCCCGCCTGTCCGCGGGCTTGCTCCGGATGTTCATGCACGCTACACTTTCCCGCTTTGTTTCATCCGGATCGAGTTCCGAGGAGTCCGCCGTGAAGGTGCTTTCATCCCTGAAGTCCGCCAAGCGGAGGCACCGCGACTGCAAGGTCGTGCGCCGGCGCGGCAAGGTGTTCGTGATTTGCAAGAGCAATCCGCGCTTCAAGGCAAGGCAGAGGTAGTGCGATCAGCCCTGATCGCCGCATCGCCACACAGCCCGCAAATCTGAGCTGTCTGATTTGCGAGCGCCGGAACGGCCATCCATGGCCTGACTTCTCACCAACAGCCACTCCGAGCCGAGGATGCTGTTTCCGGAAGTCTTTTATCTCCGAACACCAAGGCCGCTTCGAGCGGCCTTTTTCGTGACCCCATTCGCTGGCGCAAACGGGCAGTTTTTGCTACAAAGGCACATCGGCGCAGCACGCCGGGGAGGCCATCGCCATGAAACGCATCGCAACCAGCCTGATCGCGGCAACACTCGCATTCGCCGCAGCACCGTTGCTGCTGCCGATGCCTGTCCACGCCGAAACGCTGAAAATGAAGGTCAAGCAGGAACAGCACTACAACATGCCCAAACGCGGCATGACCATGGCGCAGGTGAAACACCAATTCGGAGCGCCGCTGAAAGTACTGGCGACCCGTGGCGGCAGCTCCAGACACCAGCCACCGATCCACCGCTGGGAGTACGCAAAGTACATCGTGTACTTCGAATACAGCCACGTGATCCATTCGGTGTTGCGCACGCCGGGCCCTCATAGCTTGTGACTGCGATCGCCCCTGATCGCTGTTCCGCCCGATGCATCTGAACCCGGGGCGGCTTCGATCTCGGCAGCACCGGAACGGGCATCCCTGCCCCGACTTTCACGCAAGCCATGCGATCATCCATGATCGCAGCATCGCTGAATTACTCGGTGGACCGGGCCGCTTCAAGTCGTGAACACCAGAACGGGCTTCCTGCCCCGACTTTCCACAACAGCCGCTGCGAAACCAAATGCCCCCCATTGATTTGCGGCTACCGGCCGAATGGGAGCCGCAATCCGCGGTGTTGCTGGCGTGGCCGCACGCCGGCACCGACTGGGCGGCGCGGCTGGATGCCGTTGAAGACACCTGTTCTGCACTGGTCGCCGCGGTTTCACGATTCGAAACCGCGATCGTGTGCGCGCCCGATGCCGAAATCGGCGCGCACGCCGCCGAGTGCCTGCGTGGAGCGGACGCCGAACTCGCACGCGTGCGTTTCGTCGGGATCCCCTATGACGATACCTGGTTGCGCGATTCCGGTCCGATCACTTTGATCGATGGCAACGGCCGGCTCGTACTGGTCGATTTCCGCTTTACCGGTTGGGGCGGCAAGTTCAAGGCATCGCTGGACGACGCCCTGATTGCCGGCCTGATCGAACGCGGCGTGTTCCGGCGCTCCGCGCAACACCAGCGGGCGGACTGGGCGCTGGAAGGCGGCGCGATCGAATCCGACGGAAACGGCACGATCCTCGCCACCTGGCGTTGCCTGCACCAGCGCCATCCCGGCGAGCCGCGCGAGCAGATCGAACTGACCCTGGGCAACGCACTGTCAACGCAGCGCGTGCTGTGGCTTGAGCACGGATATCTGCAGGGCGACGACACCGATGCGCATATCGACACCCTCGCCCGCTTTGCGCCGGGTGACGCGATCGTGTACCAGGCTTGCAGCGACCCCGACGACCCGCATTACGCGGAACTCGATGCGATGCGCCGCGAACTTGAAGCCCTGCGCACCCTCGAAGGCCATTCCTATCGATTGTTTCCGCTGCCATGGCCGCAACCGATCCACGACGAGGGCCGCCGCCTCGCGGCGTCGTATGCAAATTATCTGGTCATCAACGGCGCGGTGCTGGTTCCAGCCTACGGTGACGCGGTGGACGACGCGGCCGCGCAGACCATCGCGCTCGCCCATCCCGGCCGCGAAGTCGTGCCGATCCCGTGCCGTCCGCTGATCTGGCAGAACGGCAGCCTGCATTGCATGACGATGCAGCTTCCGGTGGGCGCCGTTGCTTGACTGTCACATTGAAAGACCCTTGCAACTACCCCACACTCGTCATTCCGGAGCCGCCGCCGGGTTTTGCCGACGGCGGCTCCGGAATGACGAAGTCAGGGTAGCCTCCAACGTGAAACAACGCTCCCGCATTTCCGGGTTGCCATGAGCCAAGGAATCCTCAAAGTCGCACTGCTGCAGGAGACCGACCGCGGCAGTGCCAACGCCAACCTCGACGCGATCGAGGCTGGCCTGCGCGAAGCCGCGAAGGGCGGCGTGCAGCTGGTGCTGCTGCAGGAACTCCACAACGGCCCGTATTTCTGCCAGCACGAATCGGTGGAGGAATTCGATCGCGCGGAACCGATTCCCGGCCCATCCAGCGAACGCCTCGGCAAGCTTGCCGCGGAATTGAAACTGGTCGTGATCGCCTCGTTGTTCGAACGCCGTGCGGCCGGGCTGTATCACAACACCGCGGTGGTGTTCGACCGCTCGAAAAAAATCGTGGGCACCTACCGCAAGATGCACATCCCGGACGATCCGGGCTACTACGAGAAGTTCTATTTCACGCCGGGAGACATCGGCTTCCATCCGATCGAAACCTCGGCAGGCAAACTCGGCGTGCTGGTGTGCTGGGACCAGTGGTATCCCGAAGCCGCACGGCTGATGGCGCTGGCCGGTGCGGAGTTGCTGTTGTATCCGACCGCGATCGGCTGGGATCCAACCGACCCGCAGGATGAAAAGGATCGCCAGCGCAAAGCCTGGATCACCGTGCAGCGCGCGCACGCCATCGCCAATGGAATGCCGGTGCTTGCCTGCAATCGCGTCGGCTTCGAGCCCGCAGCGGATGGCGAAGGCCGCGGGGTGCAGTTCTGGGGCTCCAGCTTCGTTGCCGGCCCGCAAGGCGAAATTCTCGCGCAGGCGGAAAGCGAAAAGCGCGAATTGCTGACCGCCGACATCGACATGGCGCGCTGCGAAGCCGTGCGCCGTATCTGGCCGTTCCTGCGCGATCGCCGCATCGACGCGTATGGTGATTTGACCAAACGTTTTCGGGACCAGGATCCGCCTTGAACGATTCGACCACGCCGGTGCTGGCCGCCGACGCGGCAAGCGATCCCCTGCACGACCAGCCTGTCGCGCGCATCGAACGCGACGGTGTCGAGTACGTGTTGCTGGGCACCGCACATGTCTCGCGCGCATCGGTCGCCGCAGTGAAGGCGATGATCGAACGCGAAACGTTCGATGCAGTTGCCGTGGAACTTTGCGAATCGCGCGCACGAGGTATCCGCGATCCCGATGCCTTTGCGAAGATGGACCTTTTCCAGGTTATCCGTACCGGCAAGGCAGGAATGGTGTTCGCATCGCTTGCGCTGTCATCGTTCCAGCAACGCATCGCCGAGCAGTACGGCATCGAGCCCGGCGCCGAAATGAAGGCCGCGATGGCCGCTGCCGACGCAAGCGGTCTGCCGTTGTGGCTGGTCGACCGCGAGATCGGCACCACGCTCAATCACGCCTATCGCGGCGTGCGCTTGCGCGACCGCATGGGCATCGTCGGCAGCCTGGTCGCGAGCGTGTTTTCGAGCGAGAAGATCGATGAGGCCGAGATCGAAAAACTGAAACAGGGTGACATCCTCGAGGGTGCGTTCGGCGAATTCGCCAGCCAATCGAAACCCCTGTACGAGGCGCTTATCGGCGAGCGCGACCGCTTCATGGCTGCGCGCCTGCGCGAGGAGTCGTCGTTGAATCCCGACGCAAAGCGCGTGCTGGCGGTGATCGGCGCCGGGCATCTCGCCGGGGTCGAACGCGAGCTGGGCACACAACAGCAACCGCCGCAATCGGTGGTCGAGCCGCTTGCGGCGAAACTGCCAGCCCCGAAGTGGCCGAAGTATTTCGCGCTCGGCGTGATGCTCGCGATCTTTGCCGCGATCGCGTTCATGTTCTACCACAACACGGCGATGGGCTGGCACGCGCTGCGCGACTGGGTGATCTACACCGCGG
>DASUJD010000097.1:0-7893 GCA_036279455.1 Rhodanobacteraceae bacterium | reverse complement strand
CAAGGCGCTGGCTTTGGCGATCGGGGGTTCCATCACGTTGGCGTTCGCGGGCGGCGCATTCGCGCAGGCCACCACGGGCACCATCCACGGAACCGTTCCGGTTGCCCCCAACGAAACCATTCAGATCAGCGGCACCGGCGGTTTCAACCGCACCATCACGGTTGGCCCATCGGGTATCTACTCGGTCACGCTTCCGGTCGGCATCTATACGGTGTCGTTGTTGCAGAACGGCAGTGTGGTCAAGACCCGCGAGAACGTTTCGCCGGCGGCAGGCGGTTCGGTGGCGGTCGACTTCTCGCGCACCGCCAACGCAGCGAACGTGCAGACCCTGTCCACCGTGAACGTGGTGGCCACGGCCATTCCGGCGATCGACGTCACCACCACCAACATGGTGACCACCACCACGGCCAAACAGCTTGAAGCCCTGCCGCTGTCGCGTTCGTCGGGCTCGATCGCGCTGCTGGCGCCGGGCGTGTCGGCGGGTGCGGCGATGCTCGGAAGCGGCCCGCTGGGCTCGCAACTGCTGGTGTTCGGCGGTGCTTCGGTGGCCGAGAACGCCTATTACGTCGATGGCATGAACACCACCGACCAGATCACCGGGCAGGGCGGCATCACCATGCCGTATGGTTCACTTCTGCAACAGCAGACCTTCACCAGCGGCTACAGCGCCAAATACGGTCGTTCGATCGGCGGCGTGATCAACCAGATCGGCAAGAGTGGTTCCAACGAGTGGCATTTCGGAGCCCGCGCCATCTGGGAGCCGTCGGAATGGCGCTCGTCGCCAGTGAACAGGTACTACGCCAACCCGCTGTATACCCAAGCCACCCTTGGCGACGGCTTCGTGCCATCAAATGCGCCGGGTCAGCTGAACACGCAGAGCTCACAGAACCACTCGCAGGTCAACGTCTACGACGTCTACGTGAGCGGCCCGATCATCAAGAACAAGCTGACGTTCTTCCTGTCGGCCGAGCAGTCGAACGAGAGCGGCAACAGCGTGTCGTCGATCTCCTCCGCACAGAACACTTTCTTTCACAACCACGCGCCGAAGATCTACGCGAAGATCAACTGGAACATCAACGAGAACAACCAGTTGTCGGTCAGTGGCCTGCAGAACTCGGAGAAGAGCTGGTCGTCGGTCTACGACTTCGACAACAACAGCAACACGACAGGCGCGTTCGAGGCCCTCAACCAGACGAGCAAGGACACCTTCCGGGTGTGGGTGGCCAACTACACCTCGTTCATCACCGACAACCTGACCCTGCACGCGATGTTCGGCAAGATGCATGGCGAGTACTTCACCATGGCGCCCGCGTTCCCGGGCTTCGATCCCAGCCTGCCGGGCATCTCCGGCGCGGCGAACCAGAACCCGGCCTACCTGCCGCCCGGCAGCACCGGCATCACCAATTCCCAGACGGCCTTCAACATCGACAGTCAGTCGCACCGCGACTCGATCACCAACTACCGGGTGAGCCTGGATTACAAGTTGGGCAACCACGATTTCACGCTCGGCATCGACAACCTGACGACGAACGACATCGATGACGGCACCGCGATGACCGGCCCGGGCTACGGCTGGGTTTATCAACACGGAGACCCCGCCAAGTACATCATCGGCTCCAATCCGAGCGTTCCGCCTTGGGTCGACTCGCCGAATTCGGTGGCCAACGGCGCGAGTGGCTTCTATGTCCAGAAGTACATCTTCGTGAATGCGGGCACCTTGCGGGTTGCGCAGCGTGCCCAGTTCATCCAGGACGCGTGGCAGGTCACCCCGAACTTCCTGTTGAAGCTCGGCGTGCGCAACGACCAGTTCACCAACTACAACCCGGCCAACGAGCCCTACATACGCCTGACCAAGCCGCAGTGGGGTCCGCGTATCGGCTTTGCCTGGGACGTGCACGGCGACTCCACCCTCAAGGTGTTCGGCAACGCCGGCCGCTACTACCTCGCGCTGCCGGCGGGCGTTGCCTTGCGTGGTGCAGGCGCGTCGCTCTACGTGCGCACCAACTACACCTATACGGGCATCAATGCGAACGGCGAACCGACCGGCCTGACCATGATTCCCCAGAACAACGGTGGCCATGCGGGCTTGGGCACATCGGCCAACAACGAGTACGGCGAGCCGCTGGATCCGAAGCTGGTGTCCTCGCAGAACGTCAAGGCCGAGTACTCGGACAACTTCTCGCTGGGTATGCAGCAGGCGTTCCACTTCAACGGCCAGAAGTACGTGTTCGGCGCCAACGCCATCCTGCAGAAGATGGGCCCCGATATCGTCGACGACTGGGATGACGAGCACCAGATCTGCGCGGCCGCCATCGCCCAGGGCGTGTCATTCCCCGGCGACCCGGCGAATGGTCTCAGCCCGAACACGCAGTGCGTCAACCTGCAGCCGGGCGCGGTGCTGGTCAACCCGACCCAGACCCAGCAGATGTTCGTCAAGACCCCCGACGGCAACCTGCACCTGATCACGGTCACCAACGCCGACCAGTTGTTCACCAGCGAGGTGAAGCGCAAGTACTACGCGGTCAACCTGTCGCTGGAGCACCCCTTCGACGGCAAGTGGTACGGCAAGATCATCTACACCTGGTCACGCGAGTACGGCAACACCGAGGGCCCGGTGGACTCGGTCATCGGACAAGGCGGCACCTCGGTGTCGATCACCGAGCAGTGGGACTTCTGGCAATTGATGGATCATTCGCTGGGTGTGCTGCCGAACAGCCATACCAACCAGTTGAAGATGTACGGTTTCTACCAGCTCAATCCGCAGTGGCAGGTCAGCGCCAACATCTTCATCGAGTCCGGAACGCCGTTCTCCTGTCTGGGGCACTTCGGGCCGGATGAAACCGACCCCTATGGTTACGGCAGTGCCTACCACTGGTGCGGTGGTGTGCCGACGCCTCCGGGAACCACCGGCTACACCCCATGGACCCATCAGGTGGCCTTGGGTACAACGTATACGCCGGCGTGGGCGGACCACAAGCTGGCGTTCAACCTGTCGGTGCAGAACCTGCTCAACAACCAGACGCCGACGCAGTACAGCGCTGGCTATGGCACCACCTTGAGCCCCAGTGCGGGCTTTCGCGAAGTCACGGGCCGGATCTCCCCGAGGATCTGGCGGTTGGAGGTGTCCTACAACTGGTAAGCAGGAATCGTTTTCCCCGCTTTGCAAACGCCGGGCGCAAGCCCGGCGTTTCTTTGTCGATCGTGGGCATTTGCAGACATCCCGACGCTCGGTCATGCACCGACGCGTCAAAAAAAACACGCCATCGGTTCGGGCCGATGGCGTGCCCTGCACATGTGCGCCCTTCGAGGTGGGCACGAGTATTGTTTCGAAGTGACAGCCCCGGTTCTTTGCAAAAAGGTGCAGCTCAATGGGTAGAAATTCCGCAATCGCGTGCGCAACCGATTGACCAGACAGCGCCGCGCGGCAAGGAGCTGGCTGCAGCCCAAGTTCGTCACTGCATGCATGAAGTCCGATCCTTCGCATGCCTGTCCACGCAGCAAGGTCCATCCCGGGGGAGGTTCGATAGCCGGATGGTTACGACGGATCATTCAAATTGCACTCAGTGCGCGATCGCGCGCCAATGCGACACGCAACACGCCGGCAAGGCGAGCCACGCTTTCACGCATCTGCCCCACGTCCACGTTTCCATAACCCAATAGCAGGCCGTTCCGGCCCGGTCGCCTGAGATAACAGGTCGAAAGCGGCACGGCGGAAATGCCGATCTCCGCCAGGTCTTTCGACAACTCCACGTCCTTCGGCCCCGGGGGCAGAAGCAAAACCAGGTGCATGCCCGCGTCGGTGCTGATGACGGGAAACTCGTCGCCAAGATACTCATTCAGCGCCGCGATCAGCGCCTCGCGCCGTTTCACGTAAAGCGCTTTGGTCCGACGGATGTGCCGTGCGAAATGACCCTCGCGGATGAAATCGGTCAAGGTGGTCTGAAAAACTGCCGGCGAATACTCGTCGATCGTCTGCCGCACAAACTTGAATGCGGGAACAAGCGCCGCGGGAATGACGATGTAACCGAGGTGCACCCCCGGCAGGATCACCTTGCTGAAAGTACCGAAATAGATGACACGATCGTTGACGTCCAGGCCATGCAGCGAGGCGATCGGCGGACCTGCAAAGCGATGTTCACTGCTGTAGTCGTCTTCGAGTATCCACGCTCGTCGACGCGCCGCCCAGTCGAGCAGCTGCAGGCGGCGTGTCAGGCTCATGACATATCCCATGGGAAACTGGTGTGATGGAGTCACGTACACGGCGCGGGCGTCGGGGCCCCGGCGCATTCCTTCCGACACGTTCAGGCCGGATGCATCGACCGGTACCGCAACCAGACGCGCACCGGCAGAAGAAAATACGTCGGATGCGCACCAGAAGCCCGGATCTTCCATCCAGACCGCGTCGCCCTCCTCCAGCAACGCGCTCGCGGCGATGTGCAATCCATGCCGGGTGCCCTGGCAAATCATGATCTGCTCGGGGTCGCAACGCATGGAACGGGTCGTACCCAGATATTCGGCAATCACCTCTCGCAGCGCGACGTAGCCCATGGCGCTGAGGTAGCGTCCGCCGCCCACGTAGCTGCCGATGCCGGCCGTGGACCCGCGCGTGTTGCGGGCCAGCAGGGAAGCCCAAATGCGGGCTGGAAAGGCTTCGTGAGCCGGACTGCCGAACTGGAATGCCCCGAGATGGCGCGTCCACGGCGCCTCCCATTGCGTGCGCCCTGCGCGTGCACGGCGCGCCACCCGTGGCGGAGCCGGCGACCCCCGCATTTCCGATTTCCGGCTCTTGTGGCGGGACAATCTGGCGAGATCTTTCGGCAACGCGATTGCGACGCGGGTCCCTGCGCCTGTCCTGGTTTCCAGATAGCCCTCGGCGTGCAACAGCTCGTAGGCACTCAGGACTGGAGCGCGGGAGATGCACAATTCCAGCGCAAGGCTTCTGGTGGAAGGAACGACCTGCCCCGGATGCAACTGGCCGTCGAGAATCGCTGCGCGGAACCACTCGTACAGCTGTCGATACAACGGGACCGTTCCGCCTGCGGCAAGGGTGATCGGGGGAAAGTAGGCGGCCTGCTCGCGCTTCATGTTTGATCTGAAGTGGTCACATCCGAAACCCGCAAAATGGTCATTGTCGCCATGCACCCGATGGCCGACCATCTTGGCCGACAGCGCTCGTCGCCGACACACGAAACCCGTCGGGTTTGTTTTGTACCCGAAAAACCTGCGGGGCGTGACTTGATGCAGATGACCGGGACAGTGCCCATATGCGTGCACGGCAAAAATTTCGACGTGCCGTGTTCGAGTACACGGCAACGGGACAGATTTACACCACCGGAGTCTCGCGCTCAAGCACTGCCGCATGTAATTGGCACAGGTCCGGTCGACCGGCAAGCCACAACCCTTGGCAACCGGGCAGGCCTCGATTCGCCGATCGCGGCTACTCCTGATCAGACACCCGGCATGGCACCGATCGCGATGACCTATGATCCCAGCACGAGACGGCATGGCCCGGACGCAACATCACCCCGGATCCCGCCTCACGAGATCGCGCTTCCAATCGGCTTCCGGCCCCAGGAGTTTGTGCGCATCCTGACGCGGCGCCTGAAATCCGGCGGAACATGGTTCTGGGCCAACGGGGATGACGCAAGCATCGGGGCGATCTGCGGAGAAGGCGGCGGCTGCCGCTTTGATGTCGCAGACGGCAATGCCGCGATCTGGATTCCCTTGAGCGGTTCACTTCAGGTCGCGACCGCTTACATGGCGCGCACCGTGAGCGCCGGCGACATCGTGGTGACCGGTTGCACCACACCCGTGCAGGCTTGCGCCCATGGAGACTGCCGCTGGCTGGCAATCGTGGGCGACGATCGGGCTTGGGCGCAGCTGCTGACCGGCACGTCGGCGATCGACCGGCAACTTCTGCCGGAGCAATACGTGGCCAACCACGCCTTGTATCGCCAGGCCATGGCCATTGCAAATGCAGCGGGTCCCACCGTTCAGGAAGCCGCCCTGCGCGGGCTGGCGGATCTGGTTGCCGGCATGCAATGGCCGCTTTACGCAGCCATCGCACGCTGCCCGGGCCGCACCTACGACCAGAGACGTCAGGTTTTCGTGCGTCTGCAGCGAGTACGGCTTTTCATGTCCTCGTGTTGCGAGCGTGAACTCGACAACAGCACGCTCGCGCACATGGCCAGTTATTCCCCGCATCACTTCCTGCGCACGTTCAAGTCCGTCTATCTGGAAACCCCGCACGCGTACCTGGTGCGACAACGACTTTCGAAAGCAAAACGCCTGCTTCTTCAGGGCCGCCTGGCGATCACGGAAATTGCACTCGACTGCGGGTTCGAAAGCCCCAGTGCCTTCTCGCGCCTGTTTCGTCAACGTTTCGGCACCACCGCGCAAGCGACAAGGCGTCGACTCCAGCTCGATAGCGGGCTTTGAACTGGGGCCTGTTGACGCTATGCCAGGTGAACCACGTGGCATGGCGTCGGAGGTCGCAACCAATTCGCGCACTTTCGGCAACGCGGACTGCGATTGTCGGCCAAGACGCAATGCGCCTTGAGCGTAAACATACCGTTAAGGCGGCACGCGCCTTGGACACACCCATGCAGCCACGCCATTCGCGCCGATGTGATGCATCGTTCGGCAACGAGTGAGTCGTTTTTCCACTCATCCAGTGAGGACGTCAATGACCAAGAATCTGCACAAGCTCCCGAGACAAGGGTCGCCTTTCCAGCGCAAGGCGCTGGCTTTGGCGATCGGGGGTTCCATCACGTTGGCGTTCGCGGGCGGCGCATTCGCGCAGGCCACCACGGGCACCATCCACGGAACCGTTCCGGTCGCCCCCAACGAAACCATCCAGATCAGCGGCACCGGCGGCTTCAACCGCACCATCACGGTCGGCCCGTCGGGTACCTATTCACTCACATTGCCGGTCGGCATCTATACAGTGTCGTTGCTGCAGAACGGCAGCGTGGTCAAGACCCGCCAGAACGTGTCGCCGGCGGCAGGCGGTTCGGTGGCGGTTGATTTCGCGCGCACCGCCAACGCAGCGAACGTGCAGACGCTGTCCACCGTGAACGTGGTGGCCACGGCCATTCCGTCGATCGACGTCACCACCACCAACATGGTGACCACCACCACGGCCAAGCAGCTCGAAGCGCTGCCACTGTCGCGCTCGTCGGGCTCGATCGCGCTGCTGGCGCCCGGGGTGTCGGCGGGCGCACCGATGCTTAACGCCGGTGGCATGATGGGTGCCGGTGGCGGCCCGCTGGGCTCGCAATTGCTGGTGTTCGGCGGTGCCTCGGTGGCCGAGAACGCCTATTACGTCGATGGCATGAACACCACCGACCAGCTCACCGGACAGGGCGGCATCACCATGCCGTATGGCTCGCTGCTGCAGCAGCAGACCTTCACCAGCGGCTACGGCGCCAAATACGGTCGTTCGATCGGCGGCGTGATCAACCAGATCGGCAAGAGCGGTTCCAACGAGTGGCACTTCGGAGCCCGCGCGATCTGGGAGCCGTCGTCGTGGCGATCGGCGCCGGTGAACCAGTACTACGATAACCCGCTGTATACCCAGGCCACCCTCGGCGACGGCTTCAACCCGTCGCAGGCGGCGGGTCAGCCACGTACGATCAGATCGAGCGACACGTCCCAGCTCACGGTCTATGACGCCTACGTGAGCGGCCCGATCATCAAGAACAAGCTGACGTTCTTCCTGTCGGCCGAGCAGTCGCTCGAGAGCGGCGGCATTGCCTCGACGCTGGCCGCGGGACAGAAAACCTTCTTCCACAACCACGCGCCGAAGATCTACGCGAAGATCAACTGGAACATCAACGAGAACAACCAGCTGTCGATCAGCGGCCTGCAGAACTCGGAGAAGAGCTGGTCCTC
>DASUJD010000096.1:0-3790 GCA_036279455.1 Rhodanobacteraceae bacterium | reverse complement strand
GGTCAACGCCCGTTCGGCCGAAGCAGACAGGCGCAAAGTATCGCGCTTGTAATGCCGTGCTGCGCTTGCGAGAAACGTGCGCGCAAGCGGCACGATGTCATCCGTCCGCTCCCGCAGCGGCGGCAGGCGTACTTCCAGGGTGTTGATCCGGTACAGCAGATCCTTGCGAAAGCGGCCCGCGGCAACTTCGGATTCCAGATCCGCGTTGGTGGCCGATATCAGTCGCACGTCCACGCTTTGGGTTCGCGAGGAACCCAGCCGTTCGAACTCGCCGTCCTCCAGCACACGCAGAAGTTTCGGTTGTTGCGACGAGGGTACGTTGCCCACTTCGTCGAGGAACAGCGTGCCGCCATCGGCCAGTTCGAAGCGGCCGATGCGGTCGTTTCTGGCGTCGGTGAAGGCACCCCGCACGTGGCCAAACATCTCCGATTCGAACATGCTGTCCGCAACGGCGCCCATGTTGACCTTGACCAGCGAGCGGCCGGAGCGGTCGGAATGGTCGTGCAGGAACTGCGCGACCAGGCCCTTGCCCGTGCCGCTTTCACCCAGCACCAGAACGTTGGCATCGTTGTCGGCAACGCGATCGAGCACGTCCAGCACGCGCTGCATCGCCGGCGATTCGGCGACAAAATCATTGCCCGTTCCGCTGCGCAGCAGCGCGTTTTCGGCTTCCAGACGCCGCTGCCTGCGCGAGCTTTCGCCGAGCGCAATCTGCGCGCGCAATATGTTGATGAGGCGGGTGTTGTCCCATGGCTTTTCGATGAAATCGGCGGCGCCGCGATGCATCGCTTCCACCGCCAGCGGCACCTTGCCCCACGCGGTCATCGCGACCACGGGAAGATCGGGCGCGATCTTCTGCAGACGATCCAGCAGATCCAGACCTTCGTTGCCCGAGGTCTTGCCGCGGCTGTAGTTGAAGTCGATCAGCGCACAGGCAAACTCGCGCTTGCCCGCCACATCCAGCGCCGCGGCCGGATCCGCCACGCCCACGCATGCGATACCGGCGGACTTCAGCAACAGCCGCAGCGTTTCCCGCACGTCGGGCTGATCATCGGCCACCATTACAACCGGATTGCGGACCATCGCGTCTGCACCTCATCGAGAGCTGTCACTGGTAGCGTAGTGCCGGCACTGAATTGACGCATCCTGGTGTGGGAATACCTGATTATCTCGAAGCCTCAGCCGGCTTTTCCCTTCTCCCTCCGGGAGAAGGGCGCATCGCGCGCTCTTGTTTTTGCGCGAAGCGCCGGATGAGGGTTCCGGATTGCGCGGCTCGCCATAAAGCTGATGGCTACACGCAAGAGCGAACCCTCACCCGCCCCTGCGGGGCACCCTCTCCCGGAGGGAGAGGGAATTACTCGCCGCGCAACGCGCGCATGGGTTCGACGCGGGCCGCGCGCAACGCGGGCAATGCGCACGCCAGCAATCCCGTGATCGCCAGGACGATGCACACACCGATGATCGACGGCGGGTCGATGACGCGGGTGCTGCCCAGCGCCTCCACCACGGAGCTCATTGCCACCGACAGCGCGAGTGCCAGGACCACACCCAGCACCAGCCCGATCCCGGTTTGCACCAGGCCATCGCGCAGCACCAATCGCAGGAGCGCCGCAGGTGTGGCGCCCAGCGCGGTACGCACGCCGAACTCGTGTTCGCGTGTCGCCACAGCCACCGACATCACCGCGTACAACCCGGCCCCGGCCAGCAGCAGCGCAAGCGTCGCGAAAATCGCGACCAGCATCAGGTTCAGTCGCAGTGATGCGGTCGTGCTCGCCACCACGTCACGCATGCTGCGGAAGTTGGCGATAGGCTGATTGGGCGCCACCAACGCCACCGCTTTCCGCACCGCATCGCGATAGCTGTATGGATTGCCGCGCACCTGCACCGCGAAACGCATCGGCTCGAAGCTCAGGAATGTCTGCAAGGCATGGTCGGCCATTTGCGTCAACGGCACGTACACGACTTCGGCCGGGCCATACAACGCACCTTCCTGATAGGTGTCGTCGACCACGCCGATGATTCGCGCCGTCCATGCGTGTGCGCCTTCACCCCTCAAAAGCGGCTTGCCGAGCGCGTGGCTGCCGTAGTAGTGATCGGCCAATGCCTGATCGACGATCGCGACGTTCTCGCCGCCGCGTACGTCGTCGGCCGTGAACACACGGCCCTTGCGCAGGTGGACCCCGAACACGTGGAAGAAGCCAAGCCCGACGCCGTGATACTGCGCGTTGAAGCCCTGTCCCCCGGGCGCATGCAGCCCACCCAGATTGAACTGACCACCGAAATTGCCGGTGGGCAGGTTGGTGGTGGCGGTGGCGCTGGTGACGCCTGGTATGGATTGCAGCCGCCGCGTCAGGCGCTTCGCCAACTGGTCCACCGAAGCGGCATCGGGGTAGACCGTCTTGATCGGCGCCATCTCGAAGGTCAGGGTGTTGCCGGGCGTGAACCCGAGTGGCGTCTGCTCGGCGTCGAAAAGCGTGTGCAGAAACAAGCCGACTGCGCACAAAAGTCCGGTCGCAAGCACCACCTGCAGCACCACCAGGATCCGGCCCAGGCGATGGCCGCGCCGGCCGATGCCGCTTCTTCCACCCGCGCGAAGTTCTTCCATGGTCCCGGTGGCGCGGCTGCGCCACACGCCAAGGCCGGTGGCGAGCAGCGTTCCCAGCAGGCTCGCCGCGAACGCCAGCACCCATGTCCACGTGCCGAAGTGCAGCAATGCGCCGTTCAACCAGCCGTCGGGAATGAATCCCTGCAACAGTTGCAACCCGACGAACGCCAGTACGAGCCCCAGCAATGCGCCACCCAGCCCGATCAACAGGCCCTCGGCGAGTGCCGGCAGCACCTGGCGCAACAGCGGCGCGCCCAATGCGTTGCGCACCGCGGTGTCGTGACTGCGCGACAGCGCCCGGAACAACATCAGATTGGTCAGGTTGACCAGGGCAATCGCCAACACGAACAAGGCGCTGACCAGAAACAGGCCCAGCACCGGGCGGTCTGTGTCGTGCAGGGAGGCCTTGAAGTCCTCCGCGCCGAAGTGCCGATGCAACCAATAGGTCTGGGCGTAAATCCCATTCAATTCCTGGTACATGGCGTGCAGGCGCGAATCCAGTTCCGTACCGACGGTCCGGATGTCCGCGGTCCCGGACAGCCGCCCGACGGCCGTGTAATTGGTGCCGTCATTGCGGCTGTTGGGAGACAGCGCCAACGGCAGCATGATGTCGCCGTCGAATCCCAGCGTGGCATAGCTTCGGGGCAACACGCCGATGATCGTGTGGGTGCGCCCTTCGATGTCCAGCGTGCGGCCAACGACATTGCGGCTGCCGCCGAAGCGTCGCTGCCAGAACTTCCAGGTCAGGATCACCACGTTCGGACCGCCCGCACTATCCTCCGCCGCGCTGAAGTTTCGCCCCAGCAGCAGCGGAATGCCGAATGTCGGCAGCAGCCCGCGATCGGCATACATCACGTGCACCAGCCTGGGCTCGCCGCGGCCACCCGCAATGTTGGCGGTCGGGCCGGACTGCTCGATGCCGAGCGAGACAAGCCCGTCGACCCCGCGTATGTGCTGGTATTGCTGTGGCGAAACCGCACTCACCTTGGCGCCGTCGTACAGCGGTCCCAGCGCGACCAGCCGGCCCGGCTGCGGCACCGGCAACGGCTGCAGCAGGGTGTCGTCGATCAACGTGAAGACGGCCACGCTGGCGCCCACGCCCAGCGCGAGCACACCGATCGCCAGCAGCATGAAACCGGGCCGGCGGATGCCCGCGCGCCAGCTACGCCAGATTTCGGCGAGCCA
>DASUJD010000095.1:0-26392 GCA_036279455.1 Rhodanobacteraceae bacterium | reverse complement strand
CCCGCTTTCGCGGGGTGACGTTCCGACAAAGGCGTGCGCTTTGCGCACGCGTCAGAACGTCACTTGATCTTGCCTTCCTTGTAGATCACGTGCTTGCGGACGACGGGGTCGTATTTCTTGACTTCCATCTTGTCCGGGGTGTTCTTTTTGTTCTTGTCGGTGGTGTAGAAGTGGCCGGTGCCGGCCGAGGAAATCAGGCGGATCTTGTCGCGCTTGGTAGCCATGGGAGAGTCCTCTTACACGCGCTCGCCGCGTGCGCGCAGGTCCGCGAGCACGGCGTCGATGCCGTTCTTGTCGATGGTGCGCAGGGCGTTGCCGGATACACGCAACTTCACCCAGCGGTTTTCGCTTGCGACCCAGAACCGGCGTTCGTGCAGGTTGGGCAGCCAGCGGCGGCGGGTCCTGTTGTTGGCGTGCGAAACGTTGTTGCCGGTTGTCGCACCTTTACCGGTGACCTGGCATACACGTGCCATGGCATTCTCCTCATGGTGATCCGCGTGGCCCGCGGAAGTTCGGCCCGATCCGCGATTGATCGGAAACGCCGCTTCGGCCCCGCATCGCGCGGCGGGGCATCCGGAAAGCCCGGATCGGCAGAAAGACAGCCGTGTAATGTAGCAGCAGACGGGCTTTCAGGCAATCGAAACGCGTGCACGATGGCCGTGGGTGTGGGACAATTCCCACCTTTGACCTTTCCCGAAGCGGAGCTTTACGAACATGGCAGAAGAGACCCCGGTCGCGAGCAACGGCCAAGCCGCCCCCCAGATGCAGATGGCGCTGCAGAAAATCTATGCGCGAGACATCTCGTTTGAGGTCCCGAATGCACCCAAGGTGTTTCAGGAAGATGGCCAGCCGCAGGTTCAGTTGAACCTGAGCCACAAGGCCACTCCGATAGAAGGTGACAACTACGAGGTGGTGTTGACGCTGACGGTGACCTGTACCCTGAACGAGCGCACCGCGTATCTGGCGGAAGTGCATCAGGCCGGCGTGTTCTCGTTCACGGGCTTCGACCAGAACAATCTTGCCGTGGTGATGGCCACCTATTGCCCGAATGTGCTGTTCCCGTATGCGCGGCAAGTGATCTCCGAGCTGGTCCTGAATGGCGGCTTCCCGCCGCTGCTGCTGCAGCCGATCAACTTCGACGCCCTGTACGCCGAGCAGCAGCGCCAGCAGCAGGTGGGTGACGGCGACACCAAGCCGGCGCTGAACGCCTGACGCCATGTCTCGCGCGACGGTTGCCGTTCTCGGCGCCGGTTCGTGGGGCACCGCGCTGGCCGCACTGTTGTGCGGCAACGGCATCGCGACCCGTCTGTGGGGACGCGATGCCTCGGCCCTTGCACAAATTGCGGCGAGTCACCGCAATCAACGCTATCTGCCCGACGTGCAGTTGCCGGCGGCGCTGGCTTGCGTGCCTGATCTGGCGGGGGCGCTGCGGGACGTAGATTTTGCGCTGGTGGCGGTGCCGAGCAACGCGTTTCGGCAGATGCTCATGCAGGCCGCGCCCCTGCTGCAGGCTGGCGCCGGATATGCCTGGGCGACCAAAGGCTTCGAGCCCGGCACCGGACGCTTTCTGCACGAGCTGGTGGCCGAATGCCTGCCGGACACTCCGGCTGCCGTCGTGACCGGCCCGTCGTTCGCGCGCGAGGTTGCGGCCGGCATGCCGACCGCGGTCACGGTGCATTCCGCGGATGACGGGTTTGCGCACCGGGTGGCGCAGATGCTGCACGGCAACGCCTTTCGCGCCTACACCGGCAACGACATGCTGGGCGCGGAACTCGGCGGCGCCATGAAGAACGTGCTGGCGGTGGCGACCGGCGTCGCCGACGGCATGCAGCTTGGCCTGAACGCACGCGCGGGACTGATCACCCGCGGCATGAACGAGATGTTGCGTCTGGGGGCAGCGATCGGCGCGCAGGCGCAAACCCTGATGGGGCTGGCAGGGCTTGGCGACCTGGTGCTTACCTGCACTGGCGATCTTTCGCGCAATCACCGCTTCGGCTTTGCGCTGGGCCGCGGTGTGCCGCTCGCGCAGGCGCTGGCCGAGATCGGGCAGGTCGTCGAAGGTGCAATCAGCGCCGATGAAGTGATGCGTCTTGCCGTCCGTCATGGTCTTGACCTGCCCATCTCGCAACACGTGCAGGCGGTGCTGCATGGCGACATGACGCCGACCGATGCCCTGCATTCGCTACTCGCACGCGAACGCAAGCCGGAATACCCCGAGAACCTGTTCGGTTGACCAACGCAGTGACTCGTTCGAAGAAGCTGTTGTGAAAAGTCAGGCCAAGGAAGGCCGTTCTGGATCTTCAATTCGCCAAAGCACCGCGATTTGCGAGCCATTGAACGGAGCAGCGTTCATGGACGAATGCATAAACAGGTCGGGCCAAGGAAGGCCGTTCTGGATCTTCAATTCGCCAAAGCATCGCGATTTGCGAGCCATTGAACGGAGCAGCGTTCATGGATGAACACATAAACAAGTCAGGCCATCGAAGGCCGTTCTGGTGTCACGTTGGGCGAATACGCCGCGGTGACCTCTGGGTAGCTGATGCAGCGATCAGGGACGATCGCAAAAGCAATGCGCTATGCTTGAGCCATTTAGCTACCGGAACGAGCGCGAATGCAACATCGCACCAATCAGGACGAGGCATCGCCCAAACGTGGCGCGGCGAAGGCCACGGCTGCGCCTTTGCCGGCCGAGTGGGTGCGCCTGTTGGCTGCGGCTGGTGACGAGCCCAGGCAAACCCGGGCGCCGACGTTGGGCTTTCTGCTGGAATTGTTGCAGGATGAGCCGCCGCTGACACGCGTCGAGGTTGCGCCCGTGTTGCTGGAGACCGTCGCGAAAGGTCGCCTTGGCCGGGCGGTGCCGTTGGATTCGAGGCAACTGCTGAACGCCGCCCTGCCGGAGGCCGAGACCCGACTTGCGGCCAGCGTGCTGGGCCTGCCACAGACCCGGCGCAAAGGTCGCACCTACGCGCATCTGGCCGGTTCGTTCGGTGATGCGCTGTTGCGCGAGATCCTGGAGTGTGCCCCAAGCTTGCTGGGCGGCGTAGCGGGCTTGCGGCTGACACTCGGCAAGACGCGTCCACTGGAGTGGGACTGGCAGCTCGAGCGGGACGGCCGCCAACGTCTGTTGCCGAAGCTTCCCGCCCATCAGCGCCTGATCCGGGTTGGCGGCTTGTGGTACCTCGATCCCGAGCGTGCCGAACTCGGCCCGCTGGATGGCTGTGCGTCTGAAGTGGCGTTGATCGAAGCGCCGCCGCTGGCGCCTGAAAATGCCGAAGCCATGGCAGCGCGCGTGGCCGCCTCGCCATGGGCTGCGCGCATTCCGGTTCCACAGGCGTTCGATGCGGTAAAGCGCGCGGATCTTGCCCCCAAACCGGTGACGATCTTTCAGGCGCTGACCCGGCATGCCCGGATCGGCGCCGGCACGCCGCCGCTGGCCTATGCCCGGCTGGCCTTCGATTACGGCGGCGAACGCCTGCCTGGACGCGGCGGCGAGGCCGTCGTGCGCCGCGTACGCAATGGCAAGCTGGTCGAAATCGTGCGCAAACGCGCGGAGGAGCTGGTGAGGATGGAGCGTCTGGAAGCCTTTGGCCTGGCGCCAGCCGTCGATTGCGAAGGCCTGCCCTGGGACATGGCCGATGCGCTGCCGGAGGATGCCTGGGTGTTCCCGGGCAAGGGCTACGCCGGCGCGCTGGAGGTCAACACGCCGGCACGCTGGCTCGGCCTGCGGGAAAAGCTGGAGCAGGACAACTTTCTCGTCGAGTACGCGTCGAGCTTTCCGTTCGAGGTGCTGGAAGGCCCGCCACGCTGGTATGGCGTCGCGCACGTCGATGACGGCGGCGAAGCGTTCGAATTCGAGATGGGCATCGAGGTCGAAGGCAAACGCGTCAATCTGCTGCCTACCGTCGCGCACGCGCTTTCCGAGCATACGTTGTCGCTGATCGCTCCGGAAAACGAAACCCGGGATGCGGTGTGGTACGCACCAGTCGACGATCGCCGCCGGGTCGCAGTGCCGCTGGCGACGCTGCGCAAGCTGTTGGCGCCGCTGGCCGAATACCTCGCGCATCCGCGCGACAAGCTGCGGCTGCCGCGCGTACAGGCAGGGCGACTGGAAGAATTCGAGAGCGCCTTGCCTAAAAACGGCAAGCTGGATGCACCCAAGGACCTCACCGGCTTCACCACGCGCCTGCGCGAGGCCGCGGCCAAGGCTTCCGATGCCGTGCCCGAGGATCTGGTCGGCGAGCTGCGCCCGTATCAGCGAGAAGGCCTGCGTTGGCTGAACGCGCTGGCCGATGCGGGCTTGGGCGGCGTGCTGGCCGATGACATGGGCCTGGGCAAGACCGTGCAATTGCTCACGCACGTTTTGGCGTTGAAGCAGAACTCGGCGCTGACGCAGCCCGCCTTGATCGTCGCGCCCACCAGCCTGATTCCGAATTGGCAATCGGAAACCGCGCGCTTCGCCCCAACGTTGAAAATACTGACCTTGCACGGCCCCGAGCGGGTCAAGAGTTTCGATCGGCTCGCCGGCCACGACATCATCCTTACCAGCTATGCGCTGCTGCCGCGCGACCTCTCCGTGCTGCGCGAGCAGCCATTCGCACTGGTGGTGCTGGACGAAGCGCAGCAGGTGAAGAATCCGCGCACCCAGGCACGCCGCGCGTTGCTGTCGATCGGCGCGAAACGCCGGGTGTGCATGACCGGCACGCCGCTGGAAAACCATCTGGGTGAATTGTGGTCGCAGGTCGATCTTGCGGTGCCGGGGCTGCTGGGCGATGAAGGTTCGTTCCGCCGCCATTACCGGATACCGATCGAACGCCAGGCCGACGCCGATTGCCAGGCGCGGCTCAACCACCGGATCGCGCCGTTCATCCTGCGCCGAACCAAGGCACAGGTCGCCAAAGAGTTGCCCGAGAAGACCGAAATCGCACGTCGCGTGGTGCTGGCCGGCAGGCAACGCGAGCTGTATGACGCGTTGCGCATTTCATTGGGCGAAGAGGTGCGCGAAGTGGTGCGCGAGCGTGGCCTCGAACACAGCGGCATCCTTGTGCTGGATGCGCTGTTGAAATTGCGCCAGACCTGTTGCGATCCAAGGCTGGTCAAGCTCGAGTCCGCGCGCAGTGTGCGCGAGTCGGCCAAGATGGAACTGTTGATGGACATGTTGCCGGATCTGCTGAGTGAAGGCCGGCGGGTGTTGCTGTTCAGCCAGTTCACCGAGATGCTGGCGTTGATCGCGCGCGAATTGAACCGGCGCCATTTGAAATACGTGACCCTCACCGGCGATACCCGCGACCGCGCCGAACCCGTGCGCAAGTTCCAGGACGGCGAAGTGCCACTGTTCCTGCTGTCGCTGAAGGCCGGCGGTGTGGGGTTGAACCTCACCGCGGCCGACACCGTGATCCATTACGACCCGTGGTGGAATCCCGCCGCGGAAACCCAGGCCGCCGATCGCGCGCACCGGATCGGGCAGGACAAGCCGGTGTTCGTCTATCGCCTGATCTGCGCCGACACCGTCGAAGAACGCATCGAGGATCTGAAAGCGCGCAAGGCCGAGCTGGCACAAGCCGTGCTTGAAGGCGGCGGTACCCGCGACAGGTTCAGGTTTGACGAATCCGATCTGGATGCGTTGTTCGCTGCTGAGTGACCACTTGACCGTTCGCGTTGAGCGGAGTCGAAACGCATTCGGCCCTACGACTCCGGGCCTGCGGCGCGACGCTCAGGACGAACGATGAGGGAGACAAGTACCATGGCGATCGAAATCTTCGAAGGCGGCTGCGACTGCCGCTTCATCCGTTACCGGTTGACGCGCGAGCCATTGTTCGTGCACTGCTGTCATTGCCGCTGGTGCCAGCGCGAAACCGGCAGCGCGTTCGTGCTGAACGCGTTGATCGAAACCGAGGCTGTCGAGTTGCTGCACGGCGATCCGGAGAAGGTCATGACGCCGTCGAACAGCGGCAAGGGCCAGAACATCGTGCGCTGCCCGCGTTGCCGCGTCGCGTTGTGGAGCCACTACCCCGGTGCGGGCCCGCTGTTCACATTCGTGCGCGTCGGAACGCTGGACAACCCCGATCGCTTCCCGCCCGACATCCACATCTTCACGATGTCGAAGCAGCCATGGGTGATCCTGCCTGAAGGTGTTCCGGCGATGCACGCGTATTACGACCGCGACACGTACTGGCCGAAGGAAAGCCTGGCGCGACGTGCCGCGGTGCTCGCGAAATCTCCGACGTAGGTTGGGTTGAGGCCGGACTTGTCCGGACGAAACCCAACAATGGTTGCATGGGTGTTGGGGTTCGCAGAAAGCGCTCACCCCAACCTACGCGGACTGGAGCGGCGTGCAGTGGTGCCGGCGAAGTCAACGTAGGTTGGGCTGACGTCGGCTTTATCGGCGGAAGCCCGACATTGCGGCTCGCGCTGGGCTTTCCCCGGATCAAATCCGGAGTCGACCCGACCTGCAAGAGCTGCTATTTCGGTTTCGGTCCGCGCATCGGTACCGGATGACCGTACAGCGAAGTCGGGTCACGAGAAAGTTGGTTCTTGGCCAGCGCGTCCAGATAGGACTGCCAGTTCGTGTCCAGATTGACGCCGAGGTCGTGCAGGGTTTCCCAGGAATAGATGCCGGTGGCGTGACCGTCGGTGAAGCGCAGCAGCACCGCATAGTTGCCGACCGGTTCGATGGCGAGGATACCTACTTCGCGTTTGCCTGCGACGAGCACTTGCTGGCCGGGACCGTGGCCTTGCACTTCCGCGGAGGGCGAATATACGCGCAGGTATTCGGCGGGCAGCGTGAAGTGCCCACCCGAGTCGAAGGCGACTTCCAGCGTGCGCGATTTTTTGTGCAAGGTGATGTCGGTAGGCTTTGGCGTGGTCATGCCGACGATTTTATCGGGGCGTCGCGATAGGCACCTGATGCGGGTCAGCTTCAGGCATGCATCCCTCGCTTCGCGGCGCCGCCTTGCAACGGGGTGAAGTGCTGTAGGCTCTTGCCGAGTCCCGAGTCCCGAGTCCCGAGTCCCGAAGCATCAACTCACGCCGGAACCGGAGCCCGTAAAATCGATTCGAGGCGGTTGACCGGCGACATCCTGCAACACCTGCGCATACGGCTCGTCGAAGCTGACGGTGGAAATCTCGTCCCAGCCGAAGAACGATGGTTCGCGCAGCCACTCTGCGTCGGGAGTGATTTCCTGCAGGGTGAAGCCGTCTTCCTCGATTCCGAGCGGTCGGCCGATGTAGCACACCTCATGCTCGTCCTCGGTATCCACGTGCACGCACATCACCGCCGCGTATTCGGCCGCGGCGCGCACCACCTGGGTGATGTCGTCGAGCGGGAAATTGCGCGGCAGGCGCGGATGAATATTGCGGATCGCCAGGGCCTTGCCGATGAACGAGTGGTGGCTGTCGGGGGCTTCGACTTCGGTGACGTCGGCTAGGCGCATCGCGTACAGGCCATCGAAGCCGATCTGGTCTCCGACCACCCACATCAGGAACCACTCGCGACCGACGCCGGCGAGGTAGCCGCAGAAGCTGCCTTCCTCCAGATTGCCGCGCCAGATCCGGACCAGATCACCACGTTGCAGGGCGCCGCGCAGCCTGGGCCGCGGGCTCGTTGACTGGAATTTCAGAACCTTGCCCATTGCGCCATTCTAGCCGGTCGGAGAGCGGCTACTCGACCGCTCTCACAGGATATAACGAGACAAATCCTCGTTGGACGCCAGGTCTTTGAGGTTTTTATCGACATATTCGGAGTCGATCAGGTATTTTTCGCCGCTTTTGTCAGCAGCTTCGAACGAGATCGACTCCAGCAACCGCTCCATCACGGTCTGCAGCCGGCGGGCGCCGATGTTTTCGGTGCTTTCATTCACGTTGAAGGCGACTTCGGCCAGCTTGGCGACGCCGTCGTCGCTGAATTCCAGTTTCACGCCCTCGGTGTTGAGCATCGCCGCGTACTGCTTGGTCAGGGCGTTGTTGGGCTCCTTGAGGATGCGTTCGAAATCCTTGACCGACAACGCCGACAATTCCACCCGGATCGGCAGGCGACCCTGCAACTCGGGGATCAGATCGGAGGGCTTGACCATCGAGAATGCGCCCGAGGCGATGAACAACACGTGGTCGGTCCTGACCTGGCCGTACTTGGTGGATACGGTGGAGCCTTCCACCAGCGGCAACAGGTCGCGCTGCACGCCCTCGCGCGAGACGCCCGCACCGCCCCAGTCGCTGCGCTGCGCGACCTTGTCGATCTCGTCGATGAACACGATGCCGTTCTGCTCGCAGTTCTCGACCGCCTGCGCGCGCAGTTCGTCATCGTTGAGCAGCTTGCCGGCTTCCTCGTCGATCAGCATCGGGCGCGCGGCCTTGATCTTGAGTTTGCGATTCTGGGTCTTGCCGCCACCCATGCTCTGGAACATCGAACGCAACTGCTGCGACATCTCCTCCATGCCCGGCGGCGCCATGATTTCGACGCCGACATTCATGGAAAACTCGAGTTCGATTTCGCGCTCGTCCAGCGCGCCTTCGTGCAACTGTTTGCGCAACTTCTGGCGTGTGGAGGAGTCGGATTCGATCTGTTGCTGGTCGCCCTGTTGGTCCCAGCCGCCGCTCGCTTCGCGGCGCGGCAACAGCGCATCCAGAATGCGTTCGTCGGCGTGCTCCTCGGCCTGCGAGCGCACCCGCTCCTTGGCCTGATCGCGGGTCAGTTTGTAGGCGACATCGGCAAGGTCGCGCACGATCGAATCGACGTCCTTGCCGACGTAGCCGACCTCGGTGAACTTGGTTGCCTCGACTTTCACGAACGGTGCCTTCGCCAGCGTCGCAAGGCGCCGCGCGATTTCGGTCTTGCCGACGCCGGTCGGCCCGATCATCAGGATGTTCTTGGGGGTCACCTCGTTGCGGAACGCGGGCTCGAGCTGCATTCGCCGCCAGCGGTCGCGCAGGGCGATGGCCACCGCGCGCTTGGCGTTGTGCTGGCCGATGATGAAACGATCGAGTTCGTTGACGATTTCGCGTGGGGTGAGTTCAGACATGGGGATTGGGGATGGGTAGCGGGGGTGCGTAAACGAGCGCTGGCTTTGCGTGGGGCATCGGGGTTCGCTTCGAGACAGGGACGTGCGCCCCCATTACCCACCCCCCGTCCCCAGCTCTTCGATCGTGACGTTGTGGTTGGTGTAGATGCAGATGTCGCCGGCGATGCCGAGCGCTTTTTCGACAATGCCACGGGCGTCGAGGTCGGAGTTGTCCAGCAGCGCCCTCGCCGCGGCCTGTGCAAAGGGTCCGCCCGAGCCGATCGCGATCAGGCCGTGCTCGGGTTCCAGTACGTCGCCGTTGCCGGAAATCAGCAAGGATGCGTCCTTGTCGGCGACCGCCAGCATGGCCTCGAGCCGGCCCAGTCGCCGGTCGGTGCGCCATTCCTTGGCCAGTTCCACCGCGGCGCGGGTCAACTGTCCATTGTGCTTGGCCAGCTTGTCCTCGAACAGCTCGAACAGCGTGAAGGCATCGGCGGTGGCGCCCGCGAAGCCGGCCAGCACATCGGAATTCTTGCCGAGCCTGCGGATCTTGCGGGCGTTGGCCTTGACCACGGTGTTGCCCAGCGTGACCTGGCCATCGCCGCCGAGGACGACCTTGCCGTTCTTGCGCACAGACAGGATGGTGGTGGCGTGGAAGGATTCCATGGAGCATGGACCGTCAAGGGGAATGGCGGATAAGTGGGGGCCGGCGACCTTGATCGCAACCCGCGACAGGGGGTTGGGGATGGGTCGTGGGGGTGAAGGACCGGACCTTGTCGCCCTCGTGATCGCGACCTCGGCCGCGGAAAGGGACTTGGCGAACCCCGGAAAAACCGTAGGCACGATCCCCGCTAACCGCCCCCCGTTCCCCGCTTTCGTCTTGCTCGCGGATGCGCGGCGTCATACACCTTGGCCAGATGCTGGAAGTCGAGGTGGGTGTAAATCTGGGTTGTGCCGATATCGGCGTGGCCCAGCAGTTCCTGTACCGCGCGCAGGTTGCCGGAAGACTCCAGCAGGTGCGAAGCACAGGAATGCCGCATCAGGTGCGGGTACACGCGCTTCCAGACGCCCTGCGATCGCGCGCGGCGCTTGATCGCGGCACGCACGGCGCCGGGCGTCAGCGGTTTGCCGCCGCGGCCGCGCAGGACGGGTTCGTCGACCCCGGCGGCCTGCGACTCACGCAATGCCGCGAGCGCTTCCAGCGCCATCCGCCCGACCGGCACGATGCGGGTCTTGTTGCCCTTGCCGGTGACGCGCAGCAGCCCTTGCCCGTCATCCAGGTCACGCCAGCGCGCTCCGCACAATTCGGACACGCGCAATCCGCTCGAGTACAGCAGTTCCAGCAGCGCGCGATCGCGCAGAGCCAGCGGGTCGCCGGCGGCCACTTCGACCAGCGCGGCGGCCTCGTCCACGTCCAGCACTTCCGGCAGCTTGCGGCGCACTTTCGGTGAACGCACGCCGGCGGCTGGGTTGTTCCGGATTCCGCCGTCGCGCGCGAGAAAGCGGAAAAAGCTGCGGAACGCCGACAAGGTTGCACGCAACGAGGGCGGTTCGAGTCCGCGCCGGTGTTCGTCCGCGATCAATGTCTGCAGTTGTTCGCCGCGCAGTTCGTTCCAGCTGGACAGGGAAAGGCTTGTGGCGAAACGGGTCAGGGTTTCCAGCTGGTGCGCGTAGTTGCGCAGGGTGCCGGGCGAGTAGCGCCGTTCGACCTTCAGGTATTCAAGAAAGCGGGTAACGTCTTCGGCAAGCGCGGAGGTCATTTCGACTCGGTGCGGTACCGCGAGATCGCGGCATCCAGCGCCTGCGCGATCAGCTTCAGGAAGATCGTGCCGATGCCGGGATGGAAGCGGTCGGGATCGTCGCTGCCGATCGCAAGCATGCCGTGGCCGCCGATGCTGAGCAGCGCCGCCGATTGAACCCTTTTGGCGTCGGCGCCGAACAGGCGGTCGAGCTTGTCCTGCGCCAATCTGCCGCAGACGGGCTCGTCGTGCGCCAGAAAATCGGCAAACGCCGGCGCCGCTTTGGCGCCCTCGGGCACGCACAGCAGCCAATCGGCGTGGGGCAGGGCGGCGCCGTCGCGCCAAAGCATCAGGCGTACAAGGTCGGTGCGGAAGTCTTCGTGCAATGCACCGACGAAACTCTTCAACGTATCGACGAGGCTTTCGTCACGCAGCAGGCCAAGCGTGAGCGTGTGCACGCGCATCATCAGCTGTTCGTTTTCGCCTGCATTGGAAACGAGCTCCGAAAGCCGCTCGCCGAGATCGCGATTGCGCGCGCGCAGCGTTTCCAGCTGGTATGCCGCGAGCGAGGCCGCGGAGCCGTGCTCGCGCGGCATCACCAGCTCCGCGGCGACATCCGGAAAGTCCTGCAGAAAGTTCGGGTGCCGACGCAGGTATTCGGCTACGTCCGTTGCTTCGATGCTCTGCTTCAGGGTCGGATCGGGCATGCAGGACTCCGCTGGCGTGCACACAGTTTGGTGAATTGCGTGGGGGGCCGCAACCGGCTGTCAGGATTCTGGCCACGTCCCGTCGAACGAGAACGCTGCGGGCCCCGTCATCCACAGACTGTGACCAGCACCCTGCCATCGGATGTCGAGTGCACCGCCTGGAAGTTCCACGCGCACCGCATCACCGACGCGACCGCCGCGACGCAAAGCCGCGACCGCGGCGCAGGCGCCGCTGCCACAGGCCAGCGTCCAGCCGGCGCCGCGTTCGTGCACCCGCAGATGCACGCAGCGCTCGTTGACCACCTGGACAAAGCCCGCGTTGACACCATGCCGGAACCGCGGGTGCGCCGTGATGCGCGGACCGAGACGACCGACCCCGCCCGATGCGACGTCCGCGACTTCCGTGACGGCGTGGGGATTGCCCGTCGATACCACGGCGATCTCCACTTGCTCGCCGTCGACGTCCAGATCGTATTTGTCCGCGGGAACAGGTGTGTCAAAGGGAATCCGGGCCGGATCGAAATCGGGTTCCCCCATTTCCACCGCGACAGTCGTGGCGTCGATCAGGCGCATGCCGATCATGCCGCCCGGGCTTTGCAGTTTCGCCTCGGCGCCGATTGCAAGGACGCCGTCGCGGTGCAGCCACGTACCGATGCAGCGCGCGCCGTTGCCACACTGCTCGGCGATCGAGCCATCGGCATTGCGGATGGCGTAAGCGGCGATGCACGCAGGAGTGTGGGCGGGTTCGATGATCAGCATCTGGTCGAAGCCGATGCCGGTGTGACGATCGGCCATCGCGCGGATGCGCCCGGCGTCGAGCCGCAACGGCGCTGTGCGCGCGTCCAGGACGACGAAGTCGTTGCCCAATCCGTGCATCTTGGTGAAGCGCAGTCCCACGCGTGCCCCCAGCCTCAGCCGCTGCCGGATGCGGCGGAGGCCGGCACAACAACCGTGCCGGTGGCCGCAGGTTTGGCCGTCGAAGCGCCCGGCGCAGGCGTCGCCAAGGTCGGTTTGGGTTGTGGCAGGAACAACGGGCCCTTTTGCCCACAACCGCCGAGCGCCGCGGCGGCCAGCAACAGCAAGGATGCGGCAACGAGACGAAAACGCATGCATGCAAACCGGGCGATGAATATGCCGCCGAGTATAAGTGCGGCCCGCGGCGGGAGTTGTCGCCAGCTTCGGGTCGAGCCCAGCGTGTCGGCGTTTCAGGATGCGGGGGTGCTCAGGGATTTCACATAACGCCACGCGTCGGCGCCATCTTCGTAAAAACGTGCCAGGCGCTCGCCACGAACATAACCGAGCTGTTCGTACAGCGCGATCGCAGCGGCATTGTCGACTGCCACTTCGAGCCGCAACGTGTCACAACCGCGCGAGCCGGCATCGGCCTCGACAGCCGCAAGCAGGGCGCGGCCCAAGCCGGCCCTGCGTGCACGCGTGGCGACCGCAAGCGAATACAGGCGTGCGCTGTGCCCGCCACGGCGGTAGAACACCACCGCCGCAGCGTCGATCCCGCCAGGTCTGCCGCCGACCAGCACCGCCGTGGTGGCATTCTCGATGTACCTTCGCCATTGCCTGCGGCTGATCCGGTCGCTGGTGAAACTCGACTGCTCCAGTGCAAGCAGGGGATCGAGTTCGGCGAGGGTGGCGCGGCGGATGTCGATGGTCGGGGGAGGCGGCATGCGCGCAAGCGTAGGCGTGGGGTTCGGCCGGGTGCAAGCCTGGGCCGCGTTCACCGGAACCCGCCTTCCCCTCTTGCGTTTGCAGCCCGGCGTGCCGACACTGCGGCCCTGCGCGACGGGCGCAGCTTCCCGACAGGGGTCGGGGCGATCCATCCGGAACCATCGCAATGAGTCGTCTGGTCATCGTGGTCGAAAAAGCGTCGGACTGGGGTTCGTACTATCCGTCCGACAACGTGGTCAGCGCGATGCAATATCTGCGTGAACCGGTGGGCGGCGACGAGCGCACCCACGTCATCAACCTGTGCCGCAACTACAAATACCTCGGCATCGGCCACTACGTATCGTTGCTGGGCGAAGCGCGCGGGCACCGGGTGATCCCGTCGGTGCGCACGATCAGCGACCTGCGCAAGCGCGCGCTGTACGGCCTCGATGTCGAGGACCTCAACCAGAAGCTCACCCGCTTCCTGCCGGCCGGTGGACAGGACACCACCGATCTCGGCATCCTGGTGTATTTCGGAATCACCTCTTACCCGGCCTTGCAGGATCTGGCGCGGCAGGTGTTCGAAACGTTTCCGTGCCCGCTGCTGCGCATCGAGTTCGAGCGCGATCGCGTGTGGCAGATCAGCGCGATCAAACCGGTCGGCCTGCATACCCTGGATGACGGACAGGAAGACGCGTTTGCGCAGGCGCTTGACGCCTTCTCCAAGCGCCTGTGGCGCAAACCTCGCGCACGCAGGCAGTTCCGTTACGACCTCGCAATGCTGGTGAATCCCGCAGAGTCGATGCCGCCGTCGAACGGACGCGCCCTGAAACAGTTCGTCGCGGCGGGCAAGGATCTTGGCATCGAGGTCGATCCGATCGGCAAAAACGATTACCCGCGACTCGCCGAATACGACGGCCTGTTCATTCGCGAAACCACGGCGCCCGACGATCATACCTACCGCTTCGCGCACAAGGCCGAGCGCGAGGGCATGATGGTAATCGACGATCCAACCTCGATCCTGCGCTGCACCAACAAGATCTACCTGAATGACTTGCTGCGCGCGCACAAGCTTGCCGTGCCGCACTCGGAAGTTCTTTACCGCGAGGATTCCAGGCAGCTTCGCGAGCTGCCGGAGAAACTCGGATTTCCGTTGGTGCTGAAGATCCCCGATGGTTCGTTTTCGCGCGGCGTGGTCAAGGTGGACAACCTGGAACAACTGGCGGAAGCGGCGGCGCGCCTGTTCCAGAGCACCGCGTTGCTGATTGCGCAGGAATTCCTGTACACCGAATTCGACTGGCGCATCGGCGTGCTCAATCGCAAGCCGCTGTACGCATGCAAATACTTCATGTCGCGCGGTCATTGGCAGATCTACAACCATAGCGCACGCGGCAGCGCGCGCTCGGGAGGTTTCGAATGCCTGAAAATCGAAGACGCGCCCGCCGACGTGGTCAAGCTGGCGGTGCGCAGCGCCGCCGCTATCGGCAACGGTCTGTACGGCGTGGACATCAAGCAGACGCGTGAACGCGCGCTGCTGATCGAGGTGAACGACAATCCATCGATAGACGCCGGCGTGGAAGACGTCGAACTGGGCGACGAGTTGTATCAGCGCATCATGCGTGAACTATTGCGACGGATGGAGGCCAAACGCAACGGCGTCGCGGCATAAATGGAACTTTCGGGTTTGCGCAACGCGGCGGGTTGGAGCGCCAGGCGCCGCGCGCACATCCGCCTTGCAACGAGCAGCAGGGAAGGCGCGACGAGCAGCCAGAACGCGGGCGACCAGCCCAGCGTCGCGTCGTGCAGCGGCAGGGGCGTGAGCCCCAGCAACACGATGCCACAGGCAAGCCAGGTCGCGGCGGCGAGGGTCAGCGGGTCGGATTCGACGACGACGGGTACGCGACGGCGGGACATGATGGGCTCCGGGTTTCGTGTCAACATCAGCTTGCTCGACGGCGGTCTCGCGGATTGAGACACGCCCGCCGGCCCGAGGCTTTATGCTTCCCGAGTCCGCAGGTTGGGCTGAACCCGGATTCATCCGGGAAAACCCAACGCCGATTCGACATGGGTTGGGGTTCGCATGAGCCGCTCCCCCCACCTGCACGCTTCCCGCAATCCCGAAGTCTGCCATGCCTCAACCCATTCCCCGATACGCAGTTTTCGGTCACCCCGTCGCGCATTCGCTGTCGCCGCGCCTGCATGCACTGTTCGCGGCGCAAACCGGCATTGCGCTGGAATACACGGCGATCGATGCGAACCCGCATGAATTGGTTTCCGGCATACGCGAATTTTTCGCGGGTGGCGCGCGCGGCGCCAACATCACCCTGCCGCACAAGGCGGCGGCATTTGCGCTGGCGGACCGGCAATCGGCGATCGCGCAGCGGCTGGGCGTGGCGAACGTCCTGACGCGATTGCCGGATGGCCGCGTCGAAGCCGACAGCAATGACGGGGCGGGGCTGATTGCCGATCTTGAAGATCGCTGCGATGTCGATCCGCGCGACCGCAATGTGCTGCTGCTCGGCGCCGGAGGTGCGGCCCGCGCGGCGGCATTCGCGTTGCTGGATGCAGGCGTGAAAACCCTGGTTATCGCCAATCGCACCACTGGGCGCGCGCGAACGCTGGCCGACGCGACGGGCGAGACCACGCGCGTACGCGTTTGCCATTGGGATGAACTGGATGGCGATGGTGCGTTCGACCTGATCGTCAATGCGACGTCTGCGGGGGTTCAGCACGCCACCCTGACGTTGCCGCCGTCATTGGTCCACGTGCGCACGTTCGCCTACGACCTGAGTTATGGCAACGCCGCCTCATTGTTCATGCGCTGGGCGAACGAGGCCGGTTGCGCGGCAGCGTTCGACGGGATGGGAATGCTGGTGGAAACCGCTGCGGCGTCGTTCGAAGATTGGCACGGCGTGCGGCCGAACACGAGTGCGGCGCTGCGTGCGTTGCGCTTGCCGAATGCAGGGTAGGAAGGAGCGTGCTCGCGACATCGGGGCATCAGCCCGTCGTCTGCACGCAGGCTCCTACATGAGGTATTGATCTTTCAATTCGACGTAACGGCTCGCGGAATACTGCAGCGCCTCGATTTCCTTCCCGCTCAGCTTGCGCACGCAGCGCGCCGGATTGCCGACCCACAGCTCGCCTTCGCCCACGACCTTGCCGGGCGCGATCAGCGCGCCGGCGCCGACGAAGCCGTGGCGTTTCACCACGGCGCCGTCCAGCACCGTCGCGTGCATGCCGATCAGGCAGCAATCCTCGACCCTGCATGCGTGCACCACGGCGGCATGGCCGATGGTGACATTCGCACCGATCAGGCAGGGATGGCCGCCGGGCGTGTACGGGCCATCGTGGGTCACGTGCAGCACCGCGCCGTCCTGCACGTTGCTGCGTGCGCCGATGCGGATTTTCTCGACGTCGCCGCGCACCGATGCCCCGGGCCAGATCGATACGTCGTCGCCCAGCTCAACGTCGCCGATCACGCTGGCGGCGGGGTCGACATACACGCGCGCGCCAAGCCTGGGCACGACGCCCCCATATGCACGCAGGTTGTTCATTGCCCCTTCCTCGCACGGATCACGATTCCATCGTAACGCCAGCTCGCGTCGATGGATACGCCGATCGCCGTTCGAACGTTTCGATGCAAACGACCCCGCAAGCTGCGTTGGCCCGGCGGACGATGGCTATGCTTTCGGTTGCTTCGAGGACGACTCGTTGCGCAGCGCCTCGCGCGTATGGCGGTAGCCGATCTCGATGGCGCGGTCGAACTTGTGCCAGTCGAACATGCCGATCGGATGCATGTCGGGTCGCAATGCCAGGTCCGCGAGCTCGCGTCGGCGTGCGCTGCCGGTTTCGGAATTGACCATCCCCGCACGGACCAGGATCGAGAACGCTCCGGGCCTCCAGTTCTTGCGCTTGCGCTCGGCCCACAGGATCGGCAGCGGTGGCGAAGCAGGTTCGTCCACGCCCGCCGACAATGTGTCGTCGGCGCCGATGTCCACGGCGATCACGCGACCGTGCGTTTCCTCGGCCAGCACGTCGGTGGGAAGGTTGTTGATCACCGCGCCATCCACGTACACGTGTCCGCCGTGCAACAGCGGCGGCAGGATGCCCGGCACGGCGCTGGACGCGCGCAGCCAGCGCCACAATAACCCCTCACGGTGCACCGCGGTGGTACCAGCCGTCAGGTCGGCCGAGATACACACGAAGCGGATCGGCAAGTCCTCGATGTCGATCTCCCCGAACGCCTCGCGCAACAGCATGGTGGTGCGGGCGCCGCGGGTCAGCGCCACCAGCGGCAGGGTCCAATCGGCCAGCGGCTTGCCGTCTACCAGTGCGCGCCGGCAGGCCGCGCGCAGCTTGCCGTCATCCCATTCATAGGCAATCCCGGCGCCGATGATCGCACCGATGCTGGTGCCGACCACGGTGTCCACTGGAATGCCGGTTTCACGCAGGGCCTGCACGACTCCGATCTGCGCGAAACCGCGCGCGCCGCCGCCCGACAGCACCAGCTCGGTGCTGTAGCCGGAAAGCAGTCGCGCGATCCGCGCGACATCGTCGCCATGGCGCCAGTGATGGTGCTGCAACTCGCCGTGGTCCAGCCTGGCGCGCCAGACGCGCGCGGCGCCATAGATGAATTTGTTGCGCGGATGTCTCAGCACCAGGTGGCGCGGGCGGTGGTGGGTATATTCCGTGGAAATGTCGCGCATGGTTTCGTCATGCTCCGCCACTTCGCCGATCGGGTAGGGCCGCGCCGCGCCGCGCTGCCCGGCATCGACCAGCAGCAACAATGCATCGGCCTGGCGTCGGCAGAGCTGGCGCCAGCGATCCGCACCGTCGCCCAGGTACAGCACGAAGCGGGATTCGGCTTCGCGCGCTGCGAACCATGCGCTGTCGCGTTCGCGGCCCAGCTGCGCATCGATGACCGCGCATTCGCCCCAGACCTGCAATTGGCGCTGCAGGTCTTCCGCGAAAGCGCGAGCGTCGACTCCACCATCGAACGGCAGAATCGCGAATGTGCGCGGCGGGCTGATCACGCTGCCGCGCGCGCCGCGCAGCAGCCGTTGCACCGCCACGCGCGCGGCGCCAAGCATGGCCTGTGGGTGCCGCGCGGTCAGCTTGTCGAAGCCTTCGCGCGACAAGCGCAGCAATTCCGAATCGCGCAGGGCGCAGACGGTGTGGGTACGGGCGTCGCCACTGATCAGGCCGACTTCACCCAGGGTCGCACCGGCCGGAATCAGACCCAGCATGCGCGCTTCGCCGCCGATGAGGGGTACGCCGAACACGCCAAGGCTGCCGGATTTCAGCAGGTACAGCGCATCGGATGCTTCGCCGCGCCGGTACAGTGGCGCGCCGCCCGGCAGCAGAAACCACGCCATCTCGTGCAGCAGCGCGTCCAGTTCGTGCACTTTCAGATGTCCGAACACCGCGGTGCGCCCGAGCAGGGCACGCAGGTCCGGATCCGCCATCATGTTCATGCTTCGATATCCGCCATCGTGTTCACACTTCGATGCTAGCTTGATTTTGGCGCCCGGGATCGCCACGCTGGGCGATCCATCCGGAGCACGGCATGCCTACCGACAACCCCCTCCTCGACGACGCGCGGTTGCCCGCGTTTTCCAGAATTCGCGCGGCCGACGTCGGGCCGGCGGTCGACCAGGTGCTGGCCGATTACCAGACCGGGATCGACCGCATGACAGCTGCAGGCGCAGCAAGCGATTTCGACCACGTGATGCTGGAACAGGAACGCCTCGACCAGCGCCTTGCCCGCGTGTGGGCGCCGGTGTCCCATCTGCACGCGGTGCAGGACACGCAGGAATTGCGCGCCGCCTACGAGCAGGCCGAGGAAAAGATCACCGATTTCGCCAGCGCGCTGGGCCAGAACCGCGACCTCTACGCCGCCGTGCGGGCGGTCGCCGACGCTGCGGGGTTCGCGCAACGCACACGGCCGGAGCGCGCGCTGGTCGAGCATGCCTTGCGCGATTTCAGGCTTTCCGGCGTTGCCCTGGAAGAACCCGCGCGCACCCGCTTCCGCGAAATCGCCAACCAGCTCGCCAGGCTCACCACCGAATTTTCCAATGCGGTGCTGGATGCGACCGATGCCTGGCAGGAACACATCCAGGACGAGCGCGATCTCGCCGGCATTCCCGAATCCGGACGCGCGGTGCTGCGCGAATATGCCCACGAGCACGATCTGGACGGCTGGCTGGTGACGTTGAAACAACCGGCAGTGCAAACGGTGTTGACGTATGCCGACAGTCGGCCATTGCGCGAGCGGGTGTACTGGGCGTACCAGACGCGCGCGTCGGACCAGGGCCCGAATGCCGGCAAGTTCGACAATTCCGGGCGCATGGAAAAGATTCTCGCGTTGCGCCATGAGGCCGCGCGGCTACTCGGATTCGCGAATGCCGCCGAGGAATCCCTGGCCACAAAGATGGCAAGGACACCCGATGAGGTACTGGTCTTCCTTCGGGACCTGGTCGCGCGTGCCAGACCGGTCGCGCAGGCTGAACTCGAGGAACTGCGGGAATTTGCGCGTACCGAACTGGGGCTGGATACGCTGGAATCCTGGGACGTCGCCTGGGCTTCGGAGAAGCTGCGCCTGGCGCGCTACGCGCTCGACGAGGAGCAGCTGAAGGCGTACTTCCCGCTGCCGGCGGTGCTTGACGGGATGTTTGCGCTGGCCGGGAAGCTGTACGGCATCACGGTCGAACCCGCGCGCGAACCCGTCGATGTGTGGCATCCCGACGTGCGTTATTGCGAAGTCCGTGATGTCGGCGGGCAAACCATCGCGGGCGTGTACCTGGATCTGTATGCACGTTCGGGCAAGCGCGGCGGCGCGTGGATGGATGTGTGCCGCGCGCGCTTTCGCGACGGCGTCCATTTGCAATTGCCGGTCGCGTTCCTCACCTGCAATTTCGCGCCGCCGGCGGGCGGGCGCCCGTCTCTACTCACCCACGACGACGTGCAGACGATCTTCCATGAGTTCGGCCACGGCCTGCACCACATGCTGACCCGCATCGACCTGCCTTCGATCGGCGGCATCGATGGCGTGGAATGGGATGCGGTGGAATTGCCCAGCCAGTTCATGGAGAACTTCTGCTGGAACCGGCAAGCACTGGACCTGTTCGCGAAGCACTGGTCGAGCGGGGGAAATCTGCCGGACGAATTGTTCGACAAGATGCTGGCCGCACGGCACTTCCAGGCCGGCATGTTCCTGTGCCGGCAACTGGAATTCGGGTTGTTCGATTTCCTGCTGCACGCCAACTACGACCCGGCGCGCGGTGCGCAGGTGATGGAAACACTCGAGGCGGCGCGGCGCGAAGCGGCGGTGTTGCATCCGCCCGCGTGGCAGCGGTTTCCGCACGCGTTCACGCACATTTTTGCGGGCGGTTACGCAGCCGGCTACTACAGCTACCTGTGGGCAGAGGTATTGTCCGCGGACGCGTTCAGTGCGTTCGAGGAACACGCGGATGCGGCGGAAGACGTGATCGATGCGGCAACCGGCGCGCGCTTCCGCGATGAGTTCCTGAGCGTGGGCGCCAGTCGTCCCGCGCTGGAAAGCTTCATCGCGTTCCGGGGGCGCGCGCCGCGGCCTGACGCGTTGTTGCGTTCCTACGGACTCGCCGCGTGAGGCGCCGCGCATGAAAATCGCCTCGTGGAATGTCAATTCGCTGAAGGTGCGCTTGCCGCACGTCGAGCAATGGTGCCGCGAGACCTTGCCGGACGTGCTGGCGTTGCAGGAAACCAAGACGCAGGACGACAAGTTTCCCTGCGAGGCCGTGGAAGCGCTCGGCTATCGCTGCGCGTTCTCCGGCCAGAAGACCTACAACGGCGTCGCCATCCTCGCGCGCGAGCCACTGGAGGATGTCGTTGCGGGTGTGCCGGCATTCGGAGATCCGCAGCGCCGCGTGTTGGCGGCCACGGTGGCCGGCGTGCGCATCATCAACCTGTATGTCGTCAATGGCCAGAGCGTCGGCAGTGAAAAATACGAGTGGAAGCTCAAATGGCTTGCCGCCGTCAACACGTATCTGCAGGCGGAACTGCAACGCCACGGCAAAGTCATCGTGCTTGGCGACTTCAATATTGCGCCCGATGACCGCGACGTGCACGACCCCGAAGCGTGGCGCGGACAGGTTCTGTGCTCGGAACCCGAACGTGCGGCCTTGCGCGGTGTGCTGGACCTGGGGTTCACCGACTCGTTCCGCGCTTTTTCCGAAGATGCCGGGCACTTCAGCTGGTGGGACTACCGCCAGGCTGCGTTTCGCCGCAATCTCGGCTTGCGCATCGACCTGATCCTTGCCAGCGAAGCGCTGCGCGGGCGCATGACCGCGGCCTCCATCGATCGCATGCCGCGCACATGGGAACGCCCGTCCGACCACGCGCCGGTGATCCTGGAACTTGCGAACTGAGTGACGTGCCCCGATCATTCTGATCATGGACGAGGCGCCCGCGAACCGCGGAATCATCGACGATGTCGAGCTCGAGGCGCTTGACCGCTGGCTGCGCGGGCACGCGCGGGATTCCGATGAGACCATGTTGCTGGATGGCGTGCACGGCATGCTGACTGCGCTCGCGATCGGGCCTGATCCCGCGTTGCCCGAGGAGTGGCTGCCCGAAGTGCTGCATGCACCGTTCGAGGATCCCGAACAAGGCGCCGCCGTGCTCGGGCTGCTGGCCAAGCTCAACGAATCGATCCCCGCAGAACTGGAAGGCGAGATCTACGAGCCGGTTCTGGGAGAAGTGTCGCCCGAGCAGGCAATACACAGCGACTTGAGCGCCGCCGGCTGGTGCGAAGGCTTCAGCCGCGGCATCGATCTGCGCGCGTCGATCTGGGAAACACGCTTGGCCGAGGATGGCGATTTGCTGGAAATGTTGGGTCCGATCATGGCGCTGGCGGTGGACGAAGGCGTGCTGGCTGCCGACGTGCCGATTGCCAAGCTCGACGACAATGAGTACGAAGCCTGCCTTGCCCAGATTCCCGATGCAGTGGAAGCTGTCGCCCACTATTGGCGCGTGCGGCCACCGACCGAACGTGAACGCACCGCAGGCGGAGGTGCGTCGTCCAGCGCGTTCGGGAGTTTGCCTGCCAGGCGCGGCGGACGCTGGGTGCACTGATTTTTGCGATCGTCCCTGATCGCTGTTTCGCTGAACGTCATCGCACCGCCCGAGCCTCTCCAGGGTCCCAAGCACCAGAACGGGCATCCATGCCCTGACTTTTCACCAACAGCCGCTCCGATTTGGCTGCTGCATATCGCCGCGCTGCGAACACTGCGTTTCGGTCGCCGGCATTGTTTCCTGCCTCCCGCGGGCGCATCTTTGGTTCATCCAACGAACCGGAGGCAACTCATGTCTTCCCGCACCATCACCCGCCGCGTGCGCGGCATCCCAACGTCCGACGGCGCCGGCGTCAAGCTGACCCGCGTGATCGGCCAGCCGAAGCTGGATTCGCTGGATCCGTTCCTGCTGCTGGACGAATTCGGTTCGGACGCGGCCACCGACTACATCGCCGGTTTCCCCGACCATCCGCATCGCGGCTTCGAAACCGTCACTTACATGCTGGACGGGCGGATGCGCCATCGCGACAACCACGGCAATTCGGGTCTGCTGGAATCCGGCAGCGTGCAGTGGATGACCGCCGGCCGCGGCATCGTGCATTCGGAAATGCCCGAGCAGGAACACGGCCTGATGCGTGGTTTCCAGTTATGGGTGAATCTGTCCGCGAAGGACAAGATGATTGCGCCGCGTTATCAGGACATCGCGCCTTCGATGATCCCGACCGTCGAACCTGCGCCGGGTGTGAAGGTGCGCGTGGTCGCGGGCGAGATGTTCGGGGCCACGGGGCCGGTCGGCGGCATCGCGATCGCACCGGTATACCTCGACATCGCACTCCAGCCAGGTGCGAAGCTGTCGGTGCCGCTGCCCGAAAGCCACAGCGCATTCGCGTACGTGTTTGAAGGTGATGCCGTGCAGGTCGGCGACGGAACCCTGGACTTGCGCGAACTCGGCGTGCTGTCGAACGGTGACTCCGTTGATCTGGCCTTGGCCGGGGATGCAGCGGCGGCACGCGTGCTGCTGGTCGCAGGCCGACCGCTCAACGAACCCGTCGCGCGTTACGGCCCGTTCGTTATGAACACGCCCGAGCAGATCGTGCAGGCGATGCAGGACTACCAGGCCGGGCGTTTCTGACGAAAACGTTTGCGGTTTGTCGAGTCCGACGCAGGCAGCGTCGCCCGCGTGCACCACTGAACCGGACAACCCGAACCGACGTTACTCGGCGGGTTGTCCGGGCTCAGCCGGGAGGGCTGCGTCCGATGGCAGGATCTTTGGCATGCGCGGAGCCCGCGCCACGCGGCGGGTGGATTCCAAGCAGCGCTCGCGCTGCCGATTGCAGGATACGGGTGGCACCCGCGCGTGGGAGACGCCCGTCGCTGGTGAAAGCGCCATCGATCAGCAGCGCCAATTGATGCGCCACATCGTCGGCATGTCCGGCGCCGATGCGGTCCACGATGGCCTTCAGCCGTTCGAACATCGCGGCCTTGTGGCGCGCGCGAATCTTGCGGGCGGGGTGGTCGGGATCGGAGAACTCGGCTGCGACATTGATCTGCGGGCAGCCGCGATAGCCATTGCGGCTGACGCGTCGCCCGATCCAGTCGAGCAAAGCCATGAGTTCTCGCACGGGATCGCCGGCCGCGGCGCGAACCGCCGCGCTCCACTGCGTCCAGAACTCCCGATCCTCGCGCTCCAGGAAGGCGGCGACCAGGGCGTCCTTCGTTGCAAAGTGCCGGTACAGGCTTGTCCTTGCGATCCCCGATTCCTGAACGATCCACTCCACCCCCACCGCGCGAACGCCATGCGCATAGAACAACCGTGACGCGGTTGCGAGCACGCGCTCCGTGGTACCGGAATCCCTGGCATGAACGGCTTTCAAGAAATATCCCGATCGGACGGCAGCCTGGGCCCATATCGATGGGCGGGACGAAATCACGATAGCGGGTTCTCCTTGACGACGCTACCGATCGGTATCACCATTCGATACCGATCGGTAGCGCAATGAGGAGACAGCCATGCACGCCCCCATCGTCGCCGTCTATGGCGCCACCGGCCATACGGGAAACTTCGTCGTTCGCGAACTGGAGCATCGCGGCATTCGCAGCGTATCCATCGGGCGTGCGGCACCGGAACCGGCGCATGCCGAAGGTGCTGTGGAATGGCGGTTTGCAGCATGCGACGCGCCGGATGCGCTCGATGCTGCGCTGCGCGAGACCTCGGTGGTCATCAACTGCGCGGGTCCGTTTCCGGATACCGCGCCGGCCTTGATCGAGGCAGCGTTGCGTGCCGGCATCCATTATCTCGACATCACCGCCGAGCAACGCACGGCCCGGCAATCGCTTGCGACGTATCACGACGAGGCCATGGCGCGCGGAACAGTGGTGCTGCCGGCCATGGCGTTCTTCGGCGGCTTGGCGGACCTGCTGGCCGCGGACGTGGCACGCGGGATGCAGGCGGTGGAATCCATCGATGTCGCGGTGGCGCTCGATTATTGGCACCCGACGCGGGGCACCCGCAAAACCGGCGACCGCAATAGTGCGCGCCGCATGGTTGTCGCAAACGGGCAGCTGACGCCGCTGCCGCAGCCGTCGAAGACCCATGAATGGAATTTTCCGGAGCCGTTCGGAATGCAGGAAGTTGCGGCGGTTCCCCTTTCGGAAATCGTGACGATCCACCGGCACATCGCCGCGCGCAATGTCCACAGCTATTTGAATGTGGCGCCATTGCGCGACATCCACGATGCGAAAACACCAGCGCCCACCGCGAGCGACGCTTCGGGCCGGTCGTCACAACGGTTCGTGATGGATGTCCGGGCGAGGGCGGGTGATGCGCAAAGCCGGATCACCGCGTCCGGAATCGACATTTATGCCGTCACGGCGCCGCTGGTCGTGGAAGCCTGCTTGCGGATTCTCGGCCACCCGCCTGCGTCGGGCGGTGCGTATGCGCCCGCGGAATTGTTCGATGCCGAAGATTTTCTGTCGGCGCTGGCACCGCATCTGGAAATCACGCGTTCACGCGACGTCGCCGCGGTCGCCTGAATCGCAACTTGGTGCTTCGTGCAACCGGTGACGACCTGATGCATGTACGGGACACCCGTCTGCCGGAACATCCGCCATGGTATTGCCGTCGATTGCGAAGCGAAAAAAACCGGACGGCTTGCGCCGTCCGGCTGGAGTCGCGCTGCAGGAGGGAGGGGTATCTCCGCGGCGCGTACTTTCCTGGATACCTTGCTGGAGGTACCTTCTTCAATCCCTCTCGGGATCAGCGCGCCTTCCTGGCGGGCGAAGCAGCGGTGTCATTGGCCGCCTTCAGGTTGTTGCGGGTCAGCGTGCCGAACTGCTCGGCGGTTTTCTGCGCGACGGCGAGGATCTCCTGGCCGGTGGCGTAGGCGGCTTCGACGCTGTCGCGTGCAAAGTCGAGACCCTTCGGCCACAGTGCGGTGGCGTCCTGGATTTCGCGGGCTTCCAGCGAATCGGCGACGAACGCCAGGTTCGACTTGGACTGGGATTCCAGCGCCTTGACCTGCAGGCTCTGGATTTCGGAGATGCCCTTCAGCGCGGCGACCTGCGCCTTGTAGGCCTGCTCGGCGAATTGCTTGCCGAGGTCGAGCGACTGCTTCTGGAATTGGCTGTACATGGTGTGTTCCCTCGGTGCGGGGTGGGTGGAACTGACAGATACTCTAGCACCTTGTATTGTGCAGTGCAACATAAATTTAGTGACCATTCGTATATCTTAATATAAGTTATTGAATATAAATAATTTATAATTATTTCGAGAATTCTTTCGAATGCTGTCATGCAGCGTAATCGTCGAGAGTGGAGAACAAGCCCGATCGTGACCCGTCACGAATACCGCACTGACGTTGGCAGTGCAAGGAATTTGGGGAAGCATCGAACGGCCGCCGCGTGTCGGAGCGCTGGAAAAGCTGACCCGATTGGTGGCATGCTGTCGAAGCACGATTGGGGGTCCGGCACATGGGGCGGTTCGTCTTGAACCATTGATGAGACACACGGGCTGACGCTGCAAGGCGCCGGCCTTCCGGTGTTGTGCTTGTCCATCGCCCATCACTTGTCTGCGCGTGTGCCGGTTTGCAATGCATCAACAACGATCAGGAAGGGTGTCATGAACAAGCGTCTTTTGCCGGCGGCCATCATGGCGGGACTTGCGTTCTCGCTGCCATTCACCCTTGCGGCATGCGGTGGGGGCGGAGGCGGCAATGGCATGGTGAAAACCGGCACTTCGACGC
>DASUJD010000094.1:0-3452 GCA_036279455.1 Rhodanobacteraceae bacterium | reverse complement strand
TGCACGGCCAGTGGTGTCGGCGCCGAACTCGATCTTGATGCATTGCCGTTGTCTGCGGAATTGCGCGCAACGTTCGATGAGGCGACGTGTCGTGAACTTGCGCTCACCGGAGGCGACGACTACGAATTGTGTTTCACGGCGTCAGTGGATCGTATCGACGACATCAACGCGCGGCTGGCGGGTGCGGGCTGCAGCGTGACGCGCATAGGCCGCGTCGTCGCCGGCTCCGGCGTGGGCGTCAAGGATTCGCACGGCAATCCCGTGCCGACGCTGCGTTCGGGTTGGGAGCACTTTTCACGATGAGCCGGCCGCTGACCGCTGCGCAATGCCGCGCGCTGCTGTCGCATCCCGCCGGCTGGATCGCGACCGCGCTGGGTGCGGGCCTGTCGCCCAAGGCGCCCGGCACGGCCGGTTCCCTGATCGCGCTGTTGCCGTGGTGGTTTCTGCTGCGCGGCCTGCCGATCGGCTGGTATGTCGCGGTACTGGTTGTCGGGTTTTTGCTGGGGGTGTGGGCGTGCGGAGTTGCCGGCCAACGTCTCGGTGTGCACGATCACGGCGCGCTGGTGTGGGACGAGGTGATAGGCATGTGGATCACCCTGATCGCGGCGCCCGCGCAATGGTGGTGGATGTTCGTCGGCTTCGGGTTGTTCCGTGTGTTCGACATCTGGAAGCCCTGGCCGGTGAGGCTTGCCGATCGCCGGGTGCATGGGGGAATGGGCGTGATGCTGGACGACGTGCTCGCGGGCATCTATGCGCTCGTGGTGCTGCAGTTGATCGCGCTGGCTCTGCGGCATGGACAGGGCGGCTGAGCGCGCGACGGCTCAGGGCACACCCACGGTATCGCGCTCCAATTCCTCGAAGCGGCGCCAACGGTTGATGATCGTGCAGAACAAGGCGGCCGTGCGTTCGGCGTCATACACGGCCGAATGCGCTTCGTCGGCGTTCCATTCGTAACCTGCCGCCTGCACCGCGCGCGACAACACGGTTTGGCCGTAGGCCAGGCCGCCCAGTGTTGCGGTATCGAAGCACGAGAATGGATGGAACGGATTGCGCTTGTGGCCGGTACGGCGCACCGCGGCATTGACGAAACCGAGGTCGAACGCGGCGTTGTGACCCACCAGGATCGCTCGCTGGCAACCGCTCGCCTTGATCGCTGCACGTACCGGCTTGAAGATCAGGTCCAGCGCCTCGCGTTCGGGCAACGCGCCGCGCAATGGTTGATCGGGATCGATGCCGTTGACTTCCAGCGCCCGGGGGTCGATGTGCGAACCGGGGAATGCTTCGACGTGGGTGGATACCACCGGTTCGGGCGCGAGCATGCTGTCGCCGTCCATGCTGACCACCACCGCGGCGATCTCCAGCAGTGCGTCGTGCTGCGCATCGAAGCCGCCGGTCTCGACATCCACCACCACCGGCAGGAATCCGCGGAAACGGGTGGACAGGTGCTCCGCGTAGGCGTCGATCTGCGTGTGCATTCAGCCAGCATATCAGTCCGAACCCACGAACAACCTGCTGCGCTCTGCAGCTTGCGCGCCGGCGGTGTTCGCACTGCGCGGCCAGGATGCCGGAGCGAACATTCGCGTAGCGAATGGCCCGAAGGGCACGCCGCGGACGCGGCGAGTTATGCTCACCTGCTGTCGTGTACGCTCCGCTTGCTGCGCTTACTCGCCACATCCATGTGGCTCGCCCTTTCGGGCCGCCTTCGGCGTTCAAATCGGCGGTCCTGCCGATTTGGTCGCGACGGTTCTTCACGGATTCCGGGCCCTTCGTCACTCCGTTTTGTATTTCCACGCGCACAGGTCGCGGATCGGGCAGACCGGACATTTGGGCTTGCGTGCGGTGCACACGTAACGCCCGTGCAGGATCAGCCAGTGATGCGCGCCGGGCTTGTACTCATCGGGCACCACTTTCATCAATTTGTCTTCGACGGCGCGCACGTTTTTGCCGCGTGCGAGTCCGGTGCGGTTGCAGACCCGGAAGATATGGGTATCCACCGCGATGGTGGCCTCGCCGAAGATGGTGTTGAGCACCACGTTGGCGGTCTTGCGACCCACGCCGGGCAGCGCTTCCAGCGCCTCGCGCGTGCACGGCACCTCGCCGTGGTGGTGTTCCAGCAGCAGCGCACACATCGCGATGATGTTCTTTGCCTTGGCGTTGTACAGGCCGATGGTCGAGATGTGGCGCTTCAGGCCTGCTTCGCCGAGTGCAAGCATTTTTCCCGGCGTGTCGGCTACCGGAAACAGGCGTTTGGTCGCCTTGTTGACGCCGACGTCGGTGGCCTGCGCCGACAGGATCACCGCGACCAGCAACTCGAACGGGGTGCGATAAACCAGTTCGGTGGTCGGGTCGGGATCGAGCCCGCGAAGGCGGCGGAACAGTTCAAGGATGTCGGTGCGTTTCATGCGTAGCGGCTGTTGTGAAAAGTCAGGCCACGGAGCTCTTGGCCATGGACGGCGGCTGTAAAGGCCGTTCTGGTGTTCAAGAATTTTTGTCGTCCGGGATTGGCGGAGAGTTGGTGGTGCGGCGATCAGGGACGATCGCACGAACCTTGGCCTTTCCCCGCGCGATGGCCGCCAACACTTCGGCACGGCTGATGGTCTGCGCGGGCAGGCCGACTGGCGAAGCTGCCTCGCGGCGTCTTGCAGCGCGGGTACCGCGTTCACGCGCGAGCCTTGCGTTGCGTGCCAGGAAGCGCCGGCGTGCCTCGCCCGCCCGCGCATGTTCGCGCAGTTCCGATTTGCCCCAGCGGAACCAGTCCAGCAAGGGAATGTGCGAGGGACACACCTCGACGCAGCGATTGCATTCGCTGCAGGCGTCGAGCCGCATGGTATGCGCCGCCGCGAAACCGTCCCGTACCAGCACAAAAAACAGCGCTTCGGGCTCCAACGCCTCTGGACACGCACGCACGCACTCGCCGCAGTGTACGCACGACTTCTGGTTGGGGATTTCAGCGTCCATCGCGGCGCAATTCCAGCACGTCGATCGTGGGCGGGCAATCGAATCGCAATGGCACGCCGGTCACGCCGATGCCGGGCGTCACGAACAGCTTGCCGGTGGGTGTGTCGTAGTAGCCGTTCACGTATCGCTCGTCGCGCATCAGCATGAATATCTTCTCGGTCAGCCACGGGATGTACACCTGTCCGCCGTGGGTGTGGCCTGCCATGGCCAGCGCGAAACGGATACCGCGCAAGGCTCGCAGGCTGTGCGGCTGATGCATCAGGACCAGCAGGGGCTTGTCGTGCGGCAAAGTTTTCAGGAACGCGGTATCGTCGCGCCCGCTCCACCAGTCGTACAGCCCCGCCAGCCGGAAGTTGCGAAAATCGATCACGCGATGCTCGATGAATTGCACGTTGGGCGCCGCCATCGCACGGAAGATCTTGCGTGCGAGCGGCGGCCCCGGCAATTGCACGTCGTGGTTGCCGAGCACAACATACGTCGGCTTGTCGAGATGC
>DASUJD010000093.1:0-38786 GCA_036279455.1 Rhodanobacteraceae bacterium | reverse complement strand
GAGGCGATGACGCTGGAACAGGTGCGTGACTTACTACGAAACGGTGGCCCGTGGGTGTTCACGTGGGTCAACGGTCACGGCTACACCTTTGACGACATCGCCGACGCCATCGACGCCCGCCTCTCGCGCGCTGCGGAGCCGGTGGTGTGGCAGTGGCGTTCACCACCCGGAACACGCGACGTATGGCACGACTGCACGCGCAGCGAGTACGAGGCAGCCAAAGCCAATGGCTACTTTACGGACGCCACTGGATTCAATTGGCCGTGCATCACTCGCGCTCTCTACGCCCACCCACCCGAGCCAGCGCGGGATGCGGCATTGCGTGCGCTTATCAAAACGTGGCGCATCCGAAGCGAAAAGAATTACGCACAGCACAAGCGCACGAACACGGGATTCAACGTCGATTGGGAAAGCTACGGTCGCGCGGAAGCCCTTTCCGATTGCGCGGATGAATTAGACGCCGCGATGGCGCAGGAGTCTGGCGATGCGAAGGAGGGCGAGTGATGAAAATCGTCATTTTGCTGGCCGTATTGTGTCTGTGTGGGTGCGCCCAACCCCAAGCACCTTGGGATACCGCGCCGCTGGAATACCGCTGCACGATGGAGCAGGCGAAGCAGGTGGATTTTGAGACGGTCACATGCAGCAAAACACAGTTCTTTTCCGACTACTGCTACGGCACGGCGATCATGCGCAATTGCACGAAGCGCGTTTCGATGGCATGGGAGTCCGGCGATGGCGAATGAAGTGGACGAGTTGGCGGGGCTGCCCGAGGACGTGCGCGAGGCGTTCTCCAAGTTGAATGCGCGGATTACTGTATATGGCAGTGATGATGAACAGGAACAATGGGAAACCGTCCGCGCCGAACTGCTGCGTCTCGCACATCGGGCCAAGTTGTATGACCACATGCTTAGCGTCGTGCAGACGGCTGGATTCGATTCCGTCACCGAGACACTGGCTGAACTCGCGGCGCTGAAGCGGAAGATCGCGGAAGCGCCGAAAATGAATGTTACCGGTTCGGCCACCAACACATATATCGACGGCAGCTTAAGTAATTGGATCGGCCAGCGCGTCGCCCTGCTTCCTCTCGATGATGGGGGTGAGGGATGAACGGGTTCTCGGACATTTCCATGCTTCCGCGAAACGAACGCCGCATGGCGTTGCGGCATCTGGAACGTCAAAACGCCACCTTTCCGACGCACATTGTGCAGTTGCCGGAATCGTCGTGGCCGTCCGGCTATCGACCGCCGAATATTCGCGAGGTCTGGCGTTCGCGTGAATTCCTTGTGCAGGTATTCGACCAAGGTCCCGGTGTCACGCGTTTGTCGGTTTGCAAAACCGCGTGGAATGAAAAGCGCGATCGCTGGGCTGATGGCATTTCGTGGGAGGACTTGCAGCGCATTAAGCGCGAATGCGGACGCGGCGGTCTCGACGCGGCAGAGGCGTATCCGCGCGATTCCGACGTTGTGAATGTCGCCAACATGCGGCACCTGTTCGTGTTCAACGAACCACTGTCGTGGCTCTGGCGCGAAGGTGGCGAGCATGCATAACCTACCCGCCATCCTCTCCCGGAGGGAGATGCGAAATGATTGATCGTGCGCCAACCGATCCCGTTGCGATGCTCGCGGCCATGCTCGACGGCGACCGTTGGTTGAACGCGGAAGCCTGCGCGATATTCGTGGGGGCTGTTTCGACACGCGCATTCCTGGAACGGATCGCGTGCAAGCCAGGGTTCCCGAAGCCGAACCGCGCCACCGGTAGGCCAGTCTGGAAGCGATCGGAAGTGGATGAATGGATGGAGGCGACACGCAGGAGGGTTGCGTAGAGCGTTGAAGGATGCGGCGGCGTGGAAAGCGGACACGCTGATTCTCGATAAGGGCAAATTGGGTTGGATGCGCAGCTCGGCGAAATCCGAGTCGAGGGCACCGGCAATGCCAGACCCCGGATGCGCGATGGGTGCAAATCCCATCCACGACATAGTTCGGACCCATCGAGAAAACTTGCCCACAGCCGGAGTAGCGTCCGGCCCGCATCCTTGAACGATCTACCCGAGCCGCGTAGCCAGCTCGCTGACGGTCGGGCGGTAATACAGCATGATCGACCGCAAGTCCCGATGCCCAACCACGCGCGCAAGCTCCAGCGGGTCCAGCTTTCGGGACAGCCGCCAGATCGCCTCTGCCCGAGCATCGTGAAAGTGCAGGTCGGGGATCTCTGCGGCAACCTTTGCCCGCCTGAACAATACGTCCCGCGTACCTGGATCGACCGCGAAAACGTGATCGGGTAGCGCCTTGAGAATCTTGATGGCCGCGCTGGATAGCGGCACATCGCGGGCATCCCCGTTTTTCGACTGCGCCACGCGCACGTACCGTTCCCGCAGGTGCACATCGGTTTCGGTGAGCGCCAGGATTTCCCCCGCACGCATTGCGGTTTCCAGTGCGAACAGGAACGCGAGGCCTGTGCGCTGCATGGCGGTATTGGCCCGCAGCCCATCGCCAAGCCCGAAGGCCAGCATGAGGCGGTCAATTTCATCAGGTGGGATTCGGCGCTTGCGGGAAGGCGGCGACGGCGGCTTCTTCACGTCGCGGGCCGGGTTGGTGCGAATCCATCCCCATTCGCGCCGAGCCACTTCAAGCGCGGAAGTTATCAGCACGAACTCGCGCCTCACAGAAGCGCCAGAGACGACCCGTAAGCGCCTGTCTCGCCATGTGGCTATCTCTGCCGGCGTGAGGCTTGCGAGCGGCACAGCGGCCAGAGGGTCGCGTTCCAGCCGTGCGAGCCGGGTCCGCTCCCAACGTTCGCCCCGGTGCGTCGGGGATACATCACTGGCGTACTTCCGCAGCACGTCGGCCACGGTTCCAGTGTAGGCTTTGCGGCCGGCGATCTCCGCTTCGCGTTCCAGCGCCCATGCGGCGGCTTCGGCCTTGGTGGCGAACACACCAGAATCCCGCCTGCCGCGCACGTACACTTGGGCGCGCCATCGTGAACCGTGCCGCTTGATGCTCGCCATGTTCGGCCGTGGGGAATCCGTGGGGAATGCCACGGTAGCGAATCGGGTCTGTTCGTGTCAAAAGGTGGGCAACTCTTGCACGTGGAACATTGCGCGGCGCGGGTTTCGGGGCGAAATAGTGGAGAACCGTGAAAGTTAGGGTCTGCCCGGAAAGTCCTTTCCTGGGCACCAATACAGTGGTTCGGTCCGGTTTCCAACGTAGCGGGAAACACACAAAACCCGCATCCCTGTGCGGGTTTTTTGTTGCATGAGGTCTCCGGTCGGCATCAAAACAGGACATGTCGAGTCCATCCGAGTGCTCGAAAAGCTGGGATTCTGCTTTGACGCGGAGATCGAGATCCCGAGGCACAACCGGCCGAGCCGGTATTTCGCCTGTGACGCGTGAAGCGATGTCCGGTACCGTTGCTGCTGCGAAGAAACATGTGTCGGTCGAACCTGAAGGTTGCACCCGGCGCTCCGTCCGCACGGGCCCACTGAGACAGGTCGCGCTTCGCCAAGTCGTGCATGGCATCGAGGTGTTGACCGACAATCTGACGATGCCCCGCCATCGCCATCTTGACGCTTACGCGACCGTGGTCGTCAGCGGTTCATTCGAGGAGTCGAGCTACGCGGGCCGCATCCGCGCCAGCGCCGGCGATGTGCTTGTGCATCCCGAGCTCGATGCTCACGAAAACCACCGGGTCTCTTCCAGCGTCAAGCTGATTCGACTGCCATGGCTGGATCGCAGCGGCATGGGCGGTTTGTATCGCCTGATGAATATGGACGAGCTGGTGCGCATCACGGAAAAGGACGTGCGCGAAGCGAGCGAATGGCTCACGAATGCGATCTGCCGTGAACCATCGATTCCCTCCGGAAAGCGCAACGACTGGCCGGACAAACTGGTGGCGGATCTGGGGTGCGATGCCGCGCTGCCTCTTGGCGATTGGGCACGCGCGCATGGGTTGACGCCAGAAACGCTATCGCGCGGCTTTTTCAAGGCGTACGGCGTTGCGCCCAAGGTATTCCGCGCGGAGATCAAAACCAAGGTGGCTTGGTTTCGCATCACCCATGCGCACGATCGCCTCTGCGCGATTGCCACGGAAACGGGATTCGCGGATCAGGCGCATATGACGCGGTGGATTCACCGGATCACCGGGTCGTCGCCGACGGCATGGCGCCTGCTCGATCGCCGATAACGTGCTTTCTAGCTGGCTATCCGGCAAAGTGGTTGAAGAGCCGCTCAACTGGCCACTTGCGGCCGAGGTTTTGTGAAAACTCCTGTAATTTTTTCGAGCATGCTCACATACGACGTGTGCCAAGTTGCCTGAGCTTGAGCTTCGTCGCGGAAACCCGAGCTCAACCACTTTGCCAGACACCTTCTAGTTGAGTTTTTTCCAGACGATATCCTCGTTGTTGCGACGCTGGATGTACGCCACCACCTTGCCATGGTCGTCGTACTTGAACAGCTCGCGGCCTTCCATCCCCTTGCTGAAGAAGATGTCCGCCGCTTCGGGGATCAGCAGCAGCTTCTTCTTGCCGATTTCCTGCGCGTAGAGGTTCGAGCCTTCCCGCGAAATGGTGAGCGTCACGTCGGGGCCTAGCTGGTAGGTGCCAAGATAGAGCGGATACTTGCCGAGGTCTGCCTTCCCCGGGGCAGGGTCTTCGTAATAGCGCAATACCTGCTCGGCGATAATCTGCCATTTGCCATTGCGCTTAACCCAGGTGTCCGTTTCGTGGTAGCGCGCCTTGTTGGGCTGACCGAAGATGGTTTCGGTTTCGTTGAGGTCGTAGCTGAGCACGATGGTATCGCCGACCCTACGGCTGGCGGGATTCACCACGTCGAGCGTGCCCACGTCACCCTTCGGCAGCGGCGTGATCTGCTTCACCAGCTGGGCCTTGTCCATGCTGCGTCCGCGTTCGTCGAAGATGAGCGCGTCATCGGCGAACTGCTCAGCGAACGGCTTGGGGTCCCCCGCATCTACGGCATGCATGCGCTGTTGCGTCAGGCGCACCAGTTCGTCCTTCGTCATGGTGCCTGAATCCTGCGCGTAGCACGCCGCGGTCAGGCTTGCGAGAAACAGTGTCCCTATCAGCGAAAGCTTGCTCATGGATGACCTTTCCTTTTCCAAATGAAATGGCGGTCAAAGGATGGCGATGGCGCAGTGCCTGCCTGCGACCGTCACGGTTTGTCCATATGTTCGAGAACGTGTTGTGCGTCCACGCGGTCGTCCAAGATCACTGCACTTCTCGCGTCACGCTCTACCGCCGCCCTGAATCGCTTGAGCTTGAAGACGTCGACCAGATGGATGCCGGCCTCGTGTACCTGCAGGAAGGAATCGCCCAGGGCGGCGCCTACCACGTCGCCAAGCCCGCGGACGTCCGCGGGCTGCAGCATGTCCTTGAGTGCAGGCAAGAGCGTCAGCGCAACGAGGCGGATACGCTTGGGCGGTCCCGGTCGCGCATAGGTGAATACGATGTGCGCCGCCTGCGGGTTTTTCATCGCGGCCAGCCCTTTCAATACGCCGATCGTTACGTGCTGATCTTTTGCGCCGGCCAATGCGCTGCGCAGCACATCGAGTGCATTCCGGCCGGCTGAGTGACCCAGCTGTTCGGCCGCAGCGGCTTGCACGGCATAGCTCGGGTCGGCTTGTATCGCCCGCACCAATGCGTCCAAGATGGTCTGATCATTCAGGAAGTTGGTCATCGCGCTGATGGCCGCAGCGCGTACCTGGCTGTTGCTTTGATTCAGCGCGGATAGCAAGGCCTGCTTGGCCTGGTCGGATTTGCTCTGGCCGAGACTGGAAGCCGCCTCGACACGCACGCCGTAAAATGCATCGTTATTCAAGACGTTCGCCAGCGTCTGGATGCAGCAATCCTTATCCGTTTTCAACCGTTCGCCCAGCTGCTCGGTGGCCCAGAGTCGGCTCATCATGTACGGGTCGTTTTGTGCCTGTGCGCTGAGTTCGTCATTCGATTTGGTGAAGACGGTGGTTTTGAAGATGATGTCGTTCGGATCGAAATCGACCCACTTGGGCGCGAACGCCAGCGGTACGTCGAATTCCTGGTTGGCGGCGTTGTCGCGTACCTGCTTGTCTACTTTCTGGTTCTTGTCGTCGAAAAAGGCCAGATGGATCGGCATGTCGAAGATCGGCGTATTCGCATTCACCTCCTGCGTCTGCGCCACCTTCACGACTTCCACTCTGCGCTTGGGGTTGTAGCTGGCGGTGACCCGGTAATCAGGGTGGCCGCCTTTGTACACCCACTCGTAGAAGAACCAGGAGAGATCCTGCCCCGTCCTGATCCTGATGCTGCTCGCGAGGTCCGCGGAATCGGTCGTCTGCGCGTGATGGGTGGTGAGGTAATAGTTGAGCGCCTGGAAAAGCGTTTCGTTCTGGGATGCGGGTGCCGTCATAGCGCCCTCGCCATCAAGCACGTAACGCATCATCTCCAGTACCGACGCGCCCTTTTGATGCGTGATGCCCTCAAACATATCCAAGGGATCGGCGTATTTGCGATAGACGATCGGCCGGTTGTTTTCCGCGGCCTCGGCCTGCAGCGCAACGTTCTGGTCCTGATAGATTTCATAGCGATACGCGTCGTTCCCTTCGTGGTATTGCGTATACAGTGCGGTGAGGTACGTGGCAAAACCTTCGTTCAACCAGATATTGGCCCAGTCGCGGCCCTGCACGTAGTCGCCGAACCAGTGCTGGCCCAACTCGTGCGCGACAAGAATCGTGCTCGGGTAATCGGCTTCCGCCACGGCGTCGTGCAGGGTTTCGTCGGCCAAGGTGGTGGCGCTGACATTCTCCTGGCCGCCGAATATGAAGTCGTGTACGGCCACCTGATCATACTTCTCGAAGGGATACTCCACACCTGTGGCACGCGAGAAGAATCCGATCATGTCCGGCGTGAGACCGAACGTCCGCAGCGCTACCGCATCGTCGACTCTCTTGTCGACGAAGTAATCCACCGGCTTGCCTTTATAACTATTGGAGAGCTTCTTCCATGGGCCAATCGCCAGCGACACGAGATAGACACTGTGCGGGATGTGCTCCACCCAGTCGTACGTCACCTGCCCGGCCGCATGCTTCACGCTTACCAGCGTGCCATTGGAAACGACGACTTGCCCTTCCGGCACGGTCGTAATCGTTTCGCTGGTAGCCATGTCGTTGGGATAGTCCCAGCACGGGAACCAGTGGTGGTTGAATTCGGGTTCGCCCTGCGTATAGATCTGCGGCGGCACGCCCGGATCATCTTTCCCTGGATTGACGAAGTAGAGCCCGGCACTGGGATAACCGTGATAGACGATGCGAATGTCCAACGAATCTGCCGGGCCGTAAGCATGTCTCAAGGTGATCCACAGGCAGCGACCATCGGTGCTGTGCAGCAGCGCTTCCGATGTACCTCCGGCCTTGACGAGTTCTACCGATTCGATCGTCAATTCTTCGCTGTTGAGGCAGAACCGATCGAAGTTCGCCTCGAATGGCCGGATGGTAACCAACTCGTCTCCAAACACTTCGCGCTTGGATTGGTTGAAGTGCAGCGTGAGCTTGTAATTCTCGACGTGATAGCTGCGGCTCGGCGCCCAGTGCATGGTGGCAGGATTGTCGCTTTCCTGGGCAGCGTGGGCCATGCCGGTAGAAACCAGCGCAATAAGCAGCATGATGGATTTGAATCCGGTGCGCCGCCATGAACAATTGGCTGAATGGCCGTTCACACCTCCGGACATGGCACGGCTACAAGCGCGATCGGCTGGCGATCGGGACGGATCGGCAACAGGGGCAGGAACAGTGGATGGTCTCATTGCGCTGTAACTTGCCCTACGGAATCACTCGCGTCTTGAACGTATTTGACGTCCGTCGACGGCGGCGTCTCCGGCGAGCCTGCCATTCAAGTCCAGAATACGACGAAGCGGCCACATGCCCGCGGCGGCAGGCGCGCAACGTTGTCGCGGATTCAGGCCGCCGACACCGGCAAGCCAGGAGCGCGGATTGCATCGTGCTTGCGGATCACACCTGCAGGCGATCGCCCTCGCGCGCGACCAGCTTGTACAGCGCGGGCATGATGAAGATGCCGATTGCGAGGCGCGAGATCATGCCGGCCACGATCACCAGCGCAAACGGACGCTGCGAATCGGTGCCGACACCGGTCGCAATGGCTGCCGGCAACAGCCCCAGCGCCGCCACCAGCGCGGTCATCACGATGGGCCGCAGGCGCAATACCGCGGCCTCGTTGGCGGCGCGCAGCATGTCCATGCCGCCGAGTCTGAGTTCGTTCGCGCAGGAAATGTAGACCACGCCGGTCAGTACCGACACGCCGAACAGCACGATGAAGCCGATGCCCGACGACACCGAGAACGGCGTGCCGGTGACCCACATCGCGAACACTGCGCCGACCGGCGCCGACAGCAGCACGCCGACTACCGTGATCAACGGGAACTTGAAATTGCCGTACAGCACGAACAGCAGCCCGAAAATCACCACCACGGTGAGCGGCAGGATCACCCGCATCTGCGCACGCGAAGCCGTGTATTCCTTGTACTCGCCACCCCATTCGATCCGATAACCCTGGGGCAGTTTCACGTTGCTGGCGACCTGCGCGATCGCGTCGTTCACCGCGCCGGCCAGATCGCGGCCGGTGACGGAAAACTGCACGCCGATGTAACGCGAGCCGTTCTCGCGATAGATGAACGAAGCGCCGTTCTCGACCTTGATGTCGGCCAGTTGCTTCAGCGGAATCTGCTGTCCGCCCGGCGTCGCCACCGGGATGTCGCCGATCTCCACGGGATTGTCGCGGAAGCGCTGCTGCAAACGCACCACCAGGTCGAACTGCTTGTCACCCTGCACCACTTCGGTGGCGACGCCGCCGCCGATCGCGGCGTTGACCACGTTGTTGATGTCATCGACGTTCAAGCCATAGCGCGCGATCTTCGCGCGGTCGATGTCGATGGCAAGATTCGGTTGGCCCAGTTCGTGCACCAGCGTGATGTCGGTGATGCCGCGCACCTTCTCCATCACCGCCTTGATGGCCTTGCCTTCCTTCTGCAGCACTTGCAGGTTCGGCCCGTAGATCTTCACCGCCAGCGCGCTCTTCAGGCCCGTTTCTGCCTCGTCCACCGCGTCCTCGGCGGGCTGGGTGAAGTTGAACTGGATGCCGGGGAATTTCTCGAGCTTCTTGTCGATGGCGGCAATCAAATCCTGCTTGCTGCGGTACTTGCCGTGCCACTCGGAATACGGTTTCAGTCCCACGAAGAATTCATCGTTGAAAAAACCCGTGGAATCGGTGCCATCGTCGGGACGGCCAAGCTCCGAAGTCACCGTGGTGACGACCGGAAACGACATCAGCACCTTGCGGATTTCAGGCGAGATTTCCGACGCCTTGTCGAACGAAATCGTGTACGGCATGGTCGCGCGCACCCACAGCGCTCCCTCGTCGAGGTTCGGCATGAACTCGGCGCCGATGCCCTGCATCATCAGGAACGCCAGCGCCAGCAACACCGCCGACGCAGCCGTCACCCGCCACGGCACGCGTTGCGCACGTTCCAGCCAGTGCACATACCACGCCTTGAACTTCTCGTAGATCCGGTTGCGCCGCTCGCGCACGCCCTTGCGCATCAAAACCCCGCACAGTACCGGCAGCAACGTCAGCGTGACCACGAGCGAACCGACCAGCGCGAAAATCATGGTGTCGGCCATCGGCTTGAACAGCGTGCCCGATGGTCCGGTGAGGAAGTAGATCGGCAGGAAGCTCGCGACGATCACCGCCACGGCATACACCAGCGGACGGTCGATTTCGGCGGCGGCGGAAAGGATGACCCGCTTGACGTCGTAGTCGGTGCCGCGCCGCGCCGCAAGCTCGCGGAAGATGTTCTCGACCATGAAGATCGCGCCATCCACCAGGATGCCGAAATCCACCGCGCCGATCGAAAGCAGGTTGGCCGACGCGTTTTTCAAATCGAGGCACAGGAACGCGAACAGCAACGCCAGTGGCACCGTCACCGCGACGATCAGGCCGGCACGCACGTCGTACAGGAAGAAGATCAGCACCACGATCACCAGCACCAGTCCGATGGTGAGGTTGTGCATCACCACGCCCTTGGTCTGGTCGATCAGCGTGGTGAGGTCGTAGAACGGGTGGATCTTCACGTCCTTCGGCAGGATCGTTTCGTTGAGTTCTTTCGTCTTGGCTTCGACCTGCTTCAGCACGTCCTCGGTTTTGCTGCCGGTCAACGCCAGGATCACGCCTTCCACGGCATCGTTCTGGTTCATGTAACCGAACTCGCCGAGGCGCGGCGCGATGCCGACCTTGACCTTGGCGACGTCCTTCACCAGCACCGGCGTGCCGTCGTGCACGGCCAGCACGATGTTGTCGATGTCCTCGGGGGTCTTGATGCGCCCGAGGCCGCGCACGTAGAAGAACTGTCCACCCTGCTGGTAGAAGCCGCCCCCGGAATTGGAGTTGTTGGCCGCGAGCGCTGCCTGCACCTGCGACACCGACAGCCCGAGCCCCGCGATCTTCACCGGATCCAGCAGCACCTTGTACTGCATGGTGCCGCCACCGAAGCCCGAATCATCGGCGACGCCAGGCACCGACCGGTACTGCGGCGCGATCACCCAATCCTGCAGGGTCTTCAACTCCATCGGCGAGCGGTCGGTGCTCTGCAGCACGTAGCGATACACCAGTCCGGACGGCGGCGACAACGGCCCGATGTCCGGGGATACGCCGTCCGGCAGGTCGACGCCGGGCAGGCGGTTGTAAACGCGCTGGCGCGCGAAGTAGTGATCGGTGCCGTCGGAAAAGGTGAGCGTGACATCCGACAGCCCGTACAGCGAAATCGAACGTTTGGTGACGAGCCCCGGGATCGCGTTCATGCCAAGTTCCATCGGCACCGTGATCAGGCGCTCGACTTCCTCCGCCGAATGCCCGGGCCACTGGGCGACGATATCCACCATCGGCGGCGACAGGTTCGGGTACGCATCCATCGGCAGCACTTTGTAGGCCCACACGCCGGCCGCCGCCATCGCCAGCGAAAGCAGCACGATCAGCAGGCGCTGCTCCAGCGCGAACGCGACGATGCGGTTGATGATCGAAGCCTTGTGCTCCGAATCCGCTTGCGGAAATTGCGCGCTCATTGCGACTGGATGAATTGCAGGAAGATGCTGCCGTCTGCCACCAACTTGTCGCCGGCATGAAGCCCATCGGGAATCACGTAGCGATCGCCGACTCGCGCGCCAAGCGAGATCGGGCGCCGCGCGTAGCTGCCATCGGATTCGACCACGTAAACGAACGGCAGATTCTCGTCGTCGCGCAGCATCGCGGAAACCGGAATCAGCAGGCCCGTGTGCTCGTCGTGCGACTGGATGCTCACGGTCACGTACATCTGCTTTTTCAGCAGGCCGTCCGGATTGTCCACGCGCACCCGAGCCTTCACCGAACGCGTATCCGGATCGACCACCGCGCCGACGTTGGTGACAGTACCGGTGATCGGCTTGCCACCGTCGCCGGCCGCGATCGTGGCGGCATCGCCGGTTTCGACGCGCGCGGCGTCATCGCCGAACACCTGTGCCATCACCCACATCCTCGAGGTATCGGCGATCGTGAAACATGCTGTGGTGCCGGCGGCCAGTGCCTGCCCCGGTGCAATGGATTTCGTCACGACGGTCCCGCTGATCGGCGCACGAATCACGCCCTGGCCGTGCGCGGCCGGCTTGCCGGCTCGGATGTCGGCGATGGTTTTCCGATCCATGTGCAACGCGACCAGCGTTTGCAACGCCGCGGCGCGATCGGCATCGGCGCCGGCCGCATCGGCCTGGGCCTGCGCGTTCTCGCGCTGGGAAATCGCCTGGTGCGCATACAGCTCACGGTCATTGGTGGCGACGGCGTCGGCCGCGTTCGCCGCCAGCACCGCCTTGCGGTAGGCACCGGCCGCGGCGGCGAAATCGGGAGAAGCGACCTCGGCCAAAGCCTGTCCCTTCACCACCCGCGCACCTTGGGTTACCAATACCCTGGTCACCGCACCCGAGAATGGCGCCAGCACGTCGGTTGCACGGTTGTGGTCGAAATCCACCACGCCGGTGGTGGTGATCGTGGTGCGGTAATGCACCGGCGCAATCGTGACGATGTGGATGCTGGATTGCTGGGCCTTGGTCAGCGTGACGTTGTGCGGCGTCGTGGATGCGTTCTGTTGTGTGCCGTGATTCGACGAGCAACCGGCGAGTAACGCGAGTGCGAATGCAATGCCCACGGCAGCGCGCAAATGGCGGTTCCCTCTTGGCGAAGCCCGATCCGGCAACTGAAGAATCCCTCTCCCTCCGGCAGAGGGGCAGAGGTGGGGGCACGAAAACGAACAGAGGTTCCGGCCATGCCGTACCCTCACCCGCCCTTCGGGCACCCTCTCCCCGAGGGAGAGGGTTGCAGCATCGGATATCGCGTTGTCGTTCGTTTTCATCGTGATCATTGCTTTGCAAGATTCTCGTGATGCCACCAGCCGCCACCCAACGCCTGGTACAGCGCCGCGGTGTCGGCGAAACGATTGGCCTGGGCCTGTATCAGCGCGATCCGCGCCTGCTGGTATGCCTGCTGCGCGGCCAGCAATTCGAAGGTGCCGATGTAGCCGTGCTTCAGTTGCAGTTGCGAAAGATCCAGCGTGGTCTTCGCGGCCTGTTCCGCCTTGGCGGCAGCCTGCAAGCCGCGCGCGTCCTGATCGAGCGCGACCAGCGTGTCGGCGACGTTCTGGAACGCCGCGAGCACCGTGCCGCGATACTGTTCGGCGGCCACGACGTAAGCGGCCTTGGCGGCGCGTTCCTGATGCATCAACTGTCCGCCCTGGAAAATCGGCGCGGTCAGCGACGCGGCGATGCCCCAGAAGCCGGTGCCGGATGTGAACACTTTCGAGATCGCCAGCGCGGTGCTGCCGGCGTCGGCAGTCAACTGGATTTGCGGCAAGCGTTCGGCCGCGGCGATGCCCACCGCCGCGCTGGCGGCATGCAGGTTGGCGCGCGCCTGGCGGACATCGGGACGCTGTGCGACCAGTTTCGACGGCAGGCTTACGGGAAGGTCTTCGGGAAGGTGCAAGTCGGCCAGCGTCATCGTCTGTGCCGGCAACTGTTCGGGAAAATCGCCCACCAGCACCGCCAGCGCATGGCGCGTCGCGGCCAGTTGCTTGACCAGCGCCGGAAGCCCTGCTTCGGTTTGCGCAAGTTGCGTCTGCTGCGCAGCCACGTCCAGTTTGCTGGCATCGCCCTTCTCGAATCTGAGCTGCAGGATCGCAAGGCTCTTCTTTTCCAGCGCGACCAGCTTGTGCGTTGCCCGCACCTGCTCGCGCAGGGACGCTTGCTGCACCGCCGTTACCACCACGTTCGACGTGAGCGTGGTCCACGCCGCGATCATCTGGAAACGCGCGGCCTGTTCCTGCGCGCGCAGAGATTCGCGGGTGCGTCGGTTCAGTCCGAACAGATCCGGTGCGTAGCCGATGGACAGTTGCGGTGTGAACAGGCTGTAGAGAAAGGCGTTGTTGCTGGGCACCGGTGCCAACGCGGCGGATGGATCGCGTTCGCGACTGGCCGTGAAGCCAGCCGACAGCGAAGGGAAAAACGTGCCGCGTTGCGCCAACACGTCCTCGTGCGCGACCCGCAAGGCGGCCTGTGCAGCCTTCAGGTCATGGTTGTTTTTCAGCGCCTGCCTGACCAGAACATTCAGTGACGGCGAATGGAACAACGTCCACCAGTCACCGGGGATGTCCGTGTCTTGCCTGAAACTTTGCGCACCACCGCCGGCGACACCCGGCGTGGCGGTGGTCGTGGTGAGCGGACGCGCGGTGTAACCGCTGACCTTCGGCGGCGCCGGCGGCTTGAAGTCGGGGCCCGCGGCGCACCCGGCCAGCGCAAATGCCAGCATCGTGATCGGCAATGCCTGCCGCGAATACACCAGGAGTCGGGATTCGACACTCATGGACAAGCGATTCTTTTCCAAGCGGGCCGACAGGAACGGTCCGGAGATTTCGACCTGGGAAGCGGGCCTTCGGAAAACGACGGGGAGGGGCGAACAAACAACGTGATGTTATATCGTTACAGTAACCATGAAACTGAATGGCAGTCAAGTCGACTGCAAAAAGGACACTCGCGTCCGGATACCTGATGGACAGGAACAAACCCGGGATTCCCTATTGCTTCACAGGTGGTTCCTTCGCTCCGAGGCTGTAGGCCTCGAACGCCCACACGTCCGCCGTTTGCCTGATCTGCTTGTCGGTCGGCATGTAGGTGTGGCTGGTGCTGGCGGTCGTGTGCAGCAGGATCGGGTTGTCGCAGCCTTGCGCCTGCTGGATACTGGCGGTGAACTTGAATTCATGGCTGGGTACCACGCGGTCGTCGTCCCACGAGGTCGTGATCAGCATCGGCGGGTAGCAGGTTCCCTTGTGGATGTTCTGCAGCGGCGAATACCTGATCAGCCACTGGAATGCCTGCTTGTCGTCGGAACTGCCGTATTCCGGCACCCAGAAAGCCCCGCCCGAGAATTTCTGATAGCGCAACATGTCGAGCACGCCGTGCCCGATGTAGGCGGCGCCGAACAATTTTGGACGTTCGGTGATGGAGGCGCCCGTCAACAGGCCACCGTTGGAATAACCCTGGATGCCGATGTGCTTCGACGAGGTGTAGCCCTGCTTGATCAGGTATTTTGCGGCCCACGCGAAATCATCGAACACGTTCTGCTTCTTGCCGAGCATGCCGGCGTGGTGCCAAGCTTCGCCATACTCGCCGCCGCCGCGCATGTTGGCAACCGCGTACACCCCGCCCATTTCCAGCCAAACCGGGATCATCGGATCGAAGCCCGGCGTGACCGAGATGTCGAAGCCGCCGTAACCGTACAGCACGGTCGGATGGCTGCCGTCGAGTTTGATGCCCTTCCTGGCGACGATGAACATCGGCACCCTGGTGCCGTCCTTCGAGGTGTAGAACACCTGTTTCGTCTGGTACAGCGAAGGGTCGAACTTCACGTCGGGCCTGAAGTACACGGAGGTCTTGCCGTCGGCCACGTCGTAGCGATAGACGGTAGTCGGGTACAGGTACGACGTGAACCCGTAATAGACCGTGCCCGAATCATTGCGTGCGGACACGCCGCGGACCGTACCCAGCGTCGGCAGGGGCAGCGTATGCAGCCGCTTGCCGTCGGTGTCGAACAATTCCAGCCGACTCTTGGCGACCACCTGATAATCGGCGAGGATGTCGCCGTCGGCCATGCTGGCGCCGGCCAGCACACCCCTGGCTTCGGGCACCACCGTCCGCCAGTGCGAAGGATCGGGATCCGCGAATTTTGCCGCGACGATCTTGCCGCGGGGCGCGCCGCGGGTGGTCTGCAGATACAGCGTGCCGCCCACGTGTCCGATCGGCGTGTACCCGGCGTCGTTCTGGGTGTACAGCGATTCGACCTTCGCCGACAGGTTCGGCTGGCCCGGATGGCCGAGATCGGCGTAGTACAGCTCGTTCCGGCTGATGGTGTTGTTCTGCAGGAACACGAACAGATAGCGACCGTCTTCGCTGACGCTGCCACCAATGCCTGCGTGCGGCAGGTCGGCGCGCGCGTAGATGAGCTTGTCGTCCGCCTGCGGCGTGCCCAGCTTGTGGTAGTACAGCTTCTGGTCGACCACGGCGTGGCTGATTGCCTTTTCGCCGCCCGGCGGTTTCGGATAACGCGAGTAGAAAAAACCCTTGTTGTCGTTGGTCCACGAGATGCCGGAAAACTTCGCCCAGTGCACCACGTCCGCAAGCTGCCTGCCGCTCGCGACGTTCATCACGTGCAGGGTTTCCCAGTCGGAGCCGCCGTTCGACAATGCATAGGCGTAGTACTTGCCGTCCGGCGAGGGTGCGCCGAACTTGAGCTGCACCGAGCCATCGGGCGAAAGCTTGTTCGGATCGATCAGCACACGCGGCTTGGCGCTGGGCGAAGCCTGCACGTATGCAACGTTCTGGTTCTGCAGGCCCGAATTCCTGCGGAAGAACAGCATGCCGTTCTGCAACCGGGTCGGCGTGCCTTCCTTCGCGTAATTCCAGAGTCGGGTCAGGCGCTGTTCGATCCAGCCGCGCACCGGAATCTTCGCGAGGTACGCGTTGGTGATGCTGTTTTCCGCCGCGACCCACTTGTGCAATTCGGGACTGGTGAGGTCTTCCATCCACTGGTACGGCGCCGGCACCTTGACCCCGAAATAGGTATCGACGGTGTTGTCCTGGTGCGCGGCGGGATACTCGATCGCCGACGGCGGCGCGGATTGCTGCGCGAATGCAGTCGCTGCCATCGCTGCAAGTGCGCCGGCGCCCAGCAGGTTCGTGGAAAGTTTCATGGCAACTCTCCTTCTCGTTTCAAAAACAGGCAGCCCTCAAACGAACACTGAACGCGGTATCAAATCGGCCCGATCTTCAGTTTCCCCATCGCCCTCCGGGAGAAGGGACATGGAGCGCCGATGAGGGCCCGACAAGGCGCAGGAGCGGGTTCCAATCGATGACTGCGCGCCTCGAACCCTCACCCGTCCCTGCGGGGTCCCCTCTCCCGACGGGAGAGGGGGATTCGTCAGCGGATCCTGCGAGTAATCCGGTTTGCGTTCACCTCGACTCGGCGGGAATCTTGAACTCGTGCGGAGGCGTGTTGCCCGAGAGGTACTTCACGAAGTAATCCCAGCGACGGCGCATCACGTACGACGAATCATCGGCGTAACCGTGGTGCTTGTTCGGCAGGATCATCATGTCGAAGTCCTTGTTGGCCTTGATCAACGCATTGATCACGAGATACGTCTCGCCGGTCGGCACGTTGTCGTCGATCGAACCGTGCGTCAGCATCAAATGGCCTTTCAGATTCTTCGCGATCAACTGGTTGGCCTGGTTGTCGTAGTTGGTGGTGCCATCCTTGTTGGTCACCAGCAGGCCCTGGTACTTCTCACCCCAGTCGTTCTCGTAGTTGCGGTTGTCGTGGTTGCCGCTTTCCGCCCAACCGACCTTGAAGAAATCGGGGTAGCGGAACATCGCGTCTGCGGTGGCGTTGCCGCCGCCGGAATGGCCCCAGATGCCGACACGGTCGATGTCGATCCAGGGGTGGCGCTGCGCCAATTGCTTGATCCCGGCAACCTGGTCGGGCAACGTGTTGTCGCCCATCTTGCCGTACCAGTAATGGTGGAAGCTGCGCGAACGCCATGGCGTCCCCATGCCGTTGATTGCAACGACGATGAAGCCGAGCTCCGCCATGGCCTGATGATCGCTGCGCGCCGGCATCCAGCTGAAGGTGAACACCGAACCCGTCTGCGGACCGGGATAAATGTAATCGACGACCGGATACTTCTTGTTCGGATCGAAATTGGTCGGTTTGAACATCAACCCGTACAGCGTGGTCTTGCCATCACGCGCTTTCACGGTGAACGGAACCGGCGGCACCCAGCCTGCGGCCGTCAACCTTGAAATGTCGGCCTTGGCGATGGTCGCGATCAGGTGGCCATCCGCCGACGAGCGCAACACCGTCACCGGCGGCTTGGTCGGCGTGGAGTACGAATCGACGAAATACTTGCCGTCGGGCGACATCGTGACGCTGTGGTCGGCGTCCTCCGCCGTCAGCAGCGTGGTCTTGCCGGTGTCGATGTTCACCTTGAAGAATTGCTGGTAGTACGGATTCACGCCCGGGGTGCGACCCACCCCCACGAACCACAGCGTGCGTGAGGCACGATCCATGTGCAGCACCTCGGTGACATTGCCGTCGCCCTTGGTGATGGGGCGCAGTTGCCTGCCGGTTTTCAGGTCATACAGGTAAAGGTTGGCCCAGTTGGTTTTCTCCGACGGCCAGATCGCCTGACCCGTTTTCGACAGGTACTCCCAGTTCACCCGGCCGTGGCCGCTTTCGTAGTAATCCTTGGCGGTGAATTCGAACGACGTACGCACCGCGCCGGTTTCCGCATTCGCGATCCGGAACCACTCGTGCTGGCGGTTGCGCGAGGTCGAGACGAGCGCCAGCGTCTTGCCGTCCGGCGCCCACTTCACGTCGCTCCAGGCGAAACGCTCACCCTGATCGCAGGCGAGTGTGTCGCACAGGGTGGAAAGCCGCTGCTCCGGCGGCATCTTCAGGCGCACCATATGTTTGCTGGCGACGTCGATCACCACCGGTTCGATCATGAACACCTTCTTGTCGCCCGGCCGCGGATACGGCCATGCATCAAGCTTCGGCTGCCCGACGCCGATCGTGACGGTGTACATGTCGGAAACACCGCGCTGATCCTGCCGGTAGGTGGCGATCTTTTTCGAATCCGGCGACCAGCGCACGATGGCGCCGGGTCCGTGCACCCAGCCGGCGTTGCGGGTGGCGTAACCGTAATTTTTCACGCCATCGGTGGTGAGCTGCGTCTCCTTTCCGGTCGCGACGTTGCGCACCCAGAGGTTCCAGTTGCGCGTGAATGCAAGCAGCTTGCCGTTCGGCGACAACGCGCCGATCGCACCGCCGCCCTTCTTCCCGCCTTGCTTTTTGCACACCCCCGCGCCCTTGAGATCGCACAGGTAATGCTTGCCCATCATCTGTATGTCGTAGGTGCCGTCCGGCAATACGTTGAAATCAAATCCGAAGGCCGGAACCTTGTTGGCCGGAACCGGTTTGCCAAGCAACTTGCCGAGTGCCGCGGACAGCTTGGCCTGATCGAATGCCGGCTTGACCTTGCCGGTCGTGGCATTCATTTCGAGCACATGATCACCCGAGGTGTCGTGGTCGACATACCAGAAATGCGTGCTGTCGAGCCACGTCACCCGCTGCACATCGTGGTCGACGAGGGGAGAGACGCTCTGGCGGAGGAACTTCACGGCTCGCGCATAGTCCGTGTCGGTCAATTGACGTGCCGACGCGAGTGCCGGTAACGCAGCAACGAATGCGATCAGCGCAATCACGACTAGCTTGGTCGATTTCATGCGAAGCCCCGAGGTTGGATAAAGACTCTTGATCCTAGACCTATCTGCCCCACGGCACCCCTGCCAGAAGTCGTAGGGAAGGGTTCAGCGCATGGGGGTGTACCGCCTTCGGCTGGCCGCCGGGGCCAGATCGATCAGCAGGGCGATCACGATGCCGGCGATGGGCACCAGCGTCCAGTGACCGTGGAACCAGTGTTGCACTGCGGTATACCAGAGCAAGGTGGTCGGCAGGAACAGGAATCCCAGCACCGGCCACAGCGCGATGTGAAAGATTCCGCTGAACCAGCGCGTGAACAGCCACAACAGGATGACCACCAGCCGTGGCGTGCCGAGTGCGAGGATGGCAAGCAAACAGGGCATGGAATCTCCTTATGAAGCTAAGATTTGGAACCAACCAGACCCAAGCTTGGCAGAAGCCCTGAAGAACCGTCGCGAGCGAAGGCAGATTGTGGGACACCGGAGCGCAGCAAGCGGAGCGTACACGTCAGTACGTGAGCATTGCGAGCACCGCCGGCACGCAAGCTGCCGAGCGCCGCAGGTTGTTCAGGGCTTCGACGCCGGCCCTTTCAGTTCCAGCATATTGCCCTCCGGGTCGAACAGGTAGATCGAAGGCCCCTGCCCCTCCGCTCCGTAACGCGAACCGATATCCCCGACGCGCACGTCGTGAAGCTTCAGATGCGCGACGATCGCGGCCTCGTCGTAGCCGTCCACGCTCAGGCAGATGTGGTCGACGTTGTGCGCTTCCGCCAGCGGCGCCGCACCGCCCGAGCGGCCCAGCTTGCCGTTGACGTCCACCAGATCGATCAACGAAGCGCCCGCGCGCAGTTGTACCAGGCCAATATCGTCCTGCCGCCTTTCTTCCCGGCAACCCAGCACTTCGCAATAGAACCGCTGTATCCGCGCCGGGTCGCGCACGCGCAATACCACGTGGTCGAGCTGGCGGAGGCGAAAGGGAATGGCCATGGGAAATCAAGTCGCCGAATGAACCGCCTTCCATCCTAGACGAAACGCTTCGTGCCCACCTGTATAATTGCCAAGTGGTGGAAGAAGCGGGCGCAACACGCGACCGCTGCCGAAGGCGCAACGCCCGTAATCGCTCAGGCCCGATACCACCACGCATGACAACTCTGGAGAGACCGGACCGTTGCACGCAACGGCGACCGGCGCCGAAGGGGCAAGCAGCGCAGGCGCTGCCAAACTCTCAGGCAAACGGACAGAGGGGCATGGACGAAGCACGGACCAACCTGCTGCGCTCGGCAGCTTGCGTGCCGGCGGTGCCCGGAATGCCCACGTACTACGTGTACGCTCCGCTTCCTGCGCTCCGGCGTTCCGCAATCTGCCTTCGCTCGCGACGGTTCTTCCGCGCTTCGCGAGATCGCCGCCGCGCTTCACTCCGGAATCCTTGCCATGACCCAGCACACGCCTTCCCTGCACGAACTTGAACAACACGACGCCTTCGTGGCACGACACATCGGCCCCGACGATGCCGAAATCGCGACCATGTTGCAAGCGGTCGGCTACGCTTCGCTGGATGCGCTGACCGATGCGATCGTGCCCGCGCAGATCCGCCAGAAGAACCCGCTGGCGTTGCCGCCGGCCGTCAGCGAAACCGAAGCATTGGCCAAGATCCGCGCAATCGCGGACAAGAATGAAGTCTTCAGGAGCTTCATCGGCCAGGGCTACTACGGCACCCACACGCCGTTGGTCATTCTGCGCAATGTGCTGGAAAGCCCCGCGTGGTACACCGCGTACACGCCCTATCAGGCAGAAATTTCGCAAGGCCGGATGGAAGCCCTGATCAACTTCCAGACCATGTGTGCCGATTTGACCGGCATGGAAATCGCCAATGCCTCGCTGCTGGACGAGGCCACCGCCGCGGCCGAGGCGATGACGCTGGCGAAGCGTTCTTCCAAATCGAAATCCAATACGTTCTTCGTGTCGAAGTACGTCCATCCGCAGACCATCGAGGTGCTGAAGACCCGCGCCGAACCGTTGGGCATCGAACTTGTCATCGACGACGAAGCCAACGCCGCGAACATCGATTGCTTCGGCGCGCTGCTGCAATACCCCGACACTTTCGGCGTCGTCCGCGATTACAAGTCGCTGTGCGATGCGCTGCATGCCAGCGGCGCGCTGGTCGCGGTCGCGACCGATCTGCTTGCATTGACGCTGATCACGCCACCCGGTGAATGGGGCGCGGACATCGTGGTCGGCAACTCGCAGCGTTTCGGCGTGCCGTTCGGCTTCGGCGGTCCGCACGCCGCGTTCATGGCCTGCCGCGACGCGTACAAGCGTTCGCTACCGGGGCGTCTGATCGGCGTGTCGCTGGATGCACAGGGCGACAAGGCCTATCGCCTCACGTTGCAGACCCGCGAGCAGCACATCCGCCGCGAGAAGGCGACTTCCAACATCTGCACCGCACAGGTGCTGCTGGCGGTGATGGCCGCGATGTACGCGGTGTACCACGGCCCGCAAGGGCTCACGCGCATCGCCCGTCGCACCCATCGGCTCGCGGCGATTCTAGCGGCCGCGTTGCGCCAAGCCGGCATCAAGGTGGGCAGCGAATTCTTCGACACCCTGCACGTCACCGGCATCGACGCGCACACCATCCATGCGATGGCGCGCGCAGCGCGCATCAACCTGCGCCACATCGACGACACATCGCTCGCCATCAGCCTCGACGAAACCGCCACGCGCGATGACGTGCACCAGATTGCCGCGCTGTTCGGCGCGCGCATCGACGACATCGATGCGCTGGATCGCACAACACCCGATGCACTGCCGGCGTCGCTGCAACGTGCATCGAAGTTCCTGACGCATCCGGTGTTCAACTCGCACCACTCGGAGCACGAGATGCTGCGCTACCTGCGCCAGCTCGCCGACAAGGATCTGGCGCTCGATCGCAGCATGATCCCGCTCGGTTCATGCACGATGAAATTGAACGCGACCGCCGAGATGATTCCGATCACCTGGCCCGAGTTCGCCGACATCCATCCGCTGGCGCCAACCGAGCAATGGCGCGGCTACCGCGAGCTGATCGACAGCCTCGAGGCGCAACTGATCGCGATCACCGGCTACGACGCGGTCAGCTTGCAACCGAACGCGGGCGCGCAGGGCGAATATTCGGGCCTGCTCGCGATCCGCGCGTACCACCACGCCAACGGCCAGGCGCAACGCGACGTGTGCCTGATTCCGGAATCCGCGCATGGCACCAACCCCGCATCCGCGCAGATGTGCGGCATGACGGTGGTGGTCACCAGGTGCGACGCCAACGGCAACGTGGATGTCGAGGACATCCGTGCCAAGGCCGGGAAATACGCCGACCGCCTGGCCGCGATCATGTTGACCTACCCTTCGACGCACGGCGTGTTCGAGGAAGAGATCGCGCAAATCTGCGAAATCGTGCACCAGCACGGCGGGCAGGTTTACACCGACGGCGCCAACCTCAACGCCTTGTGCGGCGTCGCGCGGCCCGGCCGCTGGGGCTCCGACGTCTCGCACCTGAATCTGCACAAGACCTTCTGCATTCCGCACGGCGGCGGCGGCCCGGGCGTCGGCCCGTGCGCGGTGAAATCGCATCTCGCGAAATTCCTGCCCCGCGGAGTTTCTTCAGCCGGCATCCCTGCCGGCGAGAATCAAGAGCCGGCCATCCATGGCGCGACTTCTCACAACAGCCGCTCCGGAGGGATGGTATCGGCGGCAACTTTCGGGTCGGCATTGATCCTGCCGATCTCGTGGATGTACATCACCATGATGGGCCGCGAAGGGACTTTGAAAGCCACCCAGGTCGCGCTGCTCAACGCCAATTATTTGTCGAAGCGTTTGGCCGGCCACTATCCCACGTTGTACACCGGTCGCAACGGGCTGGTCGCGCACGAATGCATCCTCGACATCCGCCCGATCGAGAAGGCATCCGGCATCAGCGCCGAGGACATCGCCAAGCGCCTGATCGATTTCGGCTTCCACGCACCGACCCTGTCGTTCCCCGTGCCCGGCACGTTGATGGTGGAACCGACCGAATCCGAATCGCTGCACGAACTCGATCGCTTCATCGATGCGATGATCCAGATCCGCGAGGAAATCGGCGCGATCGAGGATGGCCGGCTGGATCGCGAAGACAACCCGCTGAAACACGCACCGCACACTGCAAGCGCAGTGTCCGTGAGCGAATGGACGCATGCCTATCCGCGCGAACTTGCGGCGTACCCGCTGGCGTCGCTGAAGCACGTGAAATACTGGCCGCCGGTGGCGCGCGTCGACAACGTGTACGGCGACAAGCACGTGTTCTGCGCGTGCGTGCCGGTGGAAGCCTTCAAGGATGAGAGCGAGACCGCGGATACGTCGGACACCAGGTAACGTCAGGCCAAAAAGGCCATCCCCCTCCTGCGCTACGCGCACGTTCGCTTCGCTCCGCCCTTCCTGCGGAAGGGGAAGGCAAACTCACCCCCTTCCGCAGGAAGGGGGTCGCGCCGCAGGCGCGGGGGGATGCAAAACATCCAGGGTTGCACTCAACATTTCCCCGCACTCGCCATCCAGCTTGAACGCAAGCAGATCATCGCCACGCGTGCGTCCGCGATTGACCGCAACCACCTCGATGCCGAGCGCAGACGCGGTGCGCACCAGCCGGAAACTGGACCAAACCATCAGTGACGACCCGACTACCAGCACGCCATCAGCGGACTCCACCGCAGCCAGCGCCGCCGCGGTAGTTTCGCGCGGCACCGATTCACCGTAGAACACCACGTCGGGTTTCAGCATGCCGCCGCACACCTCGCAGGCGGGCACTTCGAACGCGCTGAAATCGACGCCATCGAGATCGGCATCGCCGTCCGGCGCGATCCGTGCGCTTTCAACATCCCAATCCGGATTGGCCTCGCGCAGTCGCACCTGGAAGGCGTCACGATCAAAACGATGTCCATTCGCAAGGCAACGCACCACGTCCAATCGGCCATGCAGGTCGATCACGTTGCGGCTGCCCGCGCGCTGGTGCAGGCGATCCACGTTCTGGGTGATCAATTGTTCCACGCGTCCCATCCGCTCCAGCCGCGCCAACGCGACATGCGCCGCACTTGGATGCGCTGCCGCGAACATCGGCCAGCCCGCAAGACTGCGTGCCCAGTAACGCCGACGCACCGCATCGCTCTCCACGAAGTCGCGGTACTGGACCGGCGGCGAACGTTTCCAGTTGCCGTCGCCGTCGCGGTAATCCGGGATCCCGGATTCGGTGCTGACGCCGGCGCCGGTAATCGCGGTCACGCGCGAACGCAAATTCAGCCATGCGGCGAGCCGCTTGACACGGGTGTCGGAGCCGCGATCAGCGACCGCAAGGTTCGCGGTTTTCAAGCTAGCCATGTCGCTTACTCTACCGCCACGGCGCGCTCGTGCTCAGGGCTGTGTCCGGATCACGCTGAACCGGCCATCGCTTTCCAGATACATCTTGCCGACCTGCTCCATCCGCTCCAGCCCTTTCAATCGAAGCTGCGCCTCGACTTCGGAAAGGGTCAGATGTTCGCGCCGAAGATTGCGCATGAGCAGTTGGCCATTGCGCACCAGCATGATCGGTGGCGCATCCATCAGCTGCGCAACCAGCGGAACCCGCGTTCCGAGCCAGTCCAGAAAGAGGTTCCAGCCGGCCAATGTGGCGATCAGGAGCCCGCCGTCGCCAACGGTATGGCCGTTGCCGATCATCGCATTCTGCGCCGCGTCGCCCAGCAGCACCACGAACAGGATGCCGGAAATACCCGCCGAACCGGTGTCGCGCCGCAGGACGAAGCGCAGCAGCAGAAACAGGAACCAGTACATGATCGTGCCGCGGATGAAGATTTCCAGCGGCGACATGCTGAAGCTGAGGAAATTGCTGAGGTGCAGTGCGTCCATGGCCCTTCCTTGTGCGTGAAAAATTCCATCGCGGACGTCGCCGCGAGCGGGGCGCCCGATTCTGCAACCATTGTGCGAAGCCGACCTGAACCCGGGTGATGCTGTCGGGCTGTCGCAAACCACGTAGATGCTGCTAGTCTGCGCGACCATGGCCCATTCATCAGCAACGACAGCACCGCGCGAATTGCCGCGCAAGCTCGGCCTTGTCACCGGCATGGCGGTGGTGATCGGCGTGATCATCGGAAGCGGGATATTCCGGGTGCCTTCGCCGATCGCCGGCGAGGCGGGCAACATCACCGGCATCGCGCTGGTGTGGATCCTGGGCGGTGTGGTGGCGCTGTTCGGCGCGTTGTCGATCGCCGAACTGGCGGCGATGTATCCCGCGGCCGGCGGGCCCTACGTGTATTTGCGCCAGGCCTACGGGCGACCGCTGGCGTTCCTGTTTGGCTGGATGTGGCTGTTGACCACGCCGATTTCGTGGGCCGCGCAAAGCCTGATGTTCGCCGAATACCTCGGTTTCTTCGTGCCGATTCCGGAACAAGTCCAGCACATGATTGCCGCCGCGCTGATCATCCTGGTCGCAGCCGCAAACTACCGCTCGGTGAAACTGGGCGCGGTGATCCAGAACCTTTCCACCGGCGCCAAGGTACTGGCGATCGTGTGCCTGTCCGCGGCGATCTTTTTCCTCGCCCCCGGTGGCGCCCACAACCCGCTGAATGCCGAACCACTGGGCGTGGCCAAATGGTCGGGCATCGGGATCGGCCTGATCGCCGCTTTGTGGGCCTACGATGGCTGGGAAAACCTGACCACGTTGTCGGGCGAAGTGAAGAACCCGCAACGCAACCTGCCGCTGGCGCTGATCGGCGGGGTGTTGGTGGTGATCGTGGTGTACCTGCTGATCAACGCGGCGTACCTGCGTGCGTTGCCGCTGCCGCAACTGGCGGCGTCGAAATCCGTCGCCACCGATGCCGCGGGCGCGGTACTGGGACGCACGGGCGTCTCGCTGATCGGTGCGCTGGTGATGCTGTCGGTGTTCGGCACCTTGAACGGCAGCATCCTGTCGAGTCCGCGGGTGTTCTTCGCTATGGCAGAGGATGGCCTGTTCTTCCGCACCGTGGGCAAGGTGCACCCGAAATACGAAACGCCGTATGTCGCGATCGCCTTCATCGTGGTGCTGGCTGTGATCTACGTGATGCTGCGCGATTTCATGCAGCTGGCCGAAGGCTACGTGCTGGGTGTGTGGCCGTTCCTGGCGCTGTGCGTGATCGGCATCTTCATCTTGCGCAAGCGCGAGCCGGACTTTCCACGCAAGTATCGGGCGATCGGCTACCCCGTGATTCCGGCGTTGTTCGTGCTGGCGACATTCGTGGTGGTCGGCAATGCGCTCTACGCCCAGTTCTGGTCCACCATCGCCAGCATCCTGATCACCCTGGTCGGCGTGCCGCTGTACTTCCTGTGGATGTGGTGGCAGCGACGCCGCGCGAACGCCGCGTGACGACACGGCGGTTTCACTCCGCCCCGATTGGTGAACCGACCTGATTGGCGCTACCTGTCAGCAAAAGAGGAAAGCCTCGTCATTCCTGGCCAGCCTGCGGTTTCATCGCAGGCCGAACCCGGAATCCAGCTCTTGTGGCAGCAGCCGGGCGAGCCCTGCCGGCATACCACGCCCATCGGCAACCATGATGCCCACCGGAACACTGTCGTGTTCGCCGCCGCAAGCTTGCTGCGTGGGGTCATGGCCGGCCCTTCACCCCCGACGGAAGCTTGCGGAATGCGTGTGGTCGATTTAGTATAACGTTTGTTATAACCAAGTGGATCCGCCATGAAACTGAAAATCACCGCCATCGGCAACTCCTCCGGCGTCATCCTGCCCAAGGAACTGCTGGCGCGCCTGCGCGTGGAAAAGGGCGACGAACTGTACGCGCTGGAAACGCCGGACGGCTTCCGCCTGACCACCTACGACCCCAAACTGGCCGCGCAGATGGAAGTTGCGGAGGGGATCATGCGCAAAGATCGCGCGGTACTGCACAAGCTGGCCGAGAGTTGAGGCGATGATCGTCTGGATCGAAAAGCCACTTGCCCTCGCCATCCACGAGCGCCAGCTTGCCGAGCATGACGGCACCACGGGCGTACGCGACGAAACGCTGCTCGAATCCGCGCTCGCGCGTCCGCAACGGTTGCATGCGTACGCTGATCCCGCGCCCGACCTTGCTGCCGATCTTGCCGCCAGCCTGGCGTTCGGGCTCGCGCGCAATCATCCCTTCGTGGACGGCAACAAGCGAACGGCACACGTCTGCTACAGGGTATTCCTTGCCCTCAATGACGTTGAAATGACGGCTGGCGACGCGGACAAATACGCAACCTTGCTCGCCCTCGCCGAAGGCAAGCTGCCCGAGCGGGAATTCGCCACGTGGCTGCGCGTGCGCGTGAAATTGCAACCCGGCAACCGGGTGCATGAAAAGCGCGCGCGTTACGCGCGACGCTGACCCGCACCCCGCCGCCACGGCATCCGCGGCCGCACGCAAAGCCACAACGCGATCACGTACGCGAACACCACCACGTACGCGATGGCGAACACCCACAGCGGCAGCGGCCAATAGATCAGCCGGTCGATCCAGGAGGCGATCAGCGGTTGCGCGTGTGGAGTGCCGGAAACATCACCCTGCCAGATCGTCAGGAAACACGCGCGGCCCGCAAGCGCCTGCAGCGCGACTGCGGCAAGACTCAACAGGTGGATCAGTCGCCACCAGAATTCCCGCACCCAGCGCCAGTGCTGCCATGCACCGATCGGGATCAGCACACAGCCCGCGATGTTGAACGCGATGATCGCGAGATGCAGGACGAGGATGGACAGTACGGGCATGCAACACGAATTAGATCAAACCCGCATGGACAATCCCACGCGCCAAGCCAAAAAGCCATCCCCCTCTCGCGCTGCGCGCGCGTTTGCTTTGCTCGCGCCGTTCACGGCCGAGCCTGTCGGCCATAGTCGCTCGCCCTGCACACGAAGCGGGAAAACAAGCAAAGCGCATCGGCGCAGCCCTCGCTTTTCACCCCCTTCCAACGGAAGGGGGTCGCGCGCGCAGCGCGCGGGGGGATGTCGGGTGCGCATCAAACCATCGTGACGAACTCTTCCGCCGAGGTCGGGTGGATCGCGACGGTCTTCAGAAAATCGGCATACGTCGCGCCCATCCGCACCGCCACCGCAAACCCCTGCAACATCTCGTCCATACCGGGCCCGACGCCGTGCAACCCGACCACGCGCTCGTCTTCGCCCACGCACACAAGCTTCATCAGGGTTTTGCCTTCGCGCCCGGCCAGCGACCACAACATCGGCGAGAACCGTGCCCTGCGCACCGTCACCGCATCGCCGAACTGCCGACGCGCTTCGGCCTCCGACATGCCCACGCTGCCGACCGGAGGATGCGAAAACACCACGCTCGGCACATTCGAATAATCCAGGTGAGCATCCGGCTTGCCGCCGAACAGGCGGTCCGCCAACTGCCGCCCTGCCGCGATCGCGACCGGCGTCAGTTGCAACTTGCCGTTGATATCACCGATGGCGTAAACGCCTTCCACCGAAGTGTTCTCGCGTGCATCGGTGCCAATCGCGCCAAGCTTGTCCAACGCCACGCCCGCCGCATCCAGCCCCAGCCCTTCGACATTGGCGACCCGGCCGATCGCGGAAATCACGCAGTCGTAAGGTCCGCGGGTCTTGTCGTCGCCACAGTCCAGCCACAGTGCACCGCCTTCGCGATATACCCCGCGCGCCACGCAGCCTTCATGGTGCACCACGCCTTCAAGCTGCATCAACTCGCCCAGCGCGTGGCCGAGATCCTTGTCGAAATGCGAAAGCAGGCCGCTGCGGGTAATGAGTTCCACCTTCGAACCGAGTGCACGCAACACGCCCGCGAATTCCACCCCGATATAGCCGCCGCCGATGATGCCGACCCGCTGCGGCCGCGCATCGAGCTTGAAGAAACCATCCGAATCGATCGCCAGCTCCGCACCCGGCATGTCCATGTCGCGCGAGCGCGCACCGGTGGCAATCACGATATGCGGCGCGCGGTACTCGTCGTCGCCAGCTTGCAGCGTGTGCGCACCGGTGAAATGCGCGTACTCACGCACCAGCCGGATGCCGAGTTCATCCAGACGCCTGGCGTAGGAATTGCGCGCACGCGCCACGTAAGCTTCGCGATGCTCGACGAACGCGGCCCAATCCAGGGACGCCGGTTGCACATTGAACCCGACCGCCTGCGCCATGTGCTGCGACTCGGCCAGCTCCGCCGCCAGCCACATCGCCTTCTTCGGCACGCAGCCGCGGTTGACGCAGGTGCCACCGAGTTCGTGCGGTTCGAACAGCGTCACCTCGGCGCCGTGCCGCGCCGCGCGGATCGCAGTAGCCAGCGCTGCCGAGCCACCACCGATCACCAGCAAATCCGATTGGGTATTCATGGGCAAACCTTTCGCGTGAACCTTCGCCTGCTGCCATCGGTCACCTGATGCCAGCTGACACCGATCACGGACTATACAAGCCAGACGACTCCGGCCAACCCCCAGATCCATACGGCGAAACTGCGCCCGCTTCGGCAAATCAAACCTGCAAGGCTGCGCTTGCCCGTCGTAACGGCGCAGGCGGGACCCCGAGAGCAGGTGGGGCTGAGCGCTCTCTGCGAAGCCCAACATTGTTCCGTTGAAGCGCGTAGGTTGGGCTGAGCGCTCTCTGCGAAGCCCAACATTTACCCGTTGAAGTTGGGCTTCGCCCGGATAAAGCCCGGGCTCAACCCAACCTACAAGGCAATACGATCCAACGCTTTGCGATCCCAGTGCGCGAGACCGGCGGCTCGATCGCAGCGCGTAGCGCGTAGGTTGGGCTGAGCGCTCTCTGCGAAGCCCAACGTTGTCCGTTGAAGTTGGGCTTCGCCCGGATGAAGCCCGGGCTCAACCCAACCTACAAGGCAACGCGATCCAGCGCTTTGCGATCCCATTGCGCGAGACCCGCAGCGCGGTCATAGGTGCTGTCGATGAATGCATGGATCACGTCGTCCGGCGCTTCGGCCTGCCGCACCGCCTCGTACGGCAGGATGAATTCGCCCAGCTCGCGGTGGTAGTACGCCTGCTCCGGCAACACACGCGCTTCCTTCAACCCGTCCGGTTCCGGAGCAGCGTACGCGTAGAACGCAGGTTCCAGCACCGGCCCGCTACCCGGCCAGAAGCCATGGCTGATCTCCTCGTGCGAATACGCGTCCTGCTCGAACGCCGGGCCGTTGCGTGGCGGCGCGCGCCGGCCGGAAAACCGCGTCACCGCCAGGTCGAAACTGCCCCAGAAGAAATTCACCGGGCTGCACTTGCCGACGAACGCGCACTGCGAGTCGGTGAACACGCGGTCCACCTGCACCAGGATGCGACACAGGCGGTTCGCGTACTCGCGGTCGTAACTGTGGTGTTGCGTATCGCGATCCAGCCGGATCGTCTCCGGCAGCTCCGCCGAAGTCGGCCGGATCTTCACCGGCAATCCCATGGCGTCCAGCATCAACAGCAATTCGCGATAGAAATCGGCGACGCTGCGCGGCTGCAACGCCAGCGTGCGTGTCATGCCGTCCGATGTGCGGATCAGCAACTGGTGCTCGATGAAATCAAACTGGATGGTGAAAGTGCGCGTTCCGTGCGGCAGCGGGCGCGTGGTCAGCCCGCGCGGCGTGACCCGCAGCGCCACGGCCCAGCAGTGATTGAGCGGGGCGGCAAGCGCCAGCGCGATCTTGCCGACCACCTGCGACCACAAGTGCAGCGTGGCGTAGGTATCCTTCCACGCGTCATACGGCAGCGCGGGCCAGCAGGCGTCGTTGTCCGGTCTCATGGTTTCTGCCCTCCGGTGTGGAGGCCATACATCGTAGACCTGCAAGGCGGGTTGGCGCCGCTGCGCGGCCAACCCGCCCTACAGCGCTGTGGCTTTTCCTTCCCCCGTCCGGAGAGAGGGCGTGCAACGCCGGATGAGGGTCTGGTTTCCGCGAGAAGGGTGATCGTTTAATTGCCGTCGCTTTGTCGGTCCTCGCGCGCGAGGCGCTCGACCGTGTCCGATCGGTAGAGCGCCCCATCACGCTTGCGCACCGTCCATTCAGCGTACTTCGCGTGCGATGTCCGCGCAGCGGCCGACGTCCGGTGCGTTCCCGAGGGTCGAAAATCGCGACCCCGAACCCCACATTGCAGGGGTCGCTATAGTAATGGGCTTTGCCGCACGCACTCCCATGGACACCATCCGCATCCGCGGTGCCCGCACCCACAACCTCAAGAACATCGACCTCGACCTGCCGCGCGATCAGTTGATCGTGATCACCGGCCTGTCGGGCTCGGGCAAGTCTTCGCTCGCCTTCGACACCTTGTATGCCGAGGGCCAGCGCCGCTACGTCGAGTCGCTGTCGTCGTACGCGCGTCAGTTCCTGTCGATGATGGAAAAGCCCGACGTCGACCACATCGAGGGCCTGTCGCCGGCGATTTCGATCGAGCAGAAATCGACCTCGCACAACCCGCGTTCGACCGTCGGCACCATCACCGAAATCCACGACTACCTGCGCCTGTTGTACGCGCGGGTGGGCACGCCGCGCTGCCCGAACCACGGCATTCCGCTGGCCGCACAGACGGTCAGCCAGATGGTGGATGCCACCCTGGCGCTGCCGGAAGACAAGCGCTACATGCTGCTGGCGCCGGTGATCCGCGAGCGCAAGGGCGAGCACGTGCAGGTGTTCGAGCAGTTGCGTGCGCAGGGATTCGTGCGTGCGCGCGTCGATGGGGCCGTGTACGACCTCGATGCCGTGCCGGCGCTGGGGCTTCGGATCAAGCACACCATCGAAGTCGTCATTGATCGCTTCCGTCCGCACGCGGATTTGAAGCAGCGTCTTGCCGAATCGTTCGAAACCGCGCTGCGCCTCGGGGAAGGCCTGGCGATCCTGGTCGATCTGGACGACGAGAAAGCGTCCGAACAACTGTTTTCGTCGCGCTATTCCTGTCCGCAATGCGACTACTCGCTGCCGGAACTGGAGCCGCGGCTGTTTTCGTTCAACTCGCCGGTCGGCGCGTGTCCGACCTGCGATGGCCTCGGCGTCACCCAATTCTTCGACCCGGCACGGGTGGTTGCACACCCCGAGCGCAGCTTCGGCGAAGGCGCGGTGCGCGGCTGGGATCGGCGCAATCCACATTTCTTCCAGATGATCCATTCGCTGGCGAAGCACTACAAGTTCGATGTCGAGACGGCGTGGCGCGATCTGCCGAAGAAGACGCGCGATGCGATCCTGTTCGGTTCCGGCGAGGAGAAGATCGAGTTCCGCTATCTGGGCCACGGCAGTGGCTCCGGGTTTACCCGCAAGCATCGCTTCGAAGGCGTTGTCCCGAACCTGGAGCGCCGCTGGAAGGAGACCGAATCCAACATGGTGCGCGAGGAACTCGCGCGCTTCATCAGCGAGCGGCCCTGTCCCGAATGCCACGGCGAGCGATTGAATCTTTCCGCGCGCAACGTGTTCGTGGGCGAGAAGAACCTACCGTCGCTGTCGGCGCTTGCGATCAGCGACGCGCGCAACTTCGTCGACGGCCTGCAACTCGCGGGCTGGCGCGGCGAGATCGCCGAACGCATCGTCAAGGAAATCCGCGAGCGCCTGCGATTCCTGATCGACGTCGGGCTCGATTACCTCACCCTCGATCGCAAGGCCGATTCGTTGTCGGGCGGCGAGGCGCAGCGTATCCGACTCGCTTCGCAAATCGGTGCGGGCCTGGTCGGCGTGATGTACGTACTGGACGAACCGTCGATCGGCCTGCACCAGCGCGACAACGAACGCCTTCTGGGTACGCTGACGCGCCTGCGCGACCTCGGCAACACGGTGATCGTGGTCGAACACGACGAAGAGGCGATCCGCCGTGCCGATCGCATCGTGGACATCGGCCCCGGCGCCGGCGTGCACGGCGGCGAGGTGGTCGCACAGGGTACGTTCGACGACATCCTGAAGGCGCCGCGATCGATCACCGGACAGTTCCTGTCTGGCAAACGCAGCATCGCGGTGCCGCAACTGCGCCGCCAGCCCGATCCCAAACGCGTGCTGAGGCTGAAAGGGGCACACGGCCACAACCTGCAGCACGTGGACCTGGAAATCCCGGCCGGACTGTTCACCTGCATCACCGGCGTGTCGGGCTCGGGCAAGTCGACGCTCGTCAACGACACGCTGTTCCGGATCGCCGCGGTGGAGTTGAACGGCGCGTCGGCGCAACCGTCGCCCTACGAGTCCATCGAAAAGCTGGACCTGTTCGACAAGGTGCTGGACATCGACCAGTCGCCGATCGGGCGCACGCCGCGTTCGAATCCCGCCACGTACACCGGCTTGTTCACGCCGTTGCGCGAGCTGTTCGCGCAGGTGCCGGAATCACGGGCGCGCGGCTACCAGCCCGGACGCTTCAGCTTCAACGTCAAGGGTGGGCGTTGCGAAGCCTGCGAAGGCGACGGGCTGATCAAGGTGGAGATGCACTTCCTGCCGGACATGTACGTGTCCTGCGACGTCTGCCACGGCAAGCGCTACAACCGCGAAACGCTGGAGATCCTGTACAAGGGCTACACCATTGCCGACGTGCTGGACATGACCGTCGAGCAGGCGCTGGAAGTGTTCACGCCGGTGCCGCAGATCGCCCGCAAGCTCGAAACCCTGATCGATGTGGGTCTGGGCTACATCAAGCTGGGCCAGAGCGCGACCACGCTTTCGGGCGGCGAGGCGCAGCGCGTGAAGCTTTCCAAGGAACTCTCGCGCCGCGACACCGGCAGCACGCTGTACATCCTCGACGAGCCGACCACCGGCCTGCACTTCCATGACACCGAGCACCTGCTGCGCGTGCTGCACCGACTGGTGGATGGTGGCAGCACGGTTATCGTGATCGAACACAACCTGGACGTGATCAAGACCGCCGACTGGATCGTCGACCTCGGCCCGGAAGGCGGCGCCGGCGGCGGACGCATCATCGCCACCGGAACGCCGGAGGACATCGCGGCGACCAAGGATTCATACACCGGGCAGTTTCTTGCACCGGTGCTGGCAGCGGTTGCCACGTCGAAATCATCGCGCAGGAAGAAACGCGCGTGAACGCGCTGCAATGCCAGCGCGGCTCATGCTTCTTGCCGTCATCCCGTGGCTGCCCGCGCTGTTTGCGGGCAGAACCCGACTGTGGAATCAGGAAGACGGAGCGAACATCGGCGCAGCCGATGGCCCGAAGGGCGAGCCGCAGGACGCGGCGAGTTTATCCAACCAGGCACGCCCAAGAGTTATTCCGGGTTCCATCGCCGACAAGACCGGCGATGGCCCCGGAATGACGAAGAGAAAATCTTCATGACCGACGACAAGAAACCTCCAGCCAAGCGCGCACCGCGCAAGCGGTTCAAGGCAAAAGCGCAAACGCGCAGTTCGGATGCAGCGCCGCGAACCGCCGGCGGGCTCGCGACCGCGCCGCAAGCGAGTACGCAGGAACAGCCCCGCGACCAACGCGGGAAGATCGTTCGGGAATCCACGACAGGCCGCGAATCGAGCGCACCACGCGTCCTGGCCGCGATTCCCCTGCACGTCCGCTGGCGCGACCTCGACGCGTTCAACCACGTCAACAATTCGTCGTACCTGACGTTCCTGGAAGAAGCACGCCTGCAGTGGCTGCGGAACGTGCCGGGCGAGTGGTTCACGGAACACGCGATGCCGGTGATGGCGGCCGTCGAACTGCATTACCGCAGGCCTATCGAGTGGCCCGCCGAGATCGACGTGTTGCTTTCCTGCGAACGTCTCGGCAATTCGTCGATGACGATCGGCAACCGCATCGTCGATCGCACCGATCATGCATGCGTGTACGCCGACGGCACCGTGGTGATGGTGTGGGTTGATCCGGCGAGCGGTGCGTCGGTGCCGTTGCCTGCCGCGATCCGCAAGGCATGTTCGTAGCTTGTGTTCCCTTCTCCCTCCGGGAGAAGGTGGCGCGAAGCGCCAGATGAGGGTACGGGCTCGCCGATTGCTGTCGAAGTAACTTACATCCCACGCCACACGCGGACCCTCACCCGCCCTTCGGGCACCCTCTCCCGAAGGGAGAGGGAGAGTTTCAGGTCAGACCTTGGTGTCTTGTTGCTCCTGAAGCGTCAACGCCACCTTGTCGCGCAGGTAGACGGGTAGCGCCTGTTCCGGCGGCACGCCCTTGCCGGCTGCGAACAATGGCGCGGCCAGGCGGGCTACGTCGCGGGCCTGCGGATAGCGATCGCCATCGGCCCAACGCGGTGCCGACGGCAAGCGTGCGCGGATTGCATCACCGTATACACCCCAGCCCGTGCCGAGCACGTTCCAGGCGTCGGCTTGTGGCAACAGCAGATTGGTCGCGCTCGTGACGCATTCTTCCGTAAGGGAATCAATTCCCTCCGTTCCCTTACGGAATACGCCCGCATAGATTTCCTCGCGGCGCGCATCGATCGCGGCCAGAATCGCCGCGCCATTCCTCGGCGCCTGCATCGCGAGTGCCGCCAGCGACGACACCGGCACCACCGGAATGTCCAGTGCCAACGCCAGGCCCTGCGCCACCGAGATCGCGAGGCGCACGCCGGTGAACGCACCCGGCCCCTGCCCGACCGCAATCGCATCCAGTTGCTTGCGCGTGATGCCGGCCTCGGCCAGCAGCGATTCCGCCATCGGCAACACCAGCTCGGCATGCCGACGCGGCGCCATTTCGCTACGGTCGACCAAGGTCTCGCCATGCATCAGTGCGACCGAACAGGCTTCGGTGGCGGTTTCGATGGCGAGGATATTCATGGTCGAAATTCGAGACTCGGAACTCGGAAAGCATAGCGACGCAGGTTGGGCTGAGTGCAGCGAAGCCCGACATCATAAGTATCGGGATACCATGCGCTGCTGCATGTTGGGCTTCGCCGGACGAGCCGGGCTCAGCCCAACCTACGCACTTGCGGCGTTTGTGGCGAAGAACGCCTGCACGTCATCCAGCTCCCGCGTGCGCGGCATCGGCGGCAGGCTGGCAAGGAACAATTTGCCGTATGCCTTCGTGCACAGACGCGGGTCGCACAGTACCAGCACGCCGCGATCGTGCACGTCGCGGATCAAGCGTCCCGCACCCTGTTTCAGCGCAATCGCCGCGGCCGGGATCTGCCAATCGCGGAACGGATTGCCGCCGGCGCGGCGCACCGCGTCGAGGCGCGCCTGCAACACCGGATCGTCCGGCGACGCGAACGGCAGCTTGTCGATCACCACGCAGCTCAACGCTTCGCCGGCCACGTCCACGCCTTCCCAGAAACTCGCGGCGCCCAGCAGCACGCCATTGCCGGACTCGCGAAAATCCGACAGCAACTGGTGCCGCGGCGCCGTACCCTGCACGAACAACGGCCACGGTCCGTCGGCCAAAAGTTCGGCCGCAAGCCGCAAGGCGCGATGCGAGGTGAACAAAAGGAACGCGCGTCCTTGCGATGCTTCCAGCACCGGACGTACGGTTTCGATCACCCGCGCGGTGTAGTCGCGTGTGGCCGGCTCCGGCAAACCCTGCGGCAACCAGCACAGCGCCTGATGCGCGTAATCGAATGGACTGCCGAGATCCAGCGTCACCGGATCGACCAGCCCCATCTGGCGCGTGAAATGCTCGAACTGTCCGGCCACCGCAAGTGTCGCCGAGGTGTGTATCCACGCTGCGTCGGTCGCATTGCGCAGCGTCTGCAACTGCGGCGCGAGATCGAGCGGCGTCGCGCTCAACTCGAAACCGTGGTCGGACAACTCGTACCAGCGCACCTCGTCCTCACCGTCGCGGCCGGCGATACGCTGCAGGCGCTGGTCCAGCACCACGCAGCGCGCGTGCACGCTGGCAAGGCCCTTGGAACGTTCGGCCTGCCCCATCAGCACACCGGCCAAATCCACCAGCGCGCCAGCGAGATTCTCCAGTGCTTCGGCCGCGCCCGCGTCGGCTTCCAGTTGCGCGAATGCGCCGCGTTTCGGCAAGTTGTCGAATGCGAGGCGCGCCTTGCGCAGCGCGTCGTTCACGTGATCCAGCGCTGGTTGCAGCAGCGCCAGCGCACCCGGCTGGCCCGCGCATTCAGCCAGTGCGTCGCTCGTGAGTTCATTCACCTGGCGCGCGCTGATGCCGACCGAAAAATATTGCCCCGCAAGCTCCGGCAACTGATGTGCTTCATCGAGGACATACGCGTCGGCTTCCGGCAGGATCGCGCCGAAACCCTCGCGCTTCAGCGCCAGGTCGGACAGCAGCAGGTGATGGTTCACCACCACCAGATCGGCATCCTGCGCCCGCCGACGCGCCTTGAACACGAAGCAGTCGTCGTAGAACGCACATTCGGTGCCGAGACAATTCTCGGCGGTGGAAGTGACGCGCGGCCACAGCGGCGAACCTTCCGGCACTTCGGCCAGTTCGGCGCGGTCACCCGCGCGGGTGCGCGCGCCCCATGCACGCACCTTCTGCAGATCATCCACCTGCACGCGTGACTTGAACTGGCCGGATTCGACCGTCTGCTGCAGGCGGTATTTGCAAAGATAGTTCGCACGGCCCTTGAGCAGCGCGACGTCCGCCTTCACGCCGAGGATCGACATTACCTGCGGCAGGTCGCGATGGAACAACTGATCCTGCAGGTTGCGGGTACCGGTCGAAACGATCACCCGCTTGCCCGACAGCAACGCCGGCACCAGATACGCGAAGGTCTTGCCGGTGCCGGTGCCCGCCTCGACCACCAGCGCGTCATGATTCGCGATCGCCTCGTCCATCGCGTCGGCCATCCGCTGCTGGGTCTCGCGCGGCGCGAAGTTCGGCACCTCGCGCGCAAACGGCCCGTCCACACCGAGCAGCGCGGACGCCGCGGGATCATCGACATCACGATTCATCGTGCAAGTATCGCGGAGCGGGACAACCAACGGAACATTCGCGTGGTCACCGCAACGTAACGCCAGATATATAACGCTTTACGTTAAACTCGTGCCGTTATACACCGCACCCATGATCCAGTCGTTCCTATGCAGGGACACGGGCACAAGGTCTTTATTCTTCATGTCATGCGGTCGGAGCGTTTGCTCCGGAGAGCGCCTTGCGTCTCGTGCCAAACGAGCGAAGGTCTGACATCTCGATCCAGTGATCGCCATGCCGGTTCCGCTGATTTCAGGCGTTGGCCGACACCGAAGCAATTGGACATCACACCACCGCCTTCCATTTGACCACCCACCAACATTTGCGGGGGCTTCATGCAAATCGTACTGATTGACACGTTTGTCGTTCCGGAAACTTCCAAGGCGGCCTTGCTCGACAAGGCAAAGGAAAGCGCCACATTCCTGCGAACGCTTCCCGGGTTTGTCGAGGGCTACATTTTCGAGAAAACCAGCGGCGACAGCCCACACAATGTTGTCACTACTGCGGTCTGGCGGGATCAGGCGGCGTATGAAAATGCCAGGAAACTTGCCGCCGCTGAATTCCAGAAGGCGGGGTTCAATCCACAGGAAATCATGAGCAAACTGAATGTCACTTTTCAGCGCGCCGTTTATCGGCGCTCACCTTATTGATCCGGTGGGTGCCGTCGCCTCTCTCGGCATCGAGGCCGACCAGATCGCTGCGGCTCTTGCGCAGGGCCTCAAGCGTTTCGCGGCCACCGGCATCTCGGTCGAACCGCCGCGAAAGCAACGCCGCTCTTTTCGCATGCTGTCAACAAAACAGGCCCTGATGCATATCAGGCCTCCGGTCCGCAGTACTCACAGCCTTCGCCGTTCTGCGCACGCTTGACCACCACGCGCTGCAGTTGCGGCAGGTCACCGAGTTTTTCCCACGTGAAACGGGCAATGTTTTCCATGGTCGGAATGCCAAGGCCTTCCACGTCGTTGAGCATGCGATGGTCGAGCGCCCCGCGTGCGACTTCGATGCGGCGTTCCAGCTCGCCCATGTCCACCACCCAGCCGCGTTCGTCCAACGGACCGCGTACCCAGACTTCCACCTGATACGAGTGGCCGTGCACGCGC
>DASUJD010000092.1:0-8130 GCA_036279455.1 Rhodanobacteraceae bacterium | reverse complement strand
GCACGCGCGTCCCGGGCTTGCACGCGCGCAACTGCTGCGCTGCGCGGCCCACCAGTTCCGCGAAGGCGACGTGCAGCATTGGTGGCATCCGCCCACCGGCAAGGGCGTGCGCACGCGCATATCCGACGACCTGCTGTGGCTACCATGGTGCACGGCCGAATACGTGCGCGTCACCGGCGATGCCACGGTGCTGGACGAGGTCGCGCCTTTCCTCGAAGGCCGTCCGCTCGCGGCCGACGAGGAATCGGTGTACGAGGATGCGCGCGCCGCCGGCGAATCGACGAGCCTGTACGAACACTGTCTGCGTGCGATCCGCCACAGCCTGCGCTTCGGCACGCACGGACTGCCGCTGATCGGCGGCGGCGACTGGAACGACGGCATGAACCGCCTCGGCCTCGCCGGGCGCGGCGAAAGCGTGTGGCTGGGCATGTTCCTGCATGACGTGCTTGTGCGCTTTGCGCAGCTGGCTGCCTCACGCGGTGATCCCGTGATCGCTGCGGACCTGACCGGGGTCGCGGGGGAGCTCGAAACCATGCTGAAACGTCACGCATGGGACGGCGACTGGTACCTGCGCGCGTGGAACGACGATGGCGTCGCGATCGGTTCCGCTGCAAGCGAGGAGTGCCGCATCGATTCGTTGCCGCAAAGCTGGTCTGCGCTGGCCGGCATTGGCGACGCTGCCCGCAGCGAACGGGCGCTCGACGCTGTCATGGAACAGCTCGTGGACAGCGATGCCGGTCTGGTGAAACTGTTCACGCCGCCTTTCGATGCCTCGCCGATCGATCCGGGCTACATCAAGGGCTACGTGCCGGGCGTGCGCGAGAACGGCGGCCAGTACACCCACGCCGCGGTGTGGTTCGCGATGGCGCTGGCAAGGCGAGGACGCGCGGAAGAGGCCTGGCGCATCGCGCACATGCTGAACCCCTTGCACCACACCGGCGATGACGACGCACTGCGGCGCTATCGGGTCGAACCCTACGTGATCGCAGCCGACGTGTATGCCGCCGAAGGTCATGTCGGCCGCGGCGGCTGGAGCTGGTACACCGGTTCGGCCGGCTGGATGTACCGCCTGCTGGTCGAGTCGCTGCTCGGTCTGCGCCGCGAAGGCAACAAGCTTGCGTTCGAACCGCGCGTACCGGACGCTTGGCAACGCTGGTCGGTCGACTGGCGCCACGGCCGGACCCGTTACCATGTCGAGTTTGTACGCAGGCCCGGCGACGCCGGTGTCGCCGACGTAAGCGTGGATGGCGTCCTGCAACCGGGATGTGCCATCGAACTCGTCGACGACGACGGCGTTCACGAAGTCCTGGTGCGGTTTGGAGGGCTTGGCGGTGGCGAGCCGGCCATCGAAATCGCGCGCGCGCCCAAAACGAGCGAGCGCGCGGACTCGGATTGACGCCTCGCGTTCGTGCACCGGCCGCCATTCCGCAGCTCAGCCCAGGGAGTCAGGCATGACCACCACCTTCACCACCAATCTGGATGCGCCCGGCAGCGAACTCGCGCACGTCTGGAGCCACACCGTCGGCAGCGGCCGCGCGTTGCTGGCGTTGCGCGCCGACTGGCAGGCACAGATGCGCAAGACGCACGCCGAACTCGGCGTCGGCCACGTGCGCTTCCATGGTCTCCTGAACGACGAGATGTGCACCTATCTGATCGAGTGCGACAAGGACATGTATTCGTTCTTCAACGCCGATCAGATTTTCGACTTCCTGGTCTCGATCGGGATGAAGCCGTTCGTGGAACTGTCGTTCATGCCGACCGCGCTGCAGTCCGGCGGCGACATCGTGTTCTTCTACAAGGCCAACGTCACGCCGCCACGGGACCATGCCAAGTGGGCCGACCTGATCACGCGCCTGGTCAAGCACTGGGTCGAACGTTACGGCGCGGACGAGGTGCGCTCGTGGTATTTCGAGGTGTGGAACGAACCCGATCTCGATGCGTTCTGGAAAGGCAAGCAAGCCGATTACTTCAAGCTGTATCAATACACCGCCAATGCGATCAAGGCTGTCGATGCGCAGCTTCGCGTCGGCGGCCCCGCCACCGCCAACGATGAGTGGGTTCCGGATTTCCTGGGGTTCTGCGAGGCCAACAAGCTGCCGTTGGATTTCGTGTCCACCCACCACTATCCCACCGATTCGCTCGGCAAGCCCGGCGACGACACCGAAACACAACTTTCCGAAGCGCCGCGCGACGTGCTGATCCAGCGGGTGCGCAAGATGCGTGCCGCGGTCGGCGACAGGAAGTTGTGTTACACCGAGTGGAACTCATCATCCAATCCGTTTTTCGAATTCCACGACGAGCCCTACGCTGCCGCGTTCCTGTTCAAGAACATGCTGGACGTGGCCGATCTGGTGCATTGTTACAGCTGGTGGACGTTTTCGGACATCTTCGAGGAAAACTACTTCTCCTCCAAGCCGTTCCATGGCAGCTTCGGCCTGCAAACCATCCACGGCATCGCCAAGCCGAGTTATCGCGCGATGCAGTTGCTGCATGGTCTTGGAAACCGGCGACTGGTGGTGGAAGGCTCGCACCCGACCGTGGATGCCTGGGCGGTGCGGACGGACGACACCCATGTCGACCTGCTGCTGACCAACCACGCCTTTCCGCGCCACGACATTTCGCCCGAAGCCGTCAGCTGGCGGGTCAAGAGTTCGCGCAAAGTGAACAGCGCATCGGCGCAATACGTGGACGACGAACATTGCAACAGCCGTCAGGCGTGGGTCGACATGGGATCGCCCGACTACCTCGACGCGAAGCAGATCGCCGAACTGGACGAGGCCTCGCAACTCAAATCCGAAAGCATCGCGGTTCAAGCCAACGGTGATGGTTTCGAAGTCGGCGTGAACCTGCCGCCGCACGCCATCGCGGCCATTCGCGTCGAACTCGTCCGCTGAGATGCACACGGTGACCCCGAACCCCCAACCCGGGCCCGCATCCGCGCCGCGGCAAAGCGTCGGGCCCAACATCGAGCGCGCCAGCCATACCGACGCGGCGGTTCTCGACGACCTGCAACGCAAGGCGTTCCGGTTTTTCGAATGTCACGTCAATCCCGACAACGGGCTGGTGCTGGACTCCACCCGCCCGACCCAACCGGTCAGCATCGCCGCGGTCGGCTTCGCGCTGTCCTGCTATCCGGTTGCGGTCGAGCGTGGCTGGATGACACGCACGCAGGCGCTTGCCCTGTCGCTTGCGGCGGTGCGTTTTTTTGCCGCGGCCGACCAATCGGGCGCCAGGGACGGCGTCGGCTACAAGGGCTTTTTCTATCACTTCCTCGATCCCGCAACCGCCACCCGCGCCTGGCGCTGCGAACTGTCCACCATCGACACCGCGCTGCTGGTGGCCGGGATGTTGACCGCCACCGGATATTTTTCGGGCGACGCCGACGACGAGCGCGAACTGCGGGAACGTGTACAGGCGATCTACGCGCGCATCGACTTTTCCTGGGCGCAGAACGGCGGCGATGCCATCGCCCAGGGCTGGACGCCCGAGCGAGGCTTCAACCCTTACCGTTGGCTCGGCTACAACGAAGCCTTGATCCTGTACGTGCTGGCGTTGGCGGCGCCCGAATTCCCCGTCACGCCGGATGCGTATCGCGCATGGCAGTCGACCTTCAAGTGGCGGCGCCTGTACGGGCACGACGTGTTGTACGCAGGCCCGTTGTTCATCCACCAGTTTTCGCATATCTGGATCGACACCCGCGGCATCCGCGACGCGTTCATGGCCGCCAAACATACCGACTATTTCGACAACAGCCGCGTGGCAACCGAAATCCAGCGCGAATATGCGCGCCGCAACCCGCGGCGATTCGTCGGCTACGAAAAAAACTGCTGGGGTTTTTCGGCCACGGACGGGCCCGGCAACGTGACGGCGAAATTCCGTGGCCGCGTGCGGCAGTTCTTCGATTACACCGCGCGCGGCGCACCATTCGGGCCCGATGACGGCACCATTTCACCGTGGTCGGCGATCGCCTCGCTGCCGTTCGCGCCCAAAATCGTCCTCGACGAAATTCGGCATCTGGAAGCGATGATCGGCCACAGTCCCCAAGGCTACGGCTTCCACGCGTCATTCAATCTGTCGTGGCCCGAAACCGAAACGGCCGGCGTCACTTGCACGATGGTGAATGGCGAGCAGCTCAGCGCATGGGTGTCGCAGTGGCATTTCGCGCTGCATCAGGGTCCGATCGTGCTGATGATCGAGAACCATCGCAGCCGATTGATCTGGAATCTGATGCGCGGCTGCGCGCCGATCCGGCTGGGCCTTGAACGGGCCGGCTTCAGTGGCGGCTGGCTTGAACAGGGGTCCGACGTACAGTCGAAGTGAAAGGACGAATGCGCACCCGATGTCCTTCGTCATTCCGGGGCTGCCGGCCCGTTTGCCGGCAGAACCCGGAATCCAGCTCTCCTTGCTTCGGGCGAAAAACTGGATTCCGGGTTCCATCGCCGATAGAGCCGGCGGTGGCCCCGGAATGACGACTCCATAGGTTTACCGAATCATTTCCATTTCGAGAAAAGGAGTCGCCATGAACACACAACCCACCCGCAAACTTCTCGCCGGCCAGAACGCGCTGGTCACCGGCGCCAATTCCGGGATTGGCGAAGGCATCGCGCGTGAACTGGCGGCACAAGGCGCCAACGTGGTCGTCAACTACGTGGTGCAGCCGGAAACCGCCCAGGCCATTTGTGACGACATCAACAAGCAAGGCGCGGGCAACGCCGTTGCAATCCAGGCCGACGTCAGCAAGGAAGCCGACGTGCAGGCGATGTTCGCCGAAGCCATCAAGCAGTTCGGCACGCTCGACATCGTGTGCTCCAACGCCGGCATCCAGCGCGATGCGCGGCTGGTGGACATGACACTTGAGCAATGGGATCAGGTGATCGGCGTCAACCTCACCGGCGCGTTCATGGTCGCGCGCGAAGCCGCGCGCGAATTCACCCGCCGCGGCATGCGCGACGTGTCGTGCGCGCTGGGCAAGATCATCTTCACCAGTTCCGTGCACCAGGAAATCCCGTGGGCCGGACATTGCAACTACGCCACCACCAAGGGCGGCATCATGCAGTTGATGGAATCGATTGCGCAGGAACTGGCGCCGCAGAAGATCCGCGTCAATTCCATCTGCCCCGGCGCCATCGAAACCGCCATCAACCGCAAGGCCTGGGACACGCCGGCAGCCGCCAAGGCGCTCGAAAAGCTGATCCCGTTCGGGCGCATCGGCGTGCCCGCCGACATCGCCAAGGTCGCTGCGTGGCTGGCCTCCGACGAATCCGATTACATCTGCGGTGCCTCGATCTATGTCGATGGCGGCATGACGCTGTATCCGGGATTCGCGACCGGCGGGTGAAAAATCCGAAAGGGCACGGCAAGCCACATGATGGCGTTGCGATCGTTCGACGGATGGCATCATCGCGCTTTGCGCGGTGTCACCGCAGCTTGCGAAGTTGCAGGCCGCCGTCCCCAACACCCACAAAACGAGTACCGTTCCTGATGAACTTTCGATTGTTTTCAGCCACGTTCCTTCTGCTTTTTCTTTGGTGTGTCGCGCCGGCGCGGGCGTCCAGCGTCGCCGTGCATGTCGGCGCGCCCATACACCCGGTCAAGGTGTCGGGCGGGGAGCGATTGGTTTACGAACTGCACGTCGACAACGCTTCCGGCGCCGCGGTGGAAATCGCTGCGCTGGATGTGCTGGGCAGCGACGGAAAATCGCTGCTGCATCTGGACGAACACGCACTGGGCAACCGCACCAACCTGCAGGACGGCAGCACCGTCATCGCTCCGCATGCGCAAGCCGTGCTGTATCTGACCGTCGATGCCGATGCCCGGGCGCCGACATCCTTGCGCCACCGACTCATCTTGAAGCAGGACGGCGAAGCATCGACCGTGACCGGCGCGGAGACGCCTGTTTCGGCGGATCGCAATCCGGTTCTCGCGCCGCCTGTCGCACAAGGTGTGTGGGTTGCGGTGTACAGCGACGTCTGGCCGCGCGGCCACCGCCGCGTGTTCATCGAATCCCGCGGGCATGCACGCCTGCCCGGCCGCTTCGCGATCGACTGGATGAAGGTCGACAGCCATGGCCGCACGCTGAAGGACGATTCCGGCCTCACCGCCAGCTCGTTTTCGTATGGTGCGCAGGTACTGGCTGTCGCCGACGCGCGGGTGGCCGCCGTGCGCGATGGCGTCACCGAGGCAACGCGGATCGCCGACAACAAGACCCATCCGCACCCGGACGCCGCCGGCAATTTCATTTCGCTCGATCTGGGCCATGGCCGGTTCGCGACTTACGAACACTTGCGTCCAGGCAGCATCAGGGTCGCCAAGGGCGACCACGTACACGTGGGCCAGGTCATCGCGGAAGTCGGATTCTCCGGCGATTCGACCGAACCGCACCTGCACTTCCACGTCTCCGACTCGGCGATGCCGCTGGAGGGCGAAGGCCTGCCCTACGCCCTGGATCGCTTTCGCGTGACGGGTCGCGTCACGGACTGGAACGCCTTCGGATCGCAGCGCTGGAAGGATGTCCCGCCGCGCATCGTCGAGCACGAGTTTCCGGAATCAGGCGACGTGATCGATTTCGACTGAAGGCTCAGGCCAGTGCCTGCATGAACACCTCGTTCTGCGACCGGCCATGGATGGCCGGGCCGGTACTTCGCACCACGGATGGTTGCTTGCCAATGACGGCAAGCGCCGGACGCGCAAGCCGGCAGCTTTCCTCCAGGCGTTGCCTTGGCCTCGACGACCCGCTACAACGGTCCGTCGGCATGTCGACCGAGGAACGATGAAGCTTCCATTGTCACGTGACTTGTTCCACCCCGATCCCCGCCTCGCGACGCGGCTACGCGAGTCGTCGGATATGCACCGCTGATGCGCGCGTCGCGGCGAACCTTCACATATGCGCTGGTCGCGGCCACGCTGCTGGGGATCGCCGCCGGCTGGGCCTGCAACCGCGCGCTGGCGCCGCAACAGGCCACGCACGTCGCGGGCGGTTTGTCGATCATCACCGACGCGTTCCTGCGACTGATCCGTATGATCATCGCGCCATTGGTGTTCTCGACGCTGGTGACGGCGATCGCGCGGATGCGCGGCGCGGCCGAAATCGGCCGCATCGGCGTCAAGGCGCTGGTGTGGTTCCTCGGCGCATCCTGCGTGTCGTTGACGATCGGCCTGCTGCTGGCGCATGCGCTGCACCCGGGCGCGTCGTTGCATCTGTCAGCGCCGGCGGCGGCCGCTGCGCACGCCGCGGCGCCTTTCACGGTGGCGACCTTCATGACGCATCTGATACCGACCTCGATCGCCGCGGCCATGTCCGGCAACGAGATCCTGCAGATCGTGGTGTTCTCGCTGTTCGTCGGCACCGCCGCGGCCGCGCTCAAGGACAAGGTGTCGGGATTCGTGCAACTGATCGAGCAGATCGCCGCGATCATGTTCAAGGTGACCGACTACGTGATGCTGACCGCACCGCTGGCGATCTTTGCCGCGCTGGCGGCCACGATCTGCGTGCACGGCATCGGCATCCTAGGCACCTACGCGCGTTTCGTGGGCGGGTTCTATCTCGGCATCGGCGTGCTGTGGGTGGTGCTGGCGGCGGCGCTGCTGGCGATTGCCGGCATGGCCGGGTTGCGCCTGCTCGCCGGCGTCCGTCAACCGACCTTGCTGGCGTTCGCGACTTCATCTTCGGAGGCGGCGTATCCGCGCCTGCTGGAGGCACTCGTCCGCTACGGCATTCCGCCGCGCATCGCCAGCTTCGTGTTGCCGCTGGGATATTCGTTCAATCTCGATGGCGCGATGATGTATTGCGCGTTCGCGATCCTGTTCCTGGCGCAGGCCTACGGCATCACGCTCACCTTCAGCCAGGAAATCACCCTGTTCGGCCTGCTGATCGTGACCACCAAGGGCCTGGCCGGGGTGCCGCGCGCCGCGTTGGCGGTGGTTGCCGCGACCCTGCACTACTTCGGCATCCCCGACGGCGCGATCGCATTGATCATCGCGGTCGATCAAGTGCTCGACATGGGCCGCTCCGCCACCAACGTGGTCGGCAACTCGGTCGCCGCCGCCGTCATCACGAGGTGGGAAAGCCGGAACGCAACGCAACCGGATTCCGCCGCTTCGTGACTCATTGCGATATCCACCACTCCATTG
>DASUJD010000091.1:0-30106 GCA_036279455.1 Rhodanobacteraceae bacterium | reverse complement strand
CGCGGCTTGCGCGAAGGCATCAATCGCCTGCGCGCGCAGGTCGAGGACCGCTCGATCCCGGCGTCGGAACTGACCGGCTACACCATCAGCCTGTCCAACTTCGGGATGTTCGCCGGGCGCTACGGCACCGTGGTGGTGGTGCCACCGTGCGTCGCGATCGTCGGCGCCGGCAAGCTCTCGCACGATGTGGTCGCGGTGATGGGAGGCATCGAAGTGCACCGTCGCCTGCCGATCAGCCTGACCTTCGACCACCGCGCCGCGACCGGTGGCGAGGCCGCGCGGTTCCTGAAAGCGGTCCTGGACGACCTCGCGCTGCCGCAATAAGCCCCGGACTCGGGAAAACGTAAATCCCGAGCCGTCGTTCCGTCGCGGCGCGCATCTACAAATCGAGCCGGTAGTTCAGTTTCACCAGCCACTGTGCTTCCTGGCGAAGTGCGAAGCTGCGCCTGAACAAATCGAATGCGGCGCCGGGTTGCGGCACTTCAAGAAAGCCGCCGCGTCCGTAGACCACGTACAGGTACGACAACGGTGCAAGTTCATAGCGGTAGCGCAACTGCACCCCGAAGTCGCGCACGCTGAAATCGCCGACCGGTTCCGTCGCCGGACGGGCATGGCCGTCGGCGCCCACCAGATACCCGCCGCGCGAATGTGCGTCCAGGCCGATTGCCTGCAACTTCAGGCGCAGTTCCTGGCGGGCGCTGATGCTCCAGAAAAACCCGCTGTCGAGTTCCAGCATGCGCTGCCGAAACCGTCCCACCAGGTTGTCGTGCTGCCATACCAGCCAGTCCGGCAGGTATTGATATTCGAGACCGACGGTCACGTTGAACGTGTTGCTGACATAAAGCGTCGGCGTGAATTCGAGGTCGTAACCGATTTCGCGATTGCCGGACAGGCCGGCGCTGGTGCCGTTGCCGGCCGAGCCCCCGCTGGAAATGGAGAAGTTGGAGTCAATGGCCCAATCTCCATGGCGTGGACTGCTTTCGCGCAGGTTGAGCGAGAACGATGGCGGCAGCAGCAGCGCGCCGTGGTCGCGCGTCAGCAGGTCGTCCCAGCCGGCACTGTCGATGTCGAGTTCGATGTTTTCCTGACCGCCGCTCCGCAACTGGCTGTCGCGTGAAATCCGCAATTCACGACGCAGGCGCAGTTGCTCATCGTCGCTGTTCAATCCGTCGATCCGGAATTGCCATTCATGGCTGCTGTAGCGTGAATCGCTCGGCAGGTCGGTCGTGCGCTTGCGCACTTCCCAGTGCAGGTAGTCGAAATCGTTGCGCGAGAGATAGCCGAAATCGTTGACCTGCAATTTGTCGTCGAAGTGCATCCCCGCCCACTCGGAGGTCCAGCCGCCACCGGGCTGATAATCGGCCAGGAACGTCGCGCCGGCGCCGCGGGTGCGCAGGTCATGCTGCACGATGTCGCTGCCGATCACGTTGCCGGCGATCGTCCATTCGGCGTTCGGGCGCCAGTGGTCGTCTATCCCGAGCACGGTCGCATCGCGGTCCAGGAACGGATGCTCGACCCGCGTCAGCAACAGCCCGAGGTTCTGATCGCCGAAATCGTGCACCACCCGGGCGGCGCTGAAGAAGCGCCCCGCGGCGCCGCGTTCCTGGGCCACCAGCGCACCGTAGCGTGTCGCACCGGCGCTGCCGTTGAGCTTGACCGCTGCCGAGATGTCGCTGGCGCCATCGCCGTCGTCGGCCGGTCCGCCCACACGTCGGCTGTAGACGAGCTGGCTGTTGTCGTCGAGCAGGCTGAAATCGAAGATGCCGTGATTCTCGGTGAAGAACGCGCGCTTGTCGCTGAAGAAAGTCTCGATGGCGCCGAAGTTCACCACCAGGTCGTCGCTCTCGACTTCCCCGAAGTCCGGGTTCAATGTTGCGGTGAGCTGGAACCGGCTGTCAGGTTTCCAGAAGATGTCCGCGCCCTCGCGAAGGCGATCGCTGCCATGTACGGCGTCGTACGTGCCGGACACGTACGGCGATACCGCCAGCAATGACTGGTGATAGGCAGGAACCCGGATCGGCGTGAAATCCGACAGGAAACGCGGGTTGGAATAGCTGGCCACCGGCCATGCCGCGCGCAGCCCGAGTACCCCGATGACGCGATCGAGGTAGACGCTGATGGTGCGCTTGCCGTTCACCGCCGAACTCATGGGTGCGGTGTACCACGGGATCAGGACTTCCGCGGTCCAGCCCTGTGCGTCCTGGCTGACCGCGTGTTGCCAGATTCCGTCCCAATCGCTGCTGGAATGGGTTTCGTTGGTGATGACTTCGTCGTCGATCGCGCCGGTCGAGGCCACGGTGAAGTTGTAACCGGTGCGGCCGCTACCGGTGAAATCGACATCGATGTTGACGCGATCCACCTCCTCACGAAAATCGTGTTGCACGTGTTGTTCGGTGCGCGGAACGCCCGGTGGCTGGCTGACCCGCATGGCCACGGCCAAACCCTTGGGTGTAGCCAGGATCCATGCCTGTACGGGATAGATCGCCGGCTTGCCCGTCAAGGGTTGGGTCTGGCGGAAATCGGTGATGTGCCGCGCCCCTTGCCATTCACCGGGCTGGATGTGGCCATCGATGGTGACGGCCGCTGCCGGCAGCGCAAACGCAGCCAGCAGCGACCATGCGAAGGGAGCGAAGCGCATGGGTTGGTTTCCACGAAGAGGCAGTATCGCGAAATCGCGAAACCGCAGAACGGCCATTGCGTCCGACCACACACAAACTAACCGTGATCGCGCACGCCACACACTGCCGGAAGTCATGCGCGGCCGGGCCATATCGACGGCGAGATCGTCGGCGCAGACAAACCCTCGCACGATGTGGCCGCGGTGATGGGCGGCATCGGAGTGCACGGAGCAAACATTCCGCGGGGTTTATCCGGCCCGCACATCCCCGTTCGGGCGCTTGCGAGCGTTCCGGGCCGCCCAGTGTCGCAGCAGTCCCGCGAACACCACCACGGTGAAGCCCGCGTAAGCCGCGAGCACTGCGGCAACCTGTTTCCAGATCGCGCCGCCGTGGCCCAGTGCGGCCTGGTAGCCGCCTGCGCTGCACACGATGGCGGCCAGCGCCGCGATCAGCAAAACCCCTGCGTCGAAACGTGCCGATACGCCGTTCGCGGCACGGCGGCGCGCATACAGCCAATACAGCCAGCCCAGCACCACGAGCCACGGGCCGATCAGCAGCAGGGCGACGAAGCGTGCCACGTTCAATCAGCCTCGTGCAGCGTGGTCAGTGCGACGTGCAGCCTGCCGATTGCCGCGTCGCGTGCGGCGGCGTCGACATGTGCGGGGCTTGTTGCCACGCGTTCGCCGTCGATCACCAGCGCGAAGCGCGCTGCGTCGATGGCCGTGATGTCCGGCGTCGCCACCGCCAGCAGCTTCGACATCGCGCCGACGGCTTTCGGGTCGGCGAACGCGCGCGACAACAGCAATTCCTCGCCGTCGGCGCCGAGCAGGCGAAAACGGAAATCTTTGCCATCGCGGAAGCTGAGGATGCGCGCGCGTTTTCCGGGCTTTTTTGCAACCCGTGTTTTGCCCGTTGGCGCGGCCAGGGCCCCGAGTCCCACGGCACGCCGCATGATTTCCAGCCGTGGTGCGGCGACCGTGCGCGCCTTGCCTGCACCATCGCGCAGCATATCTTCGATGTCACCCGGGTGCGCCATCAAGGCGTCGTAGCGTTGGCGCAGCGGCGCAATTTCCGCGTCGATGCGCGCGAACAGTTTCTGCTTGGCATCGCCCCAACCCATGCCGCCTTCGAGCTCGGTGCGGAACGCCGTGCTCTCCGCTTCGCCCGCGAACGCGCGGTGGATCGCGAACAGGCTGGATGAATCCGCATCCTTCGGCTCGCCCGGTTCGCGCGAATCGGTGACGATGCGTGCGATTGCCTCGCGCAGCGCTTTTGCGCCGCCTTCGAACAGCGGAATCGTGTTGTCGTAGCTCTTCGACATCTTGCGGCCGTCGAGACCAGGCAGGGTGGCGACGCTTTCCTCGATCGCGGGTTCCGGCAGCACGAACGGTTCACCGGTGCCGCCAGCCGCGCGCCACGCGTTGCCGTAGATGTGGTTGAAACGCTGGCCGACGTCGCGCGCCATCTCGATGTGCTGGACCTGATCGCGACCGACCGGCACCTTGTCGGCGTTGAAGATCAGCATGTCGGCGGCCATCAGCACCGGGTACATATATAGCCCCGCCGTGATCGTGGCGTCAGGCTCTTCGCCTTTGGCGGTGTTCTGGTCGACCGCAGCCTTGTAGGCGTGCGCGCGGTTGAGCAAACCCTTCGCCGTGACGCAGGTGAGGATCCAGGTCAGTTCCGGGATTTCCGGGATGTCCGACTGCCGGTAGAACGTGACGCGTTCGGGGTCGAGCCCGCAGGCCAGCCAGGTCGCCGCGATTTCAAGCCGCGAGCGCGCGATCCGCGCCGGATCGTCGCACTTGATCAACGCGTGGTAGTCGGCCATGAAATAAAACGCGTCGACACCGCTGCGCCGGCTGGCCGCAATCGCGGGACGGATCGCGCCGACGTAGTTGCCGAGATGCGGCGTGCCGGTGGTGGTGATGCCGGTGAGGAAGCGGATGGTCATGGACTCTGATTATCGCGGAAACTCGCTATTGTTCGTCATTCCGGGGCCGTCCGCGCTATGCGCGGACGGAGCCCGACTGCAGGACCGCCAACGCGAACGCCGACGGCGGCCCAAAGGGCGAGCGCCCAGGATGGCGCGAATCCATCCAGCTTCCGATCGCAAGACCGATAAGGAACAGACGATTAAACATCATGCACCGCATCCACCAGCACGGCGACGTGTTCGGGGTCGACCTCCGGCGTGATGCCGTGGCCGAGGTTGAACACATGCCCCGGGTACTGGCCGAAGTCATCCTTGACCCGCCGTACTTCGCGGCGGATCGCGTCCGGCGATGCCAGCAGGGTTGCCGGATCAAGATTGCCTTGCAGAGCGACACGATCGCCGACGCGCCGACGCGCTGCATCCAGCGTGATCGTCCAGTCCACGCCCAGCGCCGCGCAGCCGGTGTCGGCCAGGGATTCAAGGCTGGCGTTGGCGCCTTTCGAGAACAGGATCAGCGGCACGTCGCGCACGTGGGAATCGTCACGCAAAAGGGTTGCGATCTGCGCGAGGTAACGTTGCGAGAATTCCAGGAACATCGCGGGCGCCAGCATGCCGCCCCAACTGTCGAACAGCATCAGCGCCTGCGCGCCTGCGGCGGCCTGCGCGGCAAGATAATCGGCGACCGCGCGCGCATTGACGTCCAGCAGCCTGTGCATCGCGGCAGGATCATCCAGGGCGAAAGCCTTGACCCGCGCGAAATCGCGCGAGCCTTCGCCCTCGATCATGTAGCACGCGAGGGTCCATGGACTTCCGGCAAAACCGATCAGCGGCACGCGCTCGTGCAGCTCGCGCCGGCACAGGCGCACGGCATCCAGCACGTAGCGCAGTGATTGCTCGGGATCGGGCACGCCGAGCCGGGCGATCTCGGCGGCAGTGCGAACCGGACGCCGGAATTTCGGGCCTTCGCCTTCAATGAAATGCAGACCAAGGCCCATCGCGTCGGGCACGGTGAGGATGTCCGAAAACAGGATCGCCGCATCGAGGTCGAAGCGCGCGACGGGTTGCAGCGTGACCTCGCAGGCAAGTTCCGGCGTTTGCGCGAGTGCGAGGAAGCTGCCGGCCCGCTCGCGGGTGGCACGGTACTCGGGCAGGTAACGACCGGCCTGGCGCATGATCCAGATCGGCGTGGTATCCACGGGCAGACGGTGCAGCGCACGCAGGAATCGGTTGCCGCGGTGGGATTCCTCAGCCATGCGGGTTGTCGATGCCTTGCGTGATCATCACCTTGAAACCGCGTTTGATCTGCGCATCACGTGCTTGCTCGAACGCGGCCAGCGCGGCATCGCGGTCGAGGTACACCTCGCGCTTCAGCGTTGCGCGCCCGCCCTCGATGCCGGATTCGCGGTACAGCGTCCAGCCGCCGAGCAGATCCTGTTCTAGCGCGATGCGGCAATAGCGCGGCGCGGCGGAGCCGGGCGGTGTTTGCATGTAGAGATGCATGCGGGATGACGTTGCAACGGAACGGCCATTGTAAACGTGAGCGGGGTCGGGGGGACGGGCGTGGAGCGCAACGACAACCCCCTTCGGGAATTGGACGTTGCGCAAGAGCGGGCTCTCAACGTGCCCCCGCTACCCGCTCCCGATCCCGGACTTTCCGCGCAGCACCGCCAATACTTCGGCACCCTGCACGCCTTCCACGATTTCCGCGTGCCCGATGCCATGCCACAGGATCAAGCGCAGTGCGCCGGCGCGATTCTTCTTGTCGAGCCGCATCCGCGCAAGCAGTGCATCGGCTGAAATACCCCGGGGCACTGCGGTCGGCAGGCCGATCCGTTGCAGCAGTGCGCGCAGTCGTTCGCCCTCTGCGGCGTCAGCCATGCCGAGTTGCGTGGAGAGTCGCGCCGCCAGCAGCATCCCGATCGCGACAGCTTCGCCGTGCAGCAGCGTGCCGTAGCCGGCCTCGGTTTCCAGCGCGTGTCCGAAGGTGTGCCCGAAATTGAGCAGCGCGCGTTCCCCCATTTCGCGTTCATCCCGTTCCACCACCCCGGCCTTGAAACGGCAACAGGTGGCGATCGCACGGGTCAAGGCCTCGGCGTCGCGCGCGAGCAGTGCGTCCGCGTGCGCTTCCAGCCATGTGAAAAAATCCGCGTCACCGACGCACGCGGTCTTGACCACTTCGGCGAGGCCCGCGCGCAGCTCGCGATCGGGCAGGGTCGAGAGCGTGTCGAGGTCGGCCATCACCGCGCGCGGTTGATGGAATGCACCGACCAGGTTCTTGCCGGCAGGATGATCGACGCCGGTCTTGCCGCCCACGGATGAATCCACCATCGCGAGCAGGGTGGTGGGAAACTGCAGAAAATCGATGCCGCGCATCCAGCACGCGGCGGCAAAGCCTGCGATGTCGCCGACCACGCCACCGCCCAGCGCCAGCACGCAGGCATCGCGGGTGGCGCCGAGCTGCGCCAGCGCGTCAAGGATCATCGCGACCGCGTCAAGGTTCTTGTGCGCCTCGCCGGCAGCAAGCACACAGGTTTCGCAACGTATCGTGGCGCCTGATGACCGCATCAAGCCAGCGCGCAGACGCTCTGCGTACAACGGCGCAACGTTGTCATCGCTGACGATCAGCACGTGGCTACCGTGGATGGCGTCACGCCAGGCGTTGATGTCGTCGAGCAGGCCTGTCCCGATCCTGATCGGATAGCGGTTCACGGCGAGGCCGACCTCGATGCTGGTCGTCATGCGGATTCCCGTGTCGCGGGCGTGCGTTGCCAGTGTTGCTCCAGCACTGCGGCAATGCGCGTTGTCGCCTGCTCGCAGGATTCGTTCGTGCTCCTGACCGCAAGATCGGCGAGTTCGCGGTACAACGGATCGCGCTCGCGCGAGAGCTGTTGCAGACGTTCACGGCGATCGGGGGTATCCAGCAGCGGGCGTTGGCGGTCGCGAACGAGGCGTTGCAATTGTTGCTCGATCGAGGTTTCCAGCCACAGCACGAAACCGTACTTGTGCAACAACGCGCGATTCGCGGCTGCCAGTACCGCGCCCCCGCCGGTCGCGAGCACGATGTCATGAAACGCGGCGAATTCGGTCAACAACTCGGATTCGCGGCGACGGAAGCCGGCTTCGCCTTCGAGCTCGAAAATCGTCGCCACGCTGGCGCCGGTGCGTTTCTCGACCGCCGCGTCGAGGTCGATGCAGGTCATTCCGAAATGCCGGGCAAGCCGGCGCCCGATGCTGGACTTGCCGGCGCCCATCGGACCGATCAGGAACAAATTGGGCGAAGGGTTCATGGGCCCGAACAAGTCGATTGTGGTCGCAAATCCGTGATTTCGACGCGGAGCAGCTGTCGTGGAAAGTCAGGCCACGGAAGGCCGTTCCGGTGCTGCATGACCCAGATGCCGATTGCCAGCCTTGATGTTCAACGAAGCAGCGATCATGGATGATCGCATCACAAAGCCTCCAGCCAGTCCCACTTGTCCTGCGTGCGTCCATCGAACAATCCGAAGAACAGGTCCTGGATCCTGCGGGTGACCGGACCGCCTTCGCCATTGCCGATCTGCTTGCCGTCCACCGCGCGGATCGGGGTGACCTCGGCGGCGGTGCCGCACATGAAGATTTCGTCGGCGACATAGAGATATTCACGCGGCAGGTCGCGCTCCACCACGGCAATGCCGTTGTCGCGCGCGAGCGTGAGGATGGAGTCGCGGGTGATGCCGTTCAATATCGCCGCACTCACGGGTGCGGTGTGCAACGCGCCGTCGATCACCAGAAACACGTTTTCGCCCGCACCTTCGCTCAACAATCCGGTGGACGCGAGCGCGATGCCCTCGCCGAAGCCGCGTTGGCGCGCCTCGCGCGCGATCAACTGGCCGGAGAGATAATTGCCGGCTGCCTTGGCGCCCGCCGGGATCGTGTTGGGGGCGAAACGCTGCCAGCTCGACACGCAGGCGGTGATGCCTTGTTTCAGCGCTTCCGGGCCGAGGTATGGGCCCATCGGCCAGCAGCCGATGGTGACGGTGACGGGAGTGTTTGCGGAAAGGCCGAAATCACCGAGACCGCGATAGGCGCATGGCCGGATGTAGGCCTGGTCGAAGCCGTTGCGTTTCAATACTTCGCGGCAGGCTTCGGCGGTCTGCTCGATGGTGAACGGCATCTGCATGTCGTAGATGCGCGCGGAGTTGTACAGGCGCTTCATGTGTGCGGCGAGCCGGAAGATCGCGCCACCACTGGGCGTCTTGTAGCAGCGGATGCCTTCGAAAATCGCGGAGCCGTACTGCAGGCCGTGCGACATCACGTGCACCGTGGCGTCATGCCACGGGACGATCTTGCCGTTGTGCCAGACCCACTCGGGATATTTGTGTTCGGCCATGTCGCCGCTCCGCGGAAAAGCGGAATGATAGCGCGTTGCGTGCAGCGAGGCCCATCGTCCTCTTCGTTTGCGAAGCGCGAGGGGATGCATTTCCATTCCGCGCAATGACATCCCCCCGCGCCTCCGGCGCCCGCACTGCGCGCGCGTTCGCTTCGCTCCGCCCTTCGTGCCGAAGGGGGTGCCTATGCCCGCGGATGATGCTGCGAGTGCAGCCTTTTCAGTTCCTCGCGCGCGACCAGCGTGTAGATTTGCGTGGTCGAAAGATTGCTGTGGCCAAGCAGCATCTGCAGTGCGCGCAGGTCCGCGCCGTGGTTCAGCAGATGGGTCGCGAACGAATGCCTGAGGACGTGCGGTGAAATGCGCTTGGCCGCGATGCCGGCGGCCGATGCATGTTTTTTCACGATCGTCCACGCCATCTGCCGGGTCATGCCCGCCGCGCGATTGGAAAGAAACAGCGCGGGCGTTTCACGCCCCCTGGCCAGCGCGGGGCGCGCTTCGCGCAGATAACGGGTCAGCCAATCCGCACAGGTTTCGCCAATCGGCACCAGGCGTTCCTTGCCGCCCTTGCCGGTGACTCGCAGCACGCCCTGGCGCAGATTCAAGCCTGCCAACGGAAGGCTCACGAGTTCGCTGACACGCAACCCGCAGGCGTACATCAGTTCCAGCATCGCGCGATCGCGCAAACCGACGGTTGTCCCGGCGTCGGGCGCTTCCAGCAGGCCTTCGACTTCGCGCTCGGCCAATGCCTTGGGCAGTGTGCGCGGTAGTTTCGGTGTATCGAGCAGCAACGTGGGATCCTCGAACGCCGCGTTGCGGCGCACCTGCTCACCGTAAAAGCGTCGCAGTGCGGTCAATTCCCTTGCGTTGGTGCGCGCGCCAATGCCGGCCTTGTTGCGCGCACCCAGATAGCGGAACAGGTCCTCGCGACTGGCCCCGAGCAGTCCGTTCGCATGCTGTGCCAGCCATGTGGCGCAGCGTTCGAGATCGCCGCGATAATCGGCGAGGGTCAGGTCCGCGAGGCCGTCGCGCGACCACACGCCTTCGAGGAACGCCTCGATGGCGGCACGATCACCTGGGTCGATGCCGGCAGCGGAATCCGTCATCATTCGATGCTGACGCGCACGTCTTTCCGCCGCAAGCCCCGCCATGTCCCCGACCCCTGATTCTCCTGCCGACATCAACCCCGCTCCGCTGTGGCGGCGCTTCGCCGCGATGCTGTACGACTTGCTTCCGTTGATCGGATTGTGGATCGTCGCCTCGGGCCTGTGGGTGCTTGCCTTCCACGGCGTCTATGACCCGCAACATCCGCAGCCGGTGCTGCACGCGTTGCTGAGCCTGTGGCTGCTGGTTGTCACAGCCGCTTATTTCGTGGTTTCGTGGGTGCGGGTCGGCGCCAGCATCGGCATGCGTGCGTGGAGAGTGAAGCTGGTTCGCGAGGCCGGCACGCGCATCGATACGCGCACCGCAACCCTGCGCTTTGTGCTGGCACTGGTGTCGCTTGCGGTCGTCGGATGCGGTTTCTGGTACGCGTGTTTCGACGCCGACCGGCGCACCTGGCACGACCGGGTATGCGGGACGCGCATGACGCGCTTTTGAACTTGCGGGTTTTGCTGTTTGCCGGGAGGCATTTCGCCTTGATTCCGTGCGCCTCCCGGCGCGCGCGTAACTTTCTCTTGCGTGGCCAAGAGAAAGTCACCAAAGAGAAGGCCACCCCGCGAACACGTCCTTCGCACATCCATGTGCTTCGGATTTGCTCGCGCACGCCGGGGTTCGCCGACGGCCCATCCATGGGCCTGCGGCGAACTGGCCCGCATCGTGCGGGCCACCCTTCGGGCAATTCCGTCGTTCGTTCGCCGTGTTCGAGGGGCCCCGTTTGGCGCACGTCGTGTGCGCGTGATGGGGCAAATCAGATTGTCGGCTCTTGCTTTGAACGAGGCCAAGGATGGCCGAGTTCGGCGCGGCTGCCGCTCGGCGAGCACCAAGGACAGTTGAGCCGACACGACGTCGGCGAAACCATCATGCCGGGCGCAATGGTTTTGGCGACTTTTGCCGAACAAAAGTCGCCCGCGCGTCAGGAGATGCGCGGAATCAAGACATGGATGTCATCACGCATCATTGGATAACGATGACCGCTAAGCCCGCCGGTAATACCACACCGAAATCGCCAGCAGCAGCAGCGCCGGAATCAGGTTCACGACGAATGGCGGCGCCCCGAACACGGTGCCGGTGCTGATGATCGCGCGCTGGACGAAATACCACGCGATTGACACGATCAAGCCGATGAACACGCGTTTGGCCAGCCCGCCCGAACGCAGCGTGCCGAATGCGAACGGCAACGCGCACAGCAGCAGAAGCAAGGTGTCGATCGGATAGAACGCGCGGGTCCAGTACGCGTTCAGGTATGCGGCCGGGTTCTGCCGGTTCGAGCGCAGATAGGCAATATTGCGCGACAGCTCGCGCAATGAAAGGTACTCGGGGTGTTGCACCGAAGCTTCCAGCACCCTGGGATCGAGCGAGGTTTGCCACGCTTGCTGCGGGTGGGTGGCACTGACGGCGCCGCCAGCCGAGACGCGGGTGTCGCGCACGTCGTGCAGGATCCAGGCTTTGCCTTCCTGTGTGGCCAGCTTCGCCTGGCGGAACGAAGTCAACTCGCCGCTGTCGTTGAAGCCGAACACGCGCACGTCCGCGAGCTCGACCTGGGGGTGCCCGTGCACGAGGTGCGCCAGCGCCGCCTTGGCATTGATGATGTCGTCGCCGTCGCGCGCCCACAGGCCGCTGCCTTGGCGCATGTGCAACTGGCCGGCGGTGCGCCGCAACTGGATTTCCTGGGCGCGCTGGTCGCCCGCCGGAGCGGCGGTTTCACCGAGCACGAATGCGCCGACTGTGAAGATGAATGCCAACCCGATTACCGACAGGCTGATCCTGAGTTTTGACATTCCGGCCGTGCGCAGCGCGGTGAGCTCGCCACTCGCAGCCAGCGCGCCGATCCCGATCAGGCTGCCGATCAGCGCCGCGAATACGAACCACTGGTACACGCGCCGCGGCACGGTAAGCAGGATGGAGGTGACCGCCGCGCCGAGCGAATAGCCGCCGTGGCCGATGTTGCCGATCTGGCTGGCGAACTCGATGGCGGTGTCGAGGCCGGTCAGCACCAGCCAGGTAAGAAGCAATCCGCCCAGCACGCTGCGTGCGATCAACAGATCGGCACGCTTGATGCGCAGGCGTTGCCAGCCGCCGGTCACGCACCGGCCCCGGTCGAAGCGACTGGCTTGCGCGTGCCGTATTGCTTCGCGAACGCCCATGCCGCGCCGACGAATACCGGCAGCAGCACCCACCCCATTCCGATCGGCGCAGCCAGCTTGCCGCTGGCGATGAAGTTCCGCACCAGCGTCATCGTGTCGAAGATCACAAGGTATGCCAGCACCGCGATCAGGATGCGGCCGACCGGCGATGAGCGCGGGGCCTGGCGCGACAATGGCAGCGCCAGCATCGCCAGCACCAGCGGCCCGAACGGGATTGCGATGCGCCACTGCAGTTCGGCTTGCGCGGCGGGGTCGTGGTCGCCGATCAGCGAGGCAGTGGTGCGCAGGCTTTCGGGATCACCCTGGTCGCTGTCGTCGGCGGGCTGGGACAGCGCGATGTCGTTACGCTGGAATTGCATCACCCGCCAGTTGTCCTGGCCGAGGCGTATGTCGTAACGGTGGCCGTCGTGCAGCGCGATGAAGCGGTTGCCCTGCTGGCCTTCATGGAACAGGTCGCCGCGATCGGCGGTGATCACGCTGATGTTGACGGCGCCGTCCTTGCCGGTCTGCTCGCTTTCGACGAACAGCCTGCCGAGCCGGGTGCCGTCGGGGCTCACCTTGTTCGCGAACAGAATGCCGTTGCGCCCCGCGAGACTGGTGAAACGTCCGGCTTCCAGGCCCACGGCGATCACCGAGCGGTTGGCCTGTTCGACTTCGGCATTGGAGGCGCGGTTCGACAGCGGGCCCAGCCACAGTGCCACCAGCGCGACCACGATGCCGGCGCCGACCGCGAAGATGGCGGCGGGTTTCAGCAATCCCCTGGGGCCGAATCCGGACGTGGACAGCACATGCATTTCGCTGTCGCGGTACATCCTTCCCAAGGCGAGCAGCATGCCCAGGAACATGCCCATGGGCAGCAGCGCCTGCAGGGTGTCGACCAGATCCAGACCCAGCACCGTGAACATCACCGAGCCCGGCAGCTGCCCGGTGGCGACCTTGTTCACCACGTTCGCGAAGGTGCTGCCGGTGAAGATCACCAGCAGCACGATGATGGCCGCAAGGCTGCCGATCAGGAACTCACGCAGGATGTAGCGATCGAGGATGGAAAGGCGCGGCATTGTGGTGGAAGCGGGTGTCTGGATATTGCAGGATTGCCCGGAACATCGGTCCCGGCGAATCAACAGTGGCATCCGGTGTTTGCCTCATCATCAGCCCGGTTGCTGAAGATGCGGACAAACGGACACCGATGACGGCAGGCTGCCGAGCGCGCGGCCGGCGTCTTTCGGGGGGCCAGTGTAGCGGTGCGGGCGCAACCGCCATGTGGCCGGGCAGTATTTCACGCGGGTGTACGCAGCGAACGCTCCAGCGTTTCGCGCAATGCTTCGGACAACACCGGTTTGCGCAGGAATGCATTCATGCCCGCTGCCTGGGCCCGTTGTTCCTCGTCGCCGTGGGCGCCGGCCGTGAGGGCGATGATGGGCGTGGCGATGCCGCGCCAGCGCAGCAGTCTGGCCAATTCGCAACCGTCCATCCCCGGCAGATCGAAGTCGAACACCATTGCCGCGAACGCACCGTCATCGTCGCTCACCGCCAGCGCAGTCAGCGCTTGCGGCACCAGCGTCACCGCATAGCCGAAGGCTTCCATCAGGCCCGCGATGGCCTGTCCCGCGACCGGATCATCCTCGACCAGCAGAATGCGCGGGCGGGTCGACGCCTCGCCCGCGCGCGGGTTGCCGGTGGCCGGCACAGGTGTCGTCTGCGGCATGACTGCCGCGGCATCCGCAGGCGTCACGGCGGGAAGCGGCAGTTGCACTCGGAAAGTGCTGCCGCGTCCGGGCATGGACTCCACCCCGATACGACCGCCCATCAAGCCGACCAGTTCGTGGCTGATCGCGAGACCAAGCCCGCTGCCGCGTTGCAGGCGCCCGCGACTGGTCTGCTCGAAACGCTGGAAAATCCTTGCGCATTCTTCGGCTGTCATGCCGGGGCCGTTGTCGATCACGCTGTACGTGATGCCGTCGCCGCCGCGCTCCAGTTTCAGCGTGATTCCGCCCCGGCTGGTGAACTTCAGCGCGTTGTGGGTGAGGTTGAACAGGATTTGTTGCACGCGTTGTGCATCGCCGCGCACCGCGCGTGGCGTGTCGGGTGCGATCAGCACGTCGATGGCGAGTTGCTTCTGTGCCGCGATCCCGGCATCGGCTTCGGCGACTTCGCGCAGGATCGTTGCGGGATCGAACGGTGCGGGGTTGAGCGCCAGCCGGCCTGCCTCGATTCTTGCCACGTCCAGCGCATCATTGACGTGGCGCAACAACAGTGCGCCCGAGCGGCGGATCGCATCGGCGTATTGATGCTGGTGGTTGTCGAGTTGCGTCTTCAGCAGCAGTTCGGTCATGCCCAGCACGCCGGTGAGCGGGGTGCGGATTTCGTGCGCCATGTTGGCGAGGAAACGCGACTTGGCGGTGTTGGCCTGTTCGGCGATGCGCTGGCGTTCTTCGCTCAGCACGAGCCGGTGCTGTTGCTGCAGGCGACGCCGCAGCGCCCACACGATCCACGCCAGCAACACGGTCGCCATGATCACGTACAGCGTCCATGCCCAGGGCGTGGTCCATGGCGCCGCCTTGACCCGCAGCGAGAAAGCCGTCACGGGCGCGCTCCAGGAACCGTTCCCCGTGCGACCGCTGATCAGCAAGCGGTAGCGCCCCGGTTCCAGCACCGAAAATTCCCGCACGTTGCGGACACCGGTGTCCACCCAGTCCGGATCGAAGCCTTGCAGGCGAAAACGGTAATCGTCACGGGCGGGGTCGATGAATGACATCACCTGTGCGGTGACGGTGAGCTCGCGGTCGTGCCAGTCGAGATCGATCGGCTTGCCGGGATCGAGTTGCACCAGCTTGCCATTGCGGCGTATCCCCACCGATTCGAGTGCGAGTTTCGGCTCCGCTTGACGCCACGGCAGTTGGCCGGTGCGGATGCCGATGACGCCCGCAAGACTGCCGGCGAACAATTGGCCATGGCCGTTGGCCGACAGGGCATCGCCGGTGAAGTCCGCGGTGGCCTGCCCGTCCGCCGTGGCGAAGATATGCAGTTGGCGGGCTTGCGGGTCGTACGCCAGCAGGTTGCGCACCCCGAGCGCGTACACGCGACCTTTTGCGCCGACCTGCAGACCCAGTACGCCGGAGTCCGGCCAGCCCCGGGCGCTGCCGATTTCAGCCGTCGGCGTGGCGCGGCCGTGCCCGAGGCGATAGCTTTGCAGACTGCCGGTGCGGGCGACCCACAACGTGTTGTCGGAGCCGAACGCGAAGGCATCGACCGCGCCACCTGCCACGCCCGGCACGAACGCGAAAGCGCCGGCGCCGGGGTCCAATCGCGCCAGACCGGCGTGACTCGCAGCCCATATCGAACCATCGGCGGCTTCGCGAAGTTGTCCGATTTCGCGGGCGGCTTCCCGTTTGCCCGGTGGTGCGAGCGGCTGGATCGCGAGGGTTCGCGGATCGACCTTGAATACGCCGGTGCCCACGCCGGCGAAGTAGATCGCGCCGTCATGCGCCGCAAGCAGCCGCCATACGCCGTGTCTGAGTGCCGGGTTGCCCGCGGCGATCGCCCGCAGGCGTTTCCCATCCCACATGAAACAACCCTTGTGGCTGCCGATCCACAGACGACCGCTTGCGTCTTCTGCCAGCGCTGAGATCGACATGTGGGCGAGACCGGGTATGGGGATGTGATGCACCATGCCCGTGAACGGGTCGATCCGGTCCAGCATCCCGGCACCACCTGCCCACAACGTGCCATTGGCCGACAGCGCCAGCGCGCGCACGCGGTCCTTGGCAAGACTGGCGGGGTCGCCTGGAACGTGGCGGTACATGCTGAACGCGCGCCACTGCGGCGGAAGATAGGCAAGGCCGCCATCCAGCGTGGCCACCCACAAACCGCCTTCGTGATCGCGAAACAAGCCCGAAGGCAGGTGTCCCGGCAGGCTGCCTGCCACGCCCGGCGTGGGTTGTTCGAAGTGGTTGCCGTCTGCGCCGATTCGGACAAGGCCACCGCGTTGTGCAATCCACAGGACACCGTCATTTCCGCGCAGGCTGGCAAAGGCTTCCCGCGCGGAACCGACCCGCTGCGCGTGATCGGCCGCATCGACGTGAAACAGACCGGCACTGGTGGCGACGTCCACGCCGCCATCAGCGGCGCGCACCTGCCAGACGCCGGGTTGGGTGTTTGCACCGGGCAGTGTCAGCAATCGAATCCGGCCTTGCCTGTCCATGCGGTCGAGCCCTGCATCGGTACCGATCCAGAGACCGCCATCGGGCGTCGGCGCAAGCGAGGTGACGTTGTCCGAAACCAGGCTGGCAGGATCGCCGGCATGGTGGCGCCAATGCGCGAAACCCTTGCCGTCCGCCTTCAGCTTGTTCAAGCCGCCCGCGTAAATCCCGACCCAGATCGCCCCGGAGCCGTCCTGCGCAATCGCCATCACGTCGTTGCCCGGCAGGCTGTCGGCGCGTGCCGGGTCGTGCAGCCAGTGCCTGAAACCGCCGGTCGCGGGTTCGAACAGGTTGAGCCCGGAGCCTCCACCGCCGGCCCACACCCGACCGGCGTGATCGACCAGCACCGCGGAAATGTCGTTGGTCGGCAACGAGGAAGTATTTTTCGGGTCGTGGCGGAACACCCGGAATTTGCGGCTGTCGTAGCGCACCAGTCCCGCGTGCGTACCGATCCAGAGATAACCCGCGTGGTCCTGGGTGACGACGTAAACCTGGGCCGACGGCAAGCCGTCTGCCACGCCATAGCTGCGAAAGATCGGCGTCGCTGGTACGGCTGAAGGAGAAAGCGTCGGTGCTGCTGTCGGCGCAGCGTTGGTGAGTGCGCCCGCCAGCAATAGCGTTGCGAACATCGTACCCCCTTGCAAGATGTCCAAACCGCGATGATGCCGGAATTTTCGCCGACGTGCGTGTGATGGCAGCGCTCCCGCGCCGGTCTCTACCTGTATGCTCGATTCAAAGGCGGATATTTGCGGATGCGTGGACTGCTGACCCTGGTTGCTGCTTTGGCGTTTTGCATCGCCGGCGTCGCGCATGCACATCCGCACGACTACCGCATCGACAGCGTGCACTCGCAGGTGCTGTTCAGCGTCAGTCACGACAGGTATTCGAATCCGGTAGGCAGGCTGGCGATCGCGCGCGGCTGGGTGCGTTTCGATCCGGACGACTGGGCTGCGTCAAAAGTGGTTGCGGATATCGATCTCGCTTCGGTCGATCTCGGCGACAAGGGTTGGGATGCCGCAGTCACGGGTCGACACTTTTTCGATACGAAAAAGTTTCCGCTGGCGCATTTCGAGAGCGGGAAGGTGACGAAGACCGGCACGGACACGGGCGAGATCGACGGCGACCTCACGCTGCACGGAGTGACGCTGCCGGTCAAGGTCGATTTCACCGTCAACAGGGTCGGCTTTACCATGTTCGGCTTCGAGACCATTGCCGGTTTTTCCGGCCGCGCGAAGCTCGACCGCACGCGCTTCGGGATGACCGCGTTCCCGCACGCGGTCGGGACCACGGTGATGCTGCGGTTTGAAATCGAGGCCAAGCGGGACGGCCGCGCACAATCCGATTACCGGCAGGCCGTGGAGAAGGCGCGTGCGGCTGCGCAGCACTGACAGCGGCTGGGGCGCGCTGGTGCGCGCATTCCACTGGCTGATCGCGGTGTTGATCGTCGCGCAGGCCGTGATCGGCCTCACGATGGTGCAGATGGGCGTGACGCCCGCCAAGGTGCGGGTGTTCGCGTGGCACAAGTCCATCGGCATGACAATCCTCGCCTTGGTGCTGCTGCGCATCGTGTGGCGTCTCGGTGAAAGAAAACCGGCCGATCCGCCCACGATGCCACGCTGGCAGCGCAATGCCGCACGCACGATGCACCTTGCGTTGTACGTGCTGATCCTGGCAATTCCGCTCTCCGGCTGGTGGTTCAATTCGGCATCCAATGCACCGCTGGTCTGGTTCGGATTTTTCAACATCCCGGGCCTCACGGACGGTTACGCTCCGCTCTGGAAGCCACGCGCCTTGCTGCTGCATCAGGTATTGTTCTGGGTACTGGTGGCTTTGCTGGTGGCGCACGTTGGCGCGGCCCTGTGGCATCACTTCCGGCAGCGGGATGATGTGTTGCGACGCATGATTTCGGGCCCGCGCAGGAAAACCGGAGACACACGATGAGACAAACGTTCGGATGGATATGCGCAATGGCGATGCTGGCCATGGCCGCGCCGGCACTGGCGAAATCCTGGCAGGTCGATCCAGCGCACAGCACCTTGACGTTCACCAACACCTACCAGAACGTCAAATACACCGGGCAATTCCGTCGTTTCGATGCGCAGATCACCTATGACCCGAACGATCTCGCGCACGCGAAGTTCGACGTCAGTGTCGACATCACGAGCCTGGATACCCGGAACGGCGAGCGCGACCATACCGCGTTGGGCCCGGATTTCTTCGACACCGCGAAGTTTCCGCGCGCGCATTTCGTCACCAGCTCGTTTCATGCAGCCGCGGGCGGCAAGGTGATCGCCGACGGTGTGCTCACCCTGCGCGGCGTCAGCAAGCCGGTAGCTTTGACCGTGACGTTCGAGCCGCACGGCGATTCCGCGACGCTGGACGTGACTGCACAACTGAAACGGCTCGACTTCGGCGTCGGGGCTGGACAATGGGCCGACCCGTCCATGATCGGCAACGGCGTGACCGTGCGTGGCCACCTGTTGTTGCACCCTTGACCTTTTTGACACGGATTGGCCCGGACAAAAGCAAATGAACCGGCTGTGATCCGTGTCTAAGAACTTGTCCGTAAATAGCCGTTCGCACTGAGCGTAGCGCCGAAGGCGCGGAGTCGAAGTGCAACGGATGCGGGATTCCGGTGTTTCGACTTCGCGAAGCTTCGCTTCGCTACGCTCAACACGAACGGTTTCGTTATTTACGGACAAGTTCTAAGGCTTGTCGCCCAGAAACGCGCGCAGCACCGCCGCGTCGAACGGCCAACCGAGTTCCCGACCGCTGTTGTCATCCCGCAGCACCGGCACACGCTCGCCGTAGCGTGCTTCGAGTTCGGAATCGTTGTCGATCCACACGCTTTCGAAATCCGGCGCTTGCGCGCGCGCCAGCAGCTCGACGGCTTCGTCGCACAACATGCAGTCGTCGCGTTGGTAGAGGATGAGCATCGCGTTTGCACCCATGGCCTTGACGTGAAAAACGGCTCGTCATTCAGGGGCTGCGTCGGACATCGTCCGATGCAGAACCCGGAATCCACGGCCACACCCTCGAAGAGCTGGATTCCGGGCCCCGTTCGCGGCGTGGCCGCGCACGGTCCCGGAATGACGAGTGGGGTTTGTCGCTGGCTGGGCGCCCGGTTGCGCCATTTTCGCACCCCACCACCCATCTCCCACCCGGCTTTCCCGCCTTGCGAAGCGTAGAATAGCCGCTTCGTTTCGGGCGTTTTCGCAAATGGCAGTAAGCGTCTTCGACATCTTCAAGATCGGCATCGGGCCGTCGTCCTCGCACACGATCGGGCCGATGCGCGCGGCGGCGCGTTTCGCCGAGCGATGGCTGGTGCAAACCGGCGACATGGCGCGCGTCGCGCGTGTGACAGTGGAGTTGTACGGTTCGCTGGCGATGACGGGGCGTGGTCACGGCACCGACAAGGCGGTGTTGTGCGGGTTGGAAGGCAACTGGCCGGATCGGATCGATCCGGATGCCATTCCGCCGCTGCTGGAACGCGTGCGCACGTCCGGACGCATCCGCCTGCACGGCATGCACGAAATCCCGTTCGACGAAAAGACCGACCTGATCTGGAACAAGCGCCAGAAGCTGCCGTACCACGTCAACGGCATGCGCTACATCGCGTACGACGATGCCGGCGCCATGATCGTCTCGCGTGATTACTATTCGGTGGGTGGCGGCTTCGTGGTCAACGCCGACGAAGCCGCGGCCGACCGCATCGTCGCCGACACCACGCCGCTGCCGTTCGCATTTCATTCCGGCGACGAGTTGATGGCATTGTGCGAGACGCACAACATGACCATCGCGCAAGTGATGCTGGAAAACGAGAAGGTGTGGCGCAGCGAGGCCGAAGTCCGATCAGGATTGCTGGTGCTCTGGAAGGCCATGCAGGATTGCGTCGCGCGCGGGCTGCGTTCGCCCGGTGAATTGCCGGGCAGCCTGCACGTGAAGCGTCGTGCGCCGGCGATGTACGATGAACTGCACGACCGGCCGGAAGCAGCGCTCAAGGATCCGCTCACCATCCTGGATTGGGTGAACCTGTACGCGCTCGCCGTCAACGAAGAGAACGCCGCCGGCGGCCGCGTGGTCACCGCGCCCACCAACGGTGCGGCCGGCATCGTGCCCGCGGTGCTGCATTACTACGACCGATTCTGCCCAAAATCGGACGAGCAGGGCGTGATCGATTTCCTGCTCACCGCCGGCGCGATCGGGATTCTCTACAAGGAAAACGCCTCGATCAGCGGCGCCGAAGTCGGATGCCAGGGCGAGGTGGGTGTGGCCTGTTCGATGGCGGCCGGGGCGCTGGTCGCGGCGCTGGGCGGCAGCGTGCACCAGGTCGAGAACGCCGCCGAGATCGGCATGGAACACAATCTCGGGCTCACCTGCGACCCGATCGGCGGGCTGGTGCAGATTCCGTGCATCGAACGCAACGCGATGGGCTCGGTCAAGGCCATCAACGCCCAGCGCATGGCGATGCGCAGCGATGGCAAGCACCGGGTATCGCTGGACAAGGTCATCAAGACCATGCGCGACACCGGCCGCGACATGAAAGACAAGTACAAGGAAACCAGCCGGGGCGGGCTTGCGGTGAATGTAGTCGAATGCTAGGGACAAATCGGCAGCTATCGCGATGTTGCCGTGCAGAGGACGGCCGAACCCGCTCACGAATCCATATCCTGTCTCGAACGTGCGCGAGGATTCACGCGGAACCGCACATGCGCTGCGCCGGGAATGCATCGCTTTCCCATAAGCGATGCAAAGCCGCTACCCTTCCTGCGGATGCTGCATGAATCAGCGACCATGGGCAGCACAGGGGGATGAACATGGAGAATCCTTTTTTTGAGCATCCGATTCTGAATTCGCCGTACGAGTACCCGAAGCGTTATTGGGAGCTCGACGGCACCGGCCAACCCACCCAGCAAATCATCGACAGTCGGCGCCCCGCCGACTTCGTCACGCCGATTCCGAAGCCCCGGCGCCAGCAAGGCCAAGGAAAGCAAGGTGACCTCGCCCTCGGCAACGACGCAGGGCTTTCAACCGAAAACCAGCAATATGCACAGGCCGCGATCATCCGGCAGGTGCGCGAGCAGGTCGATCGCTGGCGACTTTTCCCCGAAGCGCAATCGCCGCTTCCGCACCATCGAAAGCAGCGCAGAGCTGGAACGTGCGCTGGACGCACCGTGGGACAAGTGGGCAATTTTCCTGCATCCCGCACAACGCGAGTGGGTGGACAGGAACTACAGCGGACCGGCACGGGTTTCCGGGTCGGCCGGCACCGGCAAGACCATCGTGGCACTGCACCGCGCGGTGTATCTGGCACGAGCGTATCCTGAAAGCCGCGCGCTGTTGACCACCTTTTCCGATGCGCTGGCCAATGCACTGAGGGTGAAGTTGCGGCGATTGATCGGCAACGAGCCGCGTCTCGCCGAACGCATCGACGTGTATTCGATGGATGCCGTTGGTGAACGGCTGTACAAGACAGCGTTCGGCTCGTTGCGACTGGCCATGCCGCAAGAGGTCAACACGTTATTGGACAATGCGTCGAAGGCGCATCCCGGACACGGATTCAGCGATGCGTTCTTGCGCTCGGAGTGGAACGATGTCGTGGACGCCTGGCAGTTGCGATCATGGGAAGCCTATCGCGATGTTCAGCGGCTCGGCCGCCGGACACGGCTGCCCGAGAACCGGCGCGAGACACTCTGGGCGATTTACGCTGACTTGCTCGCCAGGCTGGAGACCGAGGGCAAGATCACCCGTGCCGGCATGTTCGCGCGCCTTGCCGACGAATTGGCCAGGCGGGATCGGCCGCCGTACGACTTTGCGGTGGTGCACGAATCGCAGGACATCAATGTGGCACAGTTGCGGTTCCTCGCCGCGCTGGGAGGCGACCGGCCGAATGGATTGTTCTTCGCCGGCGATCTTGGTCAGCGCATATTCCAGCAGCCGTTCTCGTGGAAGTCGCAAGGCGTGGACATCCGCGGTCGCGCCCGCACGTTGCACGTGAATTACCGCACATCGCATCAGATCCGCATGCACGCGGATCATCTGCTCGATCCGGTGGTCGCTGACGTGGACGGCAACCAGGAAGAACGCAGGGGCACGGTTTCCGTGTTCAATGGGCCGGAGCCCGAGGTCCACACTTTCGACGACGCGACGGAGGAATCCGCCGCGGTCGGCGAATGGCTTGCGGCGCGCGCGAGCGAAGGCATGCCACCCAACGAGATGGCGGTGTTCGTTCGTTCGCATGCGGAGCTCGACCGCGCGCAGGAATCCGTAAACGCATCCGGCATGGGGTGCCAGATACTCGATGAGCGCGTGCGAACGGAACCTGGCAAGGTCGCCATCAGCACGATGCACCTTGCCAAGGGGCTGGAGTTCAGGGTCGTCACCGTTATGGCCTGCGACGACGAAGTGATCCCTTCACAGACGCGCATCGATGCCATTGCGGACGACGCGGACCTCGAGGAGGTCTACAACACCGAAAGGCACCTGCTGTACGTCGCCTGCACGCGCGCCCGCGATCGATTGTGGGTGTCAGGCGTCGAGCCGGTGTCGGAGTTTGTGGATGATTTGGTTGATGGCAAAGTGGACTGATCCTGTGTGTCGACCTAAACACGGTGCCATGATTTCTCGATACAAAAGTGAGCCCCGCGGGCCGCTACTCGTAGCGAGTTGCACGGCGGCTGCGTTTATGAGCCGTGGTAGCTTGGCCGTGAACGTGGTCGGGTGTTGGTTGTCTCTCATGCTGGGGACGCGCGATGACGCCTGTCGACGCGTTTGTGGTCGCGGGATTGCGCAGGGCTGTCGGGCATTCCGGTGACAGGTGTCACGAGGCAGCGGCGCGGCATACCCGTACAATTCGGCGACCGCGATCAGGGAGCTGCCGGTGTCCGATGCCATCTCGATCCACGCTGCCAGCAAGTTTTTCGGCGCGCATGCCGCCGTCGATCAACTCTCGCTGAACGTGCCCACGGGCAGCATTTACGGTTTTCTCGGGCGCAACGGCGCCGGCAAGACCACCACCCTGCGCATGATCACCGGCATCCTCAAGCCCGATGCCGGCAGCGTGAGCGTGTTGGGCGGCTGCAAGCCCGAGGACGTGCGCGCACGCACCGGCTACCTGCCGGAGGAGAACGGCCTGTACAAGGACATGTGCGTGCTCGACATGGTGAGTTATTTCGGTCAGCTGCGCGGGCTCGACCGGCGCGAGGCCACGGCACGGGCACGCACGCGCCTCACCGCCGCCGGGCTCGAAGCCAACCTCAACGCGAAATGCAACACCTTGTCCAAAGGCATGGGCCAGAAGGCGCAGGTGATCGCGACGCTGCTGCACGACCCCGAGCTGGTGGTGCTGGATGAGCCGTTCTCGGGACTCGATCCGGTGAATGCGGAAGTCGTGCTCTCGCTCATCAGGCAATTCAAGCGCGAAGGTCGCACCGTGATTTTTTCCACGCACGTGGTCGAGCACGCCGAACAGATTTGTGATTCCGTCGTGATCATCGACCGAGGCCAACACAAGCGCGCGGGCACGCTGGCGCAAGTGAAGGCTGGCGCCAATCGCACGGTCTCGCTCGACTACGAGGGCGATGCCGGCGAATGGCGCGAATTGCCGGGTGTCGCATCGGCCGACGATTCGGGGCGCCACGCCGAATTGCGGCTGCTGCCGGGCGCCGATACCCAGGCCCTGCTGGAGGCGCTGGTCGAACGCGTGCGGCTGCGACGCTTCGATACCGGCGAGGCATCGCTGAAGCAGGTGTTCCTGGAAGCCGTGGGAGACGACCGTGAAGCTGCATAACGTCATGCTGGTCGCGCGGCGCGACTATATCGCCTATGTCGGACGTCGGCGCTTCTGGATCAGCCTGCTGATCACGCCGGCGATCTTCCTCGCCTTTCTGGTGGTGCCGGGCCTGATCGCGCAGTTCCACGGCGCGCGACAGTACGCGGTCGTCGATCATTCCGGCTGGCTGCTGCAGGCTGTCGAGCAACGCATCGAAGGTCAGGATTTCGCGAAGCTGCTCGATCTCGCCGTGCAGGATGCCAAGGTATCGTCGGCAAAGCTGCCGCCGATATGGACCGCACTTGCACCGCAGGCAGCGAAGCTCGATGCGGCGGCGCGCGCAGCGCTGGGCCAGGCTCTGGCAGGTGGCGGGTCGGCGTCGACATCGCCGGCCGCGCAGGCAATCTGGCAGCAGCGTGATGCGCTTCGGCATTGGTACGCGCAGCTGACGCCCGTCGCAGCCGCGCACATCGATCGCAGCCTTTCGGTCGCGCGCTACCAGCGCGTCGGTACACCTGCCGCATCACTGCAGGATGCAACGGCGCAGGGCAAGCTTGATGGTTACTTCACGTTCCCGGACAAGCCGCTTGCGGCCGATGCGACCTACGCTTACGCATCACGCAATCTCACCGATACGGACCTGCGCGACTGGTTTGCAGGCGAGGTGTCGGCGGTCGTGCAGGAGCGTCGCGCGGCAAAGGCCGGACTGTCGCCGGACCAGGCCCGCTGGCTGGGCGAGGGCGTGACGTTTCAGGGGCAACTGGTGACCGAGCACGGCCACAAGGCGGTGACCTCGGCAGAGAAGGTCGCGCAGTGGCTGCCAGTGGGCTACGTCTACCTGTTGTTCATCGCGATCATGCAGATCGCACAGCTTCTGATGATGGCCACCATCGAGGAAAAATCGAACCGCATCGCCGAAATGTTGCTGGCCGCCATCGAGCCGTCCGACATCATGGCGGGCAAGACACTCGGCGTGGCGGGCGTCGGCATCACGCTGGTGGGCAGTTGGCTGCTGATCATCATTGGCCTGCTGGCGACGGCCGGCAGTGCGTTCGCGCTCGGCAGCCTGGCGTCGGAGGTTCTTTCCGGCATCACCGCATGGAACATCATCTGGTTTCTCATCTACTTCGTGCTGGGTTTCCTGCTTTATGCCGCGGTGATGGGCGCCATCGGTGCGTCGGTCAACAACATTCGCGAAGCGCAACCGTACATGACGCCGGTGATGCTGTTCCTGGTATTGCCGTTGGTGTTGATGGTGCCGGCGGCGCAGGATCCGGGCGCGCTGTGGGTACGGGTGCTCTCGTACGTGCCGCCGCTGACGCCATTCATGATGATGAGCCGCTCGGCGGCACCGCCGCCGCTGACCGATTACGTTTTCACCACGGCCTTGTTGCTGTTCACGGTGCTGGTCGTCCTTTATGGTGCTGGCCGGGTGTTCCGGCGAGGCCTGTTGAATGCCGGTGCACCGCCCAGGCTGCGGGAGATGTTTGCATGGGCGCGTCATTCCTGATCCCGAAGCCCTAGACTGCGGGGATGTCCTCGCTCGCATCGGTCATCGTCGTCGCCGCCGACAGCGGCGTCAGCTTGCGCGAATGCGTTTCGCGTGCGCTGGCGTCGAGCGTGCCGGTCGAATTGATCCTTGTGGACAATGCATCACGTGACGGGGTGCCCCAGGCCGTTGCCCACGCGTACCAGAACGATGAGCGCGTGCGCGTGGTGTACAACCACGCGAATCTGGGATTCGGACCGGCAGCAAACATCGGCGCACGACAGGCGCGCGGCGATGCGGTCGTGCTGCTGAATCCGGACTGCATGATGGAGCCGGACACGCTTGCGCGGATGCTTGATGTGCTGCAGGCGTATCCGGATGCGGGGGTGGTCGGCGCAGTGGTGTGTGACCCGGACGGCACGCCGGATCCGGCTTCAAGACGGCGCGATCCGTTGCTGCGTCGGTCATTGAACGAGATGACCGGGCGCTCGAAACGCGAGGCGGACAACGCGGGCCACGAGGGCGTGGACGTGCCGGGGCCGATTCCGCATGAGACCATCCAAGTCGAGAACGCTTCGGGCGCATTGCTGCTGCTGCCGCGCGCGGCATTCGAGCGGCTGCACGGGTTCGACGAAAGTTATTTTCTGCACTGCGAAGATCTCGACCTGTGCCGGCGTGCGCGTGACGCCGATTACAAGGTATTGCTGGCGGGCGACGTACGTGTGCGTCACGCCAAGGGAGGCTCCAGCGCGCATCGTCCGGTGTTCGTGAGCTACCATAAGCATCGCGGCATGTGGCGCTGGTTCACGAAGTTCGACCCGGCCGCGCGCAAGCCGCTGATGCGCGCGCTGGTCGCGAGCGGCATTGCGGTCCACTTTCTCGCAATGGCGCCGCGGCTGATCCTTCGTCGCATGCCCCGCAGCTGATTCCGACTGAAGCAACATGATCCGTGAAATTTTGAAAATGGGCGATCCGCGCCTGCTGCGCGTGGCACCTCCGGTGCCGGCAACGATGTTCGGCAGCGCCGAGTTGAACGACCTGATCACCGACATGTTCGAAACCATGCAGGCTGCCGACGGCGTTGGCCTGGCAGCGCCGCAGATCGCCGTCGATCTGCAACTGGTGGTGTTCGGGTTCGAACATTCCGACCGCTATCCCGAGGCTCCGGCAGTGCCGCGCACGATCCTGCTGAATCCGCTGATCACGCCGTTGTCGCTCGACATGGAGGAAGGCTGGGAAGGCTGCCTGTCAGTGCCGGGCCTGCGCGGCGTGGTCAGCCGGCATTCGATGATCCGCTATCAGGGCGTGGACCCGAGCGGCGCGCTGATAGACCGCACCGCCGAAGGTTTCCACGCACGCGTGGTGCAGCACGAATGCGATCACCTGATAGGGCGCCTGTATCCCTCGCGCATCACCGACTTCTCGCGCTTCGGCTTCATCGACGTGCTGTTTCCCGAGGAAGCCGGCGCGGCGGAGTAGGGGTTCGTAGGTTGGGTTGAGCCCGGGCTCGTCAGGCGAAACCCAACGGTGGCTGCGTTGGGGTTCGCAAACTGCGTTCACCCCGACCTGCGCGCTGACGAGGCCGGCCAGCTCGAATGCTGCACCAGACGCGTGCGGCTCAGGCGCCCAGTTTTTCCGCCTGTCCGCGCAATACGCCGAGTTGCGTATTCCAGTCCGCGAGCCGGTTGCGTTCCTGTTCGACCACGACGGCTGGCGCATGATCGACGAAGTTCGCATTGCCAAGCTTGCCTTGGCATTTCTTGATTTCGGCCTGGATGCGGGCGATTTCCTTGTTCAAACGCGCGCGTTCGGCGTCGAGGTCGATCAGCCCTGCCAGCGGAATCAGGACGCGCACGTTGCCCACGACGGCGGCTGCGGCTGCGGGTTCGGCCTCTCCGGCCGCAAGCCAGCGCGGCGCCTCGCAGCGCGCGAGGAATTCGATCTGCGCTGAAAATTTCTCCGCGCGGCGACGGTCATCGGCATCGCCATCGGCCAGCAGCAACGGGATGGTCTTGCCAGGCACGATGTTCATTTCGCTGCGAATTTTGCGTATGCCGGTCAGCACCGCCTTGAACCACTCGATCTCGGCGCTGGCCGTTTGATCGACCGCGAATTCGTCCGCGCGCGGATAGGCGCGTTCGAGGATGCTTGCTGCCTCCAGGCCCAGCTGCGGCGCCACCGACTGCCAGATTTCCTCGGTGATGAACGGAATGACGGGATGCAGCGCGCGCAGTGCGGTTTCGAGCACCACCAGCAAGGTACGACGGGTCGAAGCAGCAGCTTCCGCATCGTCGCCACTCAACGCGGGTTTCGACAGCTCCAGGAACCAGTCGCAGTACTCGTTCCACACGAATTCGTACAGCGCCTGTGCCAGATGGTCGAAGCGGTACGTCGTGAAATGTTGTTCGACTTCCGCAAGCGTCGCGTGCAGACGCGACACGATCCAGCGCTCCGCTTCGGTTGTCGGAAGTGAGCCCCTCTCCCTTCGGGAGAGGGGTTGGGGTGAGGGTTCGGTTTCGCCGGGATGTCTCGCAAGACCCGAACCCTCGCCCGGCGCTTGCGCGCCACCACGGAGCTCTTGGCCAGGGATGGCAGCTGTACCCGGAGGCAGAGGGGAGGAGCTATTCATCAACACAAACCTTGCCGCGTTCCACAGCTTGTTGCAGAACGCCTTGTAGCCTTCCGCGCGTTTGATATCGAAGTTGATGGTGCGGCTGTAACTGGCAAGCGCCGCGAAGGTGAAGCGCAGCGCGTCGGTGCCGATCGCGGCAATGCCATCGGGATATTCCTTGCGGATGCGCTTTTCGACCTTCTCGCGCACCTGCGGAATCAGCAGCGACCTGGTGGATTTCTCGACCAGTGCGGGCAGGGTGATGCCATCGATCAGGTCCAGCGGGTCCAGGGTGTTGCCCTTGGACTTGGACATCTTCCGGCCTTCTGCGTCGCGCACGATCGCATTGATGTACACGTCGCGAAACGGCACCTGCCTGGTGAAATAAAGAGTGGTCATCACCATCCGCGCGACCCAGAAGAAGATGATGTCGAAGCCGGTAACCAGCACCGAACTAGGCAGGAACACCTTGTCGGTTTGCCAGTTGGCGACGATCTCGCCGCGTTCGTTTTCCACCGGTTGGTCGGACGGCCAGCCCAGCGTCGAGAACGGCCACAGCGCCGATGAAAACCAGGTATCCAGAACATCCTCATCCTGGCGCAATGCGCCGACCGGCGGCACGCTCGCGTGTGCGCGCGCATCGGCTTCGTCTTCACCCACGAAGATGTTGCCGGCTTCGTCGTACCACGCCGGAATCCGGTGCCCCCACCACAATTGCCGCGAGATGCACCAGTCCTGGATGTTGTCGAGCCATTGCGTATAAGTGGTCGTCCAGTTTTCCGGCACGAACCGGATGTCGCCATTGCGCACCGCATCCAGCGCCGGCTGGGTGATCGCGCTGCGCCCGTTGTCCGAGGTGAGGTCCACGAACCACTGGTCGGTCAGCATCGGCTCGATCACCGCATCCGAACGCTGGCTCACCGGCACCTGGTACTTGTGGGGTTCGACCTTGATCAGAAAACCCTGATGTTCCAGATCGGCGACCACCGCCTTGCGTGCCACGTAGCGATCCATGCCGCGATAGGCGGCGGGCGCGCTGTCGTTCATGCGCGCGTCCAGCGTCATTATGATGATCATGCCGATGGCGTGGCGCTTGGCGACTTCGTAATCGTTGAAGTCATGCGCGCCGGTGATCTTGACGCAGCCGCTGCCGAACTCGCGGTCGACGAATTCATCCGCGATGATCGGAATCCGGCGATCGCACAACGGCAGGTCCACGTAGCGGCCCACCAGGTGACGGTACCGCCCGTCTTCCGGGTGCACCGCCAGCGCGCCGTCCGCAAGCATGGTTTCCGGCCGCGTGGTCGCGATGGTCATTCCGCGCAGGCCGTCGACCGGACCGTCGCTGAAGGGATAGCAGATGTACCACATCGAACCGTCGCGCTCGACGTTGTTGACCTCGAGGTCCGACACCGCGGTCATCAGCAGCGGATCCCAGTTCACCAGCCGGTTGCCGCGATAGATCAGGCCTGCCCGATACCACTCCACGAACACCTTGCGCACCGCGGCGGAGAGGCCTTCGTCCATGGTGAAGCGCTCGCGCGACCAGTCGGCCGCCGCGCCGATGCGGCGCATCTGTCGCGTGATGGTGGAACCGGATTCCTCTTTCCAGTGCCACACGCGTTCGACGAAAGCCTCGCGTCCAAGATCGTGCCGTGACTTGCCTTCGGCGGCGAGCTGGTTCTCGACGATCTTTTGCGTCGCGATGCCGGCGTGGTCGGTGCCGACCTGCCACAACGTGTTGTCGCCGCGCATGCGGTGGTAGCGGATCAGCGCGTCCATGATCGTCTGCTGGAACGCGTGGCCCATGTGCA